>CAYNKW010000024.1:0-24387 GCA_964397845.1 uncultured Anaerolineae bacterium
TGCACAAAGGTTGCCCGGGGGCTGTCACTTTCCGCGAAGTGCGGCCCAAAGATGTCGTGTGTCCCCGGTGCGGGAACGAAGTGGAGATATGGTCCCATGAGCCGATGGCCCGTTGCCATCAGTGCGGCTTCTGGGTCAGCAGGGAACGGGGCGCGTCCTGCATTGATTGGTGTGCCGCCGCCAAGGAATGCATCGGCCTGGACAAATACGAGCGGCTGATGAAGAATCGTCCGCCGCAAACCGAGGCCGGGGAGGAGGTAGAGTAATGACTGCCAAATATCCCACAGCAGTACAGAGCATAACGGATGCTGGCGTTTGGGAGGCAATCAGGACACGAAGCGACGAGATCGGTTATTGCTGTTTCACGCCGACAGGGGCCAATGAGGAGTGATGGCATGAAAGCGAGAAAAATTAGAGATGGTGTTTACTGGATGGGCGCCATTGACTGGGACAGACGCCTATTCGACTCCCTGATACCACTCCCCGACGGAACAAGTTACAATGCCTACCTGATCCAGGGAAGCGAGAAAACGGCATTGTTGGATACCGTTGATCCCAGCATGATCGATGTCCTTCTGTTTCAGTTGGAGAGCGTCCAGAACATTGACTACATTATTGCGCACCACGCCGAACAGGATCATTCTGGAGCCATCCCGCGAGTCCTGGAGAAATACGAAAACGCCAAGATCGTCACCACACCTAAAGGACAGGGCATGCTCATCGATCTCTTGCTTATTCCGGAGGACAGGTTTATCACCGTCGAGGATGGGGAGAGCCTATCATTGGGAAACAAGACCTTGAAGTTCCTTCATACTCCCTGGGTTCACTGGCCCGAAACGATGGTGACTTGTCTTCAAGAGGACAACATTCTCTTCTCCTGTGACTTTTTCGGTTCGCACCTGGCTACCACCGATCTATACGTGACCGACGAGGCACGCGTTTACGAGGCGGCCAAGCGATACTATGCCGAGATCATGATGCCCTTCCGCAAGATCATGCGGAAGAATCTGGAAAAGGTAGAGGAGCACGAAATCGATCTCATTGCGCCCAGTCACGGCCCCCTCTATGACCAGCCTTCGTTCATCATCGACGCTTACCGCGATTGGGTTTCAGAGAACCCCAAGAATGTTGTAGTGCTGCCCTATGTCTCAATGCACGGCAGTACCGAGAAAATGGTGACCTACCTGGTTAGTGCGTTGGCCGAAAGAGGCGTCACGGTGCATCAGTTCAATTTGGCCGCGACCGACATTGGAAAACTGGCGATAGCCCTGGTTGATGCTGCCACCATAGTCATCGGCACGCCTACGGTACACGTCGGTCCGCATCCCAACGTTTTCTACGCCGCATACCTGGCCAATGCCTTGCGACCCAAACTAAAGTTCGCCTCGATCATCGGCTCCTACGGCTGGAGCAGCAAGGCTGTGGAGCAAATCGCGGGATTGATTCCCAATCTAAAGGTAGAGATGCTGGACCCCGTCCTCTGTAGAGGGTTCCCCAAAGAGGCGGATTTTAAGGCTTTGGATGATCTGGCCGCCGCCATTGCGGAAAAGCATCAAGAGCACGGCTTTGCTTAATTAACGAGCTTGTGTGCTGAATTGGGGGGCATAATGAGAAAAGTCTATTTCGATCACGCCGCTACCACCCCTATCCATCCAAAGGTGATAGAGGCGATGCTGCCTTATCTGCAGGAACAGTTTGGCAATCCTCTGAGCCTGCACAGCTTCGGTGAGGGCCCTCGGGAGGCGGTCGAGGAAGCCCGGGCAAAAGTTGCCGCTTTGATCGGCGCCAGGCCCAACGAGATTTACTTTACCGCCAGTGGCAGTGAGGCCAACAACATGGCCGTGAAGGGCATCGCCCTGATGAACCGCCCAAAGGAAAAGAACGAGGGCCAACACGTGATCGTCTCGGCCATTGAGCACCAGTCAGTACTCAACGCCGCCCAGACCCTGGAGAAGCTGGGCTTTGAGGTCACGCGGCTGCCTGTTGACCAGCACGGCCTGGTGGATGCCGATGACGTGGTGGCCGCCATCCGCGACGACACCACGCTCGTCTCTGTGATGCACGCCAACAATGAAATTGGCACCATCGAACCTGTGGCCGAGATCGCTCGGGCTGTCAAGGAGAAGGCAAGAGGAGTCATCTTCCACACCGATGCCGTGGCAACGGTGGGGGTAATCCCCGTAGATGTGAAAGAATTGGGCGTGGACTTGCTGAGCCTGGCGGGAGACCAGTTCTATGGCCCCAAAGGGGCGGGAGCGCTATTCATCAGGCGGGGCACTCGCCTCATGCCCCTCATTGACGGCGGCATACAGGAGCGTGGCCGCCGTGCCGGCACGGAGAACGTGCCGGCTATCGCGGGTTTGAGCATGGCCGCTGAGCTGGCGAAGGAGGGCCTGGCCCAGCGGGCGGAGAGGCTGGCCCCCTTGCGAGATCGTTTGATAGAACGCCTGACCTCAGAGATTGACGGGGTCCATCTAACGGGGCACCCTACCATGCGCTTACCTGGCCATGTGAGTGTCTGTGTCGAGTTCATTGAGGGCGAATCCATGCTCCTCATGCTGGACATGCAGGGCATTGCCGCCTCCAGCGGCTCCACTTGCACCTCACGTGCCCTCAAGGCGTCTCACGTACTGATGGCCATCGGTCTGGAGGCAGCTCTGGCGCAGGGGTCGCTGGTCTTTACCCTGGGCGAAAGCAACACCGTCGAAGACGTGGATTACGTGGCAGAGGTCCTGCCACCTATCGTCGAGAGGTTGCGACAGATGTCGCCTTTGTACAAAGGAGATTAAAGTCAGGAGGAACACAATGCCGACATACAGTGACAAAGTGATGGATCATTTCATGAACCCGCGCAACGTGGGCGAGATACCTGACGCCGATGGGGTGGGCACGGTCGGCAACCCCGTGTGCGGTGACATGATGGCCTTTTACATAAAGGTAGACGACGGGGAGCGTCTGGCCGACGTCAAGTTCAAGACCTTTGGCTGCGGCGCGGCCATCGCCGTCTCCAGCATGGTCAGTGAGATGGCCACAGGGATGACTCTAAAGGAGGCCAAGAAGCTGACCAACAGGGACGTAGCCAGCGAGTTGGACGGCTTGCCCCCCAACAAGATGCACTGCTCCAATCTGGGAGCCGATGCCCTGCACAAGGCCATCGAGGATTACGAATCCAGGGGACGGGGCCCCCGAGAGCCAGTGAAGATAAAGGACAAAATGGAGCCCGCGGAAGGGGAGAAGCATTGCGTGTGCCCCTACTGTGAAAGTTCCGTGGAGGAACACGACCCCATCTGCCGAGTCTGCGGGGCCGAGTTGGATTTCTGCCCCGAATGTGGTGAGCCTTTACCCCAGGGGGCTGAGGAGTGCCCCGAGTGCGGAGCCAAGATAGCGGTGGCAGAAGGCGCATAGTGAGTGAAAGGCTATGGCTGAGAGAGAAAAAGCGACGATCGTGGTCTTTAGCGGTGAGTTGGACAAGGCGCTGGCCAGTTTCAACATTGCCACTACTGCAGCCAGCATGGGGATGGACGTGACGATGTTCTTCACCTTCTGGGGATTGAACGTCATCAAAAAGAACCGTGGGCGATTGAAGAGCAAAGGGCTGATGCGCAAGATGCTCAACTGGATGAACCGTGGTGGCAGTCGGCGCCTGCCCCTAAGCAAATTCCACATGTTTGGCCTGGGCACGTGGATGATGAAAAAGTTGATGGGCGAGGTGCGGATGCCTTCACTGGAGGACTCGATAGCCACGGCCAAACGATTGGGGGTCAAGTTCGTGGCCTGTACTACCAGCATAGGCGTCATGGGCCTGGGGGAGGACACCTTCATCCCGCAGGTGGACAGCTTTGCCGGGGCAGCTACATTTCTGGGTGAGGCTCGTAAGGGCACGGTGAATTTGTTCATCTAGGTGGCGGATGGCAGAAGGGAGGGAGCGATGGAAGCCGACGCTGTTTTGGATTGCATGGGGTTGTACTGCCCGATGCCCATCATCGAAACCACGGACAAGATCAAGGAACTGAAAGTGGGCCAGGTATTGGAGGTGATAGCCGATGACAAGGGCATCGTCACCGACATACCAGCCTGGTGTGAGAGTACGGGCCACGAGTTCCTGGGAATTGAAGAAAAGGATGGGGAATACAGAGTCTACATCAAGAAACGAGTAGAGTCAATAAAATAAAGGGACGATCCAGATCGAAGGGGCCGTGCCGGAACCGATGCTGATGACACAGTTGCAAGAAGCGATCAAGCCTGCCGGGGACGAGCCCTGAGCGTTTCTATTCGCGATGGCCCCCGTATCCCTGTTTTCGGTGCACGGTGGAGGTTGGTTACTACACTTGCGCACCAAAGGTCACATGAGGAGGAAACAAAATGGATTGGAACAGCCCATTGGGCATCCTGCGCCGCGCGATGCAAATCGAGCGCGACGGCTACAAGTTCTACAACGAGGCGGCTGAACGGGCCATCGGGGAGAGAGGCAAGAGCACATTTCGTGGCCTGGCAGACGACGAGGAAAGGCACTTGCGCCTGCTGTTGGTCGAGTACGAGGCGCTGGAATCAGGGCAAGGCTGGATAGACCCCATCCAGGCGCTCGAACAGGAGTTGGCCCTCGATCCGGCCAACCCTGACCTACCCGGTGAGGAGTATCCCGAGCCGGGGGCGATCTTTACCCCGGCCCGCCAACCGTCGCTGGAAGGAGACGTGGCTGCCCTGGAGTTCGGTATGGAGACCGAGCAACTCTCCTACGACCTGTACAAGAGAGCCGCCGAGGAACAGACCGACCCGGCCGCCAGGCAAATCTACGAGTTCCTGGCTAAGGAAGAGGACCGTCACTACGAGATCCTGCAAAGCTCCCGCGACTACCTGGCGGACAATCAGACCTGGTGGGACAGCGAGGAGCTTCCTTTCTTTATAGGATAGCAAAATTGCGGAGAAAACCTTGAGAAAAGTAAAACTGTACGCTCTAAGTACCTGTGCTTGGTGCAAGAAGACCAAGAGGTTCCTGGACGCTCACAACGTTGACTATGAGTACGAGTACGCTGATCTCTTGAGCGGAGCCGAGAAAGCCCGCTGTATGGCAGAGCTGGAGCGCTGGAATCCCCGGCATACTTTTCCCACCGTCGTCGTTGACGATAAAGAGGTTGTCGTAGGCTTCAAAGAGAAGCGCTTGCGGGAGGTTCTGGGGCTATGAATTCACCAGGAGCTCAGGCATTGTACGAGCGGTTGAAGCGCGAGGGAGAGGCGGCGGGCTACTATCTCAACCCTGACGTCGAGTTTGTCCTCGACTTGATGGAAGGGCTGTTGACCAACGAAGAGCGATACGGCTACTGGGCCTGTCCCTGTCGCTTGGCCGAGGGAGTCAGGGAAAAAGACCTGGACATCATCTGCCCTTGCGATTACCGTGACCCCGACCTGAACGAGTATGGGGCCTGCTATTGCGCTCTCTATGTTTCGGAGGAGATCCTCCGGGGCGAGAAGGAGCTACAGCCGGTGCCGGAGCGACGGGGTGCGGAACCCGAGCCACCTACCGAGGAACATGATGAAGAACTGGCCAGTTTTACCCGGAGCGGCACCCCTGTCTGGCGCTGCAAAGTCTGCGGCTATCTGTGTGCTCGACCCAAGCCACCTCTCAAGTGTCCCATCTGCAAAGCCGGCCGGGATCGTTTTGAGCGTTTTGCCTGATGGAGGAATGGTGAAAGTTACGGAGGAACTAAAAAGATGATCCCTGATCAGCGCATTCCACCAGGTCAGCGCCTTACCGATCGTTTTCCGGTGCTGCATTACGGCCCCGTCCCCAAATTTGACCCGGCGACGTGGGACCTGAGACTCTTCGGGCTGGTGGAAGAAGAAGTCGTCTTTACCTACGAACAGTTCACCGCCTTGCCGACAGTGCGAGTCATAACTGACATCCACTGCGTCACCGGCTGGAGCAAGCTGGACACGGTGTGGGAGGGCGTGGTCTTTAGCGAGTTGATGAACCACGTCCGTCCGTTGCCCGAGGCCAGGTATGTGCTCATCCATAGCGAGTATGGGTTCACCGCCAACCTGCCGCTGGAGGCCTTGATGGACGACGACGTGCTGCTGGCTTATCGCTACGGTGACGCACCTCTCACCCCCGAACACGGCTATCCCCTGCGCCTGGTGGTGCCCAAGCGGTACTTTTGGAAGAGTGCCAAGTGGGTACGCGGGCTGGAGTTTATGGCTCAAGATCGGCCGGGCTTCTGGGAGCAACGCGGCTATCACAACGATGGCGACCCCTGGAAGGAGGAACGGTATGGCTGTAGGGTAGCTTGATAATGAAGGGGATTCGTTATGAGCGATATGCGCGGCGGGCGACTCGATCGTCCGCTTCCTAATTTGCCTTAACCAAACGATAGGGGAATGAAGCAGCGAAGGGGCGAGAAGCGGGACTCTCCCGTGAAGAAGAGCAAGGCATCGTAGTAAACGCATTGCTGTGCCAACGCTTAACGATCCGAAAAGCTGAAAGGAGGGATGATCATGGCACTCGAGAGGTGGAGGCCCCGTAGGGGACTCAGAAGGTGGGAGCCCTTCCGCGAGATGGAAGAGGAAATGGAACGTCTCTTGGCGGAGTGGCCTTTCCGCTGGCGCCCTTGGACACGGCACTTCTTAGCGGTCCGGGGGGAGTGGGCACCACGGGTGGATATGTTCGACCGCAAGGACAAGGTGGTCATCAAGGCCGAACTGCCGGGCGTGGACAGGGAAGACCTCGGCATCTCTATTACTGGCGACATCCTGACCATTGATGGCGAGCGCAAGGCCGAGGGGGAGGTCAAGGACGAAGACTACTACTGCTGCGAGCGCTATGTCGGCAACTTCTCCCGTGACGTCCACCTACCGGCCGGCGTGGATACGGAGAAGATCGAGGCCAATTACGAGAACGGTATCCTGGAGATCACCCTGCCCAAGGTGCCCGAGGTCAAGCCGAAGAAGATCAGCATCTCCGTCAAGTAGAAGAGAGGGAGAGTCTCGCTAGCCCCTCCCACTTGGCTCAGGACAGTAAGACAACCTTATTCTTGCAAAGAGAGCAATTCGAGGAGAAAAAGACCGATGAGAGGAACATGGCGTATCGCCAGGATTTTCGGTATTGATATCAACATTGATTCGAGCTGGCTCATCGTCTTTGTGTTGATCACCTGGACTCTGGCCGGTTCGTATTTCCCCAACCAATACCCTGGCTGGGATAGTTGGCTGCATTGGACGGTGGGGGCGGCTGCCAGCCTCATTTACTTCGCCTCGATTCTGGCCCACGAGTTGGCCCACTCACTGATAGCCATCAGCCAGGGAGAGAAGGTGCGAAGCATTACCCTGTTCATCTTTGGTGGTGTGGCTCAGATCACCGAAGAGCCCGACCGGGCCCTCAAAGAGCTCTTCATGGCCCTCGCGGGGCCCCTCTCCAGCCTGGCCATAGCCTTGGCCTTCGGAGTTTTGTGGTTGGCGGCGCGCGGATTTTCCGAGCCCGTGGGTGCCCTGGCTGGCTATCTGGCCATCATGAACGCCAGTGTGGCCTTCTTCAACCTTATCCCCGGCTTCCCCCTGGACGGGGGACGGGTGCTGCGGGCTTTGATCTGGGGAGTCAGCGGCAACCTGAGAGTAGCTACCCTCGTGGCTTCCTGGTTTGGTCAGGGGATCGCCTTGCTGTTCATGCTGTGGGGTGTCTGGCAGGTCTTCACCGGCGCTTTCATCAACGGCCTGTGGATAGCCTTCATCGGCTGGTTCTTGCGCAACGCTTCGATTAGCGGTTATCATCAGGTGGTCGTGCGCGATATGCTACGGGACGTTCGAGTTGAGGATATGATGACCCGCGATTTTGAGACAATCTCTCCTACTCTCACCATCGGACAGGTTGTGGAAGACTATGTCCTGCGCCGCCGCGATCACGCCTATCCCGTGGCAGACGACGATCACCTGCAGGGGATCATCTGCCTGCACGATGTCAAAGCCGTGCCCCGGCATCAATGGCTCTCAACGCTGGTCAGAGAGGTGATGACTCCCTGGGAAAGGCTGGCCACGGTCTCGGCTAAAGACGATGGCAACACTGCGTTAACGTATATGAATACCCACAATGTAGGTCAACTGCCAGTGGTCGAGGGGGACAGGGTGATCGGCATGTTACGGCGTGGCGATGTCATCCGTTTCATGCAACTGCGCAGCGAGTTGGGTATCTAAAGCAAAAAGCAATTTCCCAAAAACTGGACATATGACTTTTTCATGCAGCCCACGCCCCAAGAGGGAACCGGCTCTGGCTTTCTCTGCGATACCCAGGGGCACATCGTCACCAACTACCACGTAGTGGAGAAGGCGGAGGAAGTGTCGGTGACGCTGGCCGATGGCCGCGCCTACCCGGCTGAGGTTGTGGGGGTGGACCCTTCCAACGATCTGGCGGTGATCGGCATCGAAGCCGAAGTGCTGCTGCAACCCGTTCCACCGGCGGACTCGGACCAACTGCGGGTAGGGCAGTTCGTCGTCGCCATCGGCAATCCCTTTGGACTGGAACAGGCCCTCACGGCAGGGGGTGATCAGCTCCCTGGGGCGGGTCATTCAGAGCCCTGATGGCCGCTTCATCGGCGAGGCGATCCAGACCGACGCGGCCATCAACCCCGACAACTCTGGTGGGCCGCTGTTGGATCTTCAGGGGCACGTCATCGGAGTGAATTCCCAGATCATTAGCCTCGACCGGGGCTTAGCGTCGAGACATCAGGGGTTCTTGAGTTCAGCGGCCAACTGGGTTATGAGAACTTGAGAGGAGAAATAGAAATGATCGGTAAAGTGTCTGTAGAGAGGCTACGGAAGACCTGCGATCTTCGGATGCTGGACTGCGCCACCAGCCAAGACGTGAAGCCTTTGGAAGCCATCATCGGCCAGGAGAGGGCTGTCAGGTCGCTGCAGTTCGGCCTCGGGATCAAAGAACCGGGCTTCAACATCTATGTGGCTGGCATGTCAGGCACGGGAAGGACCACCGCCGTCAAGCGCTTCCTGGAGGAGGTGGCCAGGGAAAAGCCTGTGCCTGGCGACTTGTGCTACGTGAACAACTTTCACGACCCCTACCGCCCCAAGGCCCTATTTCTCCCCCCTAGACAAGCCAAGGAACTCCAGGAGGATGTGAAAGGCTTGGTAGAGGGAGCACGAAGGGAGATCCGCAGCGCCTTTGAAAGCGACGAGTATGGTGCCAAGAGGGAGGAGACCGTCAAAGCCTTCCAACAGCAGAGGAATGAGATCTTTGCCCGTATCAACGAGAGGGCTCAGAAGGAGGGTTTCCTCATCCAGGCAACTCCAGTAGGGCTACTGACCATCCCTTTGAAGGAGGGGAAACCCCTCAGTGATGAGGAGTTCCAGTCTTTGAGTCCAGAGAAAGGAGAAGAGATTTCACGGAAGCGAGAGAGGTTGCAAGACGATCTGAAAACGGCCATCAGACAGGCGAGGGGCCTGGAGAAGGGCATTAACGAGGCACTCGAAGAGTTGGATCGAGAGGTGGCACTCTACGCCCTTGGTCACCTGGTCGAGGATCTGAAGGAGAAATATCAAGACATCCCGGAGGTGTTAGCCTACCTGGATGACGTGCGAGACGACATCCTGGAGAGCCTATCTCAATTCAGGGAGGAGTTCCAGGCTCAACCCTCCCCACCCTTCCCTATGCCGGGGACAAGGGAGCTACCCTTCAGGAAATATGGGGTGAACGTACTGGTGGACAACTCTGAGCTCGAAGGGGCGCCGGTGGTCATAGAGTTGAACCCCACCTACAACAACCTTTTCGGCCGGATCGAGAAGGAGGCCCAGTTCGGAGCCTTGGTCACCGACTTCACTATGATCAGGGGGGGTTCTCTTCACCGGGCCAATGGTGGCTACCTGGTCCTTCCCACCGCGGAGTTGCTGCGCAATCTATTCTCCTGGGATAGCCTGAAGCGAGCTCTGAGGAATAAGGAGATCGGCCTTGAGGAGGCAGGGGAGAGGTTAGGCTTCATCACCGCCAAAAGCCTGCGGCCCGAGCCCATCCCCTTGGATGTTAAGGTGGTACTCATCGGACAGCCCACTCTCTATCACCTTCTCTACGCTTTGGATGAGGACTTTGGCGAGCTCTTCAAGGTCAAGGCCGATTTCGACAACCGTATGGATTGCACGGAAGAGAATGTCAGGAACTATGCGGCCTTTGTCTGCACCCTCTGCTGTGAGGAGGGCCTGAAACACCTCGACCGCCTGGCCCTGGCCAAGATCGTAGAGCACGGCTCCCGGCTGGCTGATGACCAGGAGAAGCTATCCACCAGATTTAGTGAGATCGCCGATGTCATCAGGGAGGCCAGCTTCTATGCCACCCAGGAAGACTCGCCCTATGTTACCGACGCTCACGTGAAGAAAGCCATCGAGGAAAGGTTCTACCGGTCTAACCTCATCCAGGAGAGGATCGGGGAGATGATCGAGCGGGGCACCATCATGATTGACGTTGCAGGGGAGGAGATTGGTCAGGTGAACGGCCTCTCGGTGATCAGCCTGGGGGATATCACCTTCGGCCGGCCGAGCAGGATCACTGCCAGCATCGGCCTGGGCAGGGAGGGTCTCATTGACATCGAGAGGGTGGCCAAGCTCGGCGGCCCCCTCCATACCAAGGGAGTCATGATCCTCTCCGGGTACCTGGCGGAAAAGTATGCCCAGGACAAGCCCCTCAGCCTCTCGGCCCGTCTGGTCTTTGAGCAGAGCTACTCGGGCGTGGAGGGGGACTCGGCTTCCTCGACGGAACTCTACGCTATTCTCTCCGGCCTCTCCGGTCTGCCCATCAAGCAGGGCATCGCCGTCACCGGATCTGTCAACCAGAAGGGTGAGGTTCAGGCCATCGGCGGGGTGAATGAAAAAGTCGAAGGCTTCTTCGAGGTCTGCAAAGCCAAAGGCCTGACCGGGGACCAGGGGGTACTCATCCCCGAGAGCAACGTGAAGAACCTGATGCTCAAAGATGAAGTGGTTGAGGTCGTCAAGGAGGAGAGGTTCCATGTCTGGCCGGTGAAGACTATTGATCAGGGAATCGAGATCCTGACCGGAGTGAAAGCAGGCGAGAGGAAAGAGGATGGGACCTTTGAGGAGGGAATGGTCAACTACTTGGTGGATAAGCGCTTGAGGGAGTTAGCGGAGACCCTGAGAAAGTTCGCCAGGCCGGAGGGAGAAGAGCCAGGCTGCCCAGACCCTAGAAAAGCTGGGCTTTGAGATCACGCGGCTGCCCGAGGCTGGCCCCCTTCCCATCTGTCGGGTTTGCGGAGCCGAGTCGGATTTCTGCTCCGAGTGTAGCAAGCCTCTGCCTCAGGATCTGAGGAGTGTCCTGAGTGTGGAGCCACGATAGCGGTGGCAGAGGGCACAGTCAATTTGTTCATCTAGCCAATGGCCAAAAAGGGGGCGAGCGATGAAAGCTGAAGCTGTTTTAGATTGCGTGGGGTTGTATTGCCCGATGCCTATTATCGGAACTTCGGACAAGATCAAGGAACTGGAAGTGAGTCAGGTGCTGGCGGTGATCGCTGACGATAGGGGTATTACCACCGATATGCCAGCCTGGTGTGAGAGTACGGGCCACGAGTTTCTGGGCGTTGAAGAAAAGGATGGCGAATATTGAGCCTTTAAGATAACGAGCAGAATCATAACCGTAGACTGTTTTGTAAAGGAGATGATGAAAATGCTAGTACACGAGAGAATGTCCACACGTCCCATTACAGTCAAGGAAGATACTCCCATAGATCACGCTCTAAAGCTAATGCGAGATGAAAAAGTGCGCCGCCTGCCTGTCCTCAACAAGAAAGGCGAAATGGTGGGCATTGTATCCGAGAAGGATCTGTTGTATGTATCTCCCTCGCCGGCGACTTCGCTGAGCATGCACGAGCTTCACTATCTTCTCTCCCGATTGACAGTGGGCAAGGTCATGACCAAGGATGTCATTATCGTTTCAGAATACACCTCTCTGGAAGAGGCGGCCCGCATCATGGCCGATAACAAAATCGGTGGCTTGCCGGTGGTGCGTGATGGCAAGCTGGTGGGCATTATCACCGAGAGCGATCTATTCAAGATCTTTGTCGAGATCCTGGGGGCCAGGGATATGGGAGTGCGCCTCAGTATGCTTGTTCCAGACCAACCAGGTGTCTTGGCCGATATCACCCGCACCATAGCCGACATAGGAGGGAACATAATATCTCTGGGCACTTTTCTGGGTGAGGATCCTACCAACAGTCTGGTCACCGTCAAAGTGGCCGACGTTCCCGAAGACAGACTGGTGACTGAAATGAAGGTCCTAGCGCTAGAGATAACAGACGCGCGGACCTGTGCCAGTTGCCGCTGAAGGAGGTGAAAATGTTATTGATTGGCGACAATCTTAGAATGGGGTCTCCTTTGCTCGAGACCGCTGTGAAAAACAAAGACAAGAGGGCCATCCAGGAGCTAGCGGCCAGGCAGGTGGAAGCCGGTGCCGGGATGCTCGGCATTGATCTGGGACCGGAGAAAAAGAAGGCTCCGCAATTCATGGAATGGCTAGTGGATAGCGTGCAGGAAGCAGCAGATGTTCCCCTGGCTTTGAGGAGCGCCGATCCGGCAGCCATCGAGGCTGGTCTCAGGAAGGCCAGACAGCAGGCCCTGGTCAACGCCACTTCACCGGCCGTCACGGATGTCGGAGCCTTTGTTGAGATGGCAGCTCGGTATGGAACCAAGCTTTCCCTGACTGCCTGTGCGGGCGGCATCCCCACCAGCACCGAGGCGCGAATCGTGCTCATCACTGAGACCCTCGTACCCCAGGCTATGGGGGCTGGCGTTCCCCTGAAGAACCTCTACATTGACCCTTTTGTCACCGCCTTGACCTGCGATCAACCGCAGGCGCCTAACACGGTGAGCACTCTTCGGCTTCTCAAAGTAGCAGCCGAGCCCGTGCCCAACACGTTGGTCCACCTGAGAGACATATCCGATGGGGCCTCGGCCGGTGTGCAGAGCCTGATCAACCGCACCTATCTGGTCATGCTGATGGGCGCTGGCCTCGACGCCGTGGTTATGGATCCTTTCGACGCCGAGGCTCAGGCCTTTGTGCGCATCGTCAAGGAGCGAGATGGACGCACCTCCCTCAGCCATCTTCTGCTGCGGCTCTACGATGTCACAGCGGCTGAGGCAGAACTGGAGGCAGCAGCAGTTGACGAAAGCGACCCCCGCCAGGTTGCTGTCTACAAAACAGTGCAGATCTTGAGCAACCGGGTCATCTATGCCAATTCGTACCTGGGCGCTTGAGCGAGTCAATTGAATGAGCGTTTGTACAAAGGGAGATTACAAATGAGTGAGGACGTGCTTGACGTGATATGAAAGCGGAGGACTATCCGCAAGTTCACCGACACGGATGTGGTGAGTGAGGTAGCAAAGCAGGACATGATTTGCTTCTGGCGGCGCGAGCGACAGGAAGGAATTACGAGATTGTGAGGGACAAAATGACGATCAACAACATGACCATCAGGATCGGCGGAGAGGCGGGTGACGGGGTAGAATCGAGCGGCGCCGGCTTTTGCAAGGCACTGGCCCGCGGCGGGCTGCACGTCTTTGGCCTGCCAGACTACTACTCGCGCATTCGGGGTGGGCACAACTTTTTTTCTGTCCGCGTGAGCGACCAGCCACTTTATTCTCACGAGGAGCCGGTGCACCTGTTGCTGGCGCTGACCGAGGAAACGATCCCCCGCCATTGGGACAAGATGGTCAGAGGGGGCGCCGTCGTCTACGATTCCAGGCTAAAGGTGTCGCCAGAGCAGTTGCCAGGAAACGACGTCCAACTGTTGCCCATTCCCCTGAGCGACATGGCCAAAGAAAGGGCCGGGACCTTGCTGGCCCGCAACACCGTGGCCCTGGGCGTTGCCGCGGGATTGACCGGCTTTGACCTTGAGCCCATGGAGAGCGTCGTCCGCCAGAATTTTGCCCGTAAGGGCCAGGCGGTGGTGGACGGCAACCTGGCGGCCGTGGAGGCGGGCTGCCAGGAGGGACAAAAGTATGCCGCCGATTTCCCTTTCAGGCTGGACAGGATACCGGATGCGCCGCCCCGGATGGTGCTCAACGGCACCGAAGCCTTTTCCCTGGGCGCGCTGGCGGGAGGCTGCCGCTTCGCGGCAGGCTACCCCATGACGCCAGGCTCGCCGGTGCTGCACTGGATGGCGGCCCACGCGGCTCGCTACGGCGTGGTGACCAAGCACACCGAGGACGAGATCGCGGCCATCAATATGGCCATCGGCGCCGCCCACATGGGAGCGCGGGCGCTGGTACCGACCTCAGGGGGTGGTTTCTCTTTGATGGTGGAGGCGCTGGGGTTGGCCGGCATGACAGAGACACCGGTCGTCATCTACAACGCCCAGCGGCCAGGGCCATCCACCGGCCTGCCCACCCGCCACGAGCAAGCAGACCTACTCTTTATGCTTTACGCTTCGCAAGGCGAGTTTCCTCGCTTCATCCTGGCTCCAGGCAGCCACGAGGAATGCTTTGTGACCGGCTGGCGCGTCTTTAACCTGGCGGAAAAGTACCAGACACCGGCCCTCGTGCTCAGCGATCACTATCTGGCCGTGGCCGTTCGCACCCTGGAGCTCGACGCCTTTGACTTTGAAGCGCTAGAGATTGAGCGGGGGGAATTGTTGGGCGGGGCCGACTTGAACGCACTGGAGGGCGAATACCTGCGTTATCGGGTCACCGATTCAGGCGTTTCGCCGCGTGCGGTGCCGGGGCATCCCAGGGCGGTCTATGTGGCTGCCGGTAACGAGCACGACGAGTCAGGGGCGATCACCGAAGAGCCAGAGATGCGCACGGCGCAGGTAGAGAAGCGGCAGCGCAAGCTGATCGGCATGGCCGGAGAGATGTCCGGCCCGCAGCGATACGGCCCCCAGGGGGCAGAGATCACTTTCGTCAGTTGGGGTTCGACTTGTGGGCCGCTGCGAGAGGCGGTGGATCGGCTGAACGCGGAGTGGGCAGGCCGGGCCAACTTTCTGCACTTTGTGGATCTGTGGCCCTTCCCCGCCGAGGCAGTGACAGCGGCTCTGGAGCCGGCCCGCCGGGTCGTTTCGGTGGAGGTCAACGCCACCGCGCAACTGGCAACGCTCATCCACAGTCAAACCGGACGCCAGGTGGACGGCACAATCTTAAAGTACGACGGTCGTGCCTTCACACCGGAATACATCCTGGCCCGCGTGCAAAATCCGTTGGCGCGGGATGTTTCCAAGGAGGCATAGAAATGGTGACGAGAAAAGACTTTGATAGCCCCATCCCGCCCACCTGGTGCCGGGGATGTGGCAACTATGGCGTCTTGAACGCGGTCAAGATGGCCCTGGCCGAGCAGGATATCGTGCCGCACCAGGTGGTCATCTTTACCGGCATCGGTTGTGGCAGCAAGCTGCCGCACTATATGAAGGTTACCGGTTTCCACACTATCCATGGCCGGGCGCTGGCGGTGGCCACCGGGGCCAGGCTGGCCAACCACGGCCTCAAGATCATGGCCGTCCACGGCGATGGCGATGGGTATGGTATGGGACTGGGCCACATGCTCCACGCCATCCGGCGCAACGTGCGCATCGTGGACGTGGTGCAGAACAACCGGGTCTACGGACTGACACGAGGCCAGTACTCTCCCACCAGCGATCCCGGCATGGTCACGCCTACTTCCCCGGTGGGGGCTATTGACCGGCCAGTGCCGCCGCTGGCGCTGGCCATCTCGGCCGGGGCCACCTTCGTCGCCCGGGGCTACCCTGGCGAGCTACGTCACCTGGTCTGGCTCATCGGAGAGGCCCTGCAGCACCCGGGCTACGCGCTGGTGGACGTGCTCCAGCCATGCGTCACCTACAACCGGGCCAGCGCCTACGATTTCTACAAACCGCGCGTGTACAAGCTGGAGGAGATCGGCCACGACGTGACGGACAAGACCGCCGCCTGGGAGCTGGCCTACGAATGGGGAGAGCGCATCCCTATCGGGGTATTTTATCGCGTGGAGGGTGTGCCCACTTATGAGGAACAGGTGCCAGCGCTGAAGGCTGGGCCACTGGTGAGACAGCCGCTGGCAAGGCTGCGGCTAGAGCAGATAGAGGCGCTGCAGGCAGAGGTTATTTGAGCACCGAGCTGTTCTTTTACGGCCTGCGCGAGATAGTGAGCGAAGCGGAACGAGACATTATCTCCGGCGTCATCTGCGAGGAGAAAACTCACTTGCGCTGCCAGGCAAAGTTGTATAGGAGGAACTATGCCGCCTGTTGAAATCAAACCTGACATCTATTGGATCGGCGTCAACGATCGCACGACCGACCTCTTTGAGGGGTTGTGGCCCATTACCCAGGAGGGGGTCTCGTACAATACCTACCTGATCAACGACGAGAAAAAGGCCATCGTGGACTTGACCAAGGCATTGAAAACGGACGAGTTCTTTGACCAGATCGATCAAGTCACCGACGTCTCCCGGCTGGACTATGCCATCATCAACCATATAGAGCCAGACCACTCGGGAGTGCTGCGCACCCTGCGGCGGGTGGTCCCGAACGTCACTATCTTGGGCACCGAAAAGAGCCGCGTCATGCTTGAATCGTTCTACGGCATCACCGAGGGCGTGCAGGTCGTCCAGGATGGGGATACCCTGTCGTTGGGGAGACACACGCTGCGCTTCTTCTCTACCCCCTTCGTCCACTGGCCTGAAACGATGATGACCTACGAGGCCATCGAGTGTATCCTCTTTTCCTGCGACGCCTTTGGCAGCTACGGAGCCCTGCGCGGTGCCATCTTTGACGACGAATGTGCCGATCTCAAATTCTATACACAAGAGGCGCTGCGCTACTTTGTCAACATCGTGGCCCTGTTCAGCGGCCCGGTTCTGAAGGCGATCGCGAAACTGGCCGACGTGCCGGTCTCCATTATCGCCCCCTCCCACGGGCTCATCTGGCGAGAGAAACCTCAGCTCATCGTGGACCTGTACAGGCAGTGGGCAGAGTACGCCACCGGTGCCACGGAGGCCGGCGTCACGCTGATCTATGGCTCGATGTACGGCAACACCGAAAAGATGATGAACGCCGTCACGCAGGGTATCTCCCGAGAAGGGGTGCCACTGACCATCTTTGACGCCGCCCACACCCACGTCAGTTACATCCTCCCCTCGCTGTGGACGCAGCGGGGAGTGATGGTGGGTGCTCCTACCTACGAGGGGTCTCTCTTTCCCCCGGTGGCCCAGGTGCTGGACATCGCGGCCCACAAGCGGATTCGCAACAAAAAAGTAGCCCGCTTTGGCAGTTACGGGTGGAGCGGTGGTGCTCAGCGGCATTTCGAGCGCATCATCGAGCCGCTCAAGTGGGAACTGGTGGACACTTTTGAGTTCATCGGCGGCCCGACGGAGGAGGACCTGAGGCACGGCGAGGAGTTTGGCGCCCGTTTCGCCAGACTCATTAAAGCGACTGGCGCACAGGGAGGCTAGCGGCTGTTAGATCGCGATACGTCGCCGTCTTTTGAGATTAGCGGGTGATCGTGACTTTCTGAAGTCCCTCGGGCTGATCGGGATCGTTGCCCCTGACTAGCGTCAGATGCAAAGCGAAAAGCTGGCCGGGAACGACGGCTGGGAGCTTAAAGCAGGGCGTCAGGCCCTTGACATAGAGGCGAGTTTTGGTTACTTGTCTGTTGGCGGCAAAATATTGGTCGCAGCGCATCAGGGTCGTCGCCTACCAGCAGGACGGGGGCGGGTGGAATGGCCACGAGAGCGACACATCCAGGATCGTCTCTCAACAGCCCCTTGTTGGGCGATGAAGGGAAGCTTGCCACACGTTACGGGTTCTCACGAGGCGGTACAGAGTAGGCCGGATCTACCTGCCCCATGCACGCCCGGTAGCCTTGGTAGCCACTCAGGGACTTGTTAGCGACGATGCAGGCATGATAGTCGTCGGCCTTTTCCTGGGCTGCGGCCAATGCCTGCGCCGGTGACATCCCTTCCTCGACAATTTGCCTGTAACCTTGTTCTAGCCAGATGAGATAAGCGCCAAGCCACTCCTGTCCGGCTATACGCTGAAAGATCGACGGCCGCTGGCTACTTTCGACCGAGGTCAGGTAAACGGTTGCCCACTCGTCGCCCACTTGCTGACAATATGCTTCCGACGTGGCAATCGAGTGACGGGCCGGGAGTCCTTCTACCACGCTCACCTCTGTGGTCAGGAACTTGATCCACTCCCAGCAGGCCTGGGCGGCTGTCGTCTTGGCCGAGATAAAGTACCCCATGGCATTCAGGATCGGCGTGCCAGAATCGGATGGGCCTTGAGGGAAAGGAAGCACACCGGATCGCAGTCTGTCATGTTGGCCAAAAGGACCAGCCCACATCGCCGCCCGGCCGTTGTTGATCAAAGCCTCGCGTTCTTCCTCGGTGACAAAGATGGGCCTGGTGTCGTGGAGCAGATACAGGTCTGCGTACCACTTGACTGCCTCCACCGTAGCAGGATCGTCAAAGGTCGCAGCCATCGGGTCTTGGGCATCATCCATGACCTTGCCACCTAGCCGCTCAACGAACATCAACAAGTCAAGCATCTCGTAGGTACCGACAAAGCCGTACTGCTTGTTCTCGCCTTCGCCCCGGGTCAGGTTTTGGGCTAGCGCCAAAAAGTCGTCCAAGGTCCAGTCTGCTCTAGGATATTCCCGTCCCGCCGCGTCAAAGAGGTCTTGATTGTACTCGATGACGTAGGGCTGGGCCTCGGCCGGCAGCCCCCATATCTTCCCATCCCGTCTGTATTGAGCCAGCAATAGGGGAAGGAAGTCATCCAGGTCGAATGCTGGCTCAGCTTCCAGGAGAGGCCCCAGGCTGAGGATAGCCGTGAGCGTCTCTGGGTTGTCCAGGTAGGGAACGTACTGGAAACAATCAGCCTGCTCGGCCAGATCGGCCATGCTGCTGGCGGTAAAGCTGGGGTTCTTGATCTCGACTGCCAAATCGGGGTGGGCTGCATGAAACTGCCTCGCTGCGTCGTGGAAAGGTTCAAGACCCAAGGTACTGCCCATGGGTATGAAGGTGATAGTGACAGCGCCCTCTGCCGGCCGAAGCTCGGCAGTGGCGACGACCACCGGCGACGGCGTGGCAGCGGCACGTTGGGCCGCTTCGGCTTCCAAGCCGGCCATGGCCTGTGCTTGGGCAGCCTCTAGCGCATCCTCGACAGATTTGTCCCCCTTAAAGGCGGCCCGCAGTTCTGTGTCAAAGGCCTCATAAGCAATATTCCAGTTCCTAAGAGAGAACCAAGTGTAGTGACCCATCGCGAAACGGAGCGTCGGCGCCAGTTCCGCATCCAGGTCTTCCCAGAAGCCGATCTCCTCCGCCACTGACCGCCGCGCCGGCACCCAGCCAGAGTTTTTTGGTGGCTGCCGGGACAAAAAGTCGATCCAGCGCCAGGCAGCTTCAGGATGAGCCGTGCCGACGCTCATGGCCACTTGCGCAAAGTACATCGGCGTTGTCCTGGAGTCTGGCACGTCAACAGGGTAGGGTACCACACCCCGGCTGTCCCATCTCCAACTCGAGGCCTCGCCCGACCACATGGCAGTGGCTCCCTGTTCGGTCAACGTAGATCCTTCCGCGATGTCGGTCTCACCACTGCCGGTGGTTTCGTAGAAAAGGTCAAAAGTCATCACCTGGTCTTTGAGAACCAAATCTATCCACCACTGCACCATCTTCATCACCTCGGCCTCAGTGAAGCGCGGCGTGGGCGGGGTGGTCGAGTCGTCCAGCAAGGACCCTGTGCGCACCTCGACAAGTCTAGCCGGCACAAAAACATCCTGCGCGAACCCCCAGCGTGTCACTTGGTCACCGCTGCGGACCGTGAGGGCGCGGGCCTTTGCCGAAAAGTCGTCCCAGGTCCAACCAATCTTGGGATAAGCCACGCCGGCCGCGTCGAAGGCCTCTTTATCGAACAGGATCACCCCATAGTCCAGCGCCGTAGGCATGGCCCAGATCCCGCCATCCCAGGCAGCGGCCTCCAACGCGCCAGGGTAAAAGTCGTCGGCGCGGAAGGTCGAGTCGGCGTCCGTGAAAGGTTTCAGATCGTGTACCAATCCATCGCGGACTGTCTGCCGGTCGATCCCGTCCAGAAATATCACTTGGAACACATCGGCCGCCGAGGCGATCTTGAACCAAAAGTCTTCCGTCAGGTCAAATTCCATAGGAGGGAGGTCCAAGATTTTGCTGAACGACTTGAGTTCGACGTGGACGTCGGGGTTCTGGGCCTCGAATTCTTTGATCAGTCTATCCAGGTTGCCCCACGACAGTTCCCAGGCAGGCACAGCAAAGCTGATGCTCACCGGCTCGCTGTCTGACCCCATAGATGTCAACACCGGCGTGTTGGTCGTTTTGCCACCGCAGGCTACCAGCAGCGCAATGACCAGCAGCAAGAGGGTTATTTCCTTGCGCATAGTCTTCTCCCAAGGCCACAAATAATGAATTTCGGTCCGCCACGATTGACATAGGTTCTGACCGCGCTTCCCATGACCGCTCCAGTTCTGGTTCGGGCCAGTGTATTATGATGCCCCAATATGGACATGGTGTCAAGCTGGTGGTGGTTTCTCTGGTCCCTCGATCCACACCTCTCCGCCCTCAAAGTATTCCTTTTTCCAGATAGGTACGATCTCTTTGACGCGGTCAATGGCATAACGGCCAGCCTCGAACGCGCCCTGGCGATGTCCTGAAGCCACGGCGATGACTATGCTTATCTCGCCGATCTCCAGCCGTCCCACGCGATGAACGATGGCTACTTCTTCCACCGGCCAGCGAGCCTTGACTTGCTCGGCGATCTGGGCCAACATCGGTTCGGCCATCTCCGGGTAGGCTTCGTATTCCAGGTAGTGCACCTGGTGGCCAGCGTTGGTGCCGCGCACGATGCCAGCAAAGTTGACCACCGCGCCCACGGCCGGGCTGCTCACCCGGCGACTCACCTCATCCACCGAGATCGGCGTTGTCGTTATCTCAAAGAGCTTGTCGCTCATGTTATCCTCCACTCACCGGTGGGAACAGCGCTACCTCGTCACCGTCCCGCAACGCCGTCTCCAGCGAGGCGTAGCGCCGGTTGACGGCGATCCATGTGTTGCCGGCCTGCTCGTCCAGACCGGGCAGCGTCGTCCGCAGGTGTGCCACCAGCATCTCCACTGTTGCCCCCTCGACCAGTTCCCACTCAATTTTCGAGCGCCCCGCTGCCTCGCGCAGCGAAGCGAATAGCCTGACTGTGCCGCGCATTAGTCTATCCCCCAATCTCCGCCATCACACGCTCGGAAGGCACCTCTCCCTGCGCCAGGTGATGACCGCCCGGCTTGTCCATGATGCCCAAGAGCAGCAAGTTGGTCAGTTCCTCCTGGGTGGCGCCGGCCCGGAGCGGCGTTCGCAGGTCAATCTCGGCGTCGGAGAGGAGACAGGGCCGTAGCTTGCCGTCGGCGGTGAGACGCAAGCGGTTGCAGGAGAAACAAAAGTGCTCGCTGACTGGCGTGATAAAGCCGATCGTGCCCGCTGCGCCGGGGGCGCGGTAGTAGCGCGCCGGGCCGTTGCCCGCCGGCCCGCCGACCGGCTCCAGCGCTCCTATGGCAGACTTGATGCGAGCGCGTACCTCGGTCATGGGCACGTAGCCGTCGCCAGCCCAGGCAGCGTTGGCTCCCAGGGGCATGATCTCGATGAAGCGAACGTGCCAGGGGGACGCCACTGTCATCTGAGCAAAGTCGGTCACTTCGTCCTCGTTCATGCCCCGGATGACGACGGTGTTCAGTTTTATGGGCCTCAGGCCGGCGCGCTGCGCCGCTCCGATGCCGTCCCACACGTCGGCCAGCGTGCCGCGCCGTGTGATGCGGCGGAATCGCTCCGGGCGCAGCGTATCCAGGCTGACGTTGACGCGATGCAGCCCGGCGGCGGCCAGCGCGTCGGCGTGGCGAGCTAGCAGCGTGCCGTTGGTGGTCATAGAGATGTCATCAATCCCCGGCACGGCAGCGAGCATCTGCGTCAAGTCGGGCAGGCCCAGGCGGGCCAACGGTTCACCACCGGTGAGGCGGATTTTGGTGATGCCAATGGCCGCTGCCGCCTCCACCACCCGCGCGATCTCCTCAAAGGTCAGAATCTCCTCGTGTGAGCGCAGTTCGATCCCTTGGGGTGGCATACAGTACACGCACCGTAGGTTGCAGCGGTCGGTGACAGATATGCGCAGGTAGTTGATGGGGCGGTCAAAGCTATCGAGGTATGGCATAGTGAACCCTTTCCGGCTGGTCAATGCGGATGGCGGTCACAATGTCGCCCGGCTCCAGTTGCCTGACGCCAATGGGCAGACGCAGCAGAGCGTTGGCCCCGGCCAACGATAGGAGCCTCCCCGACGTTTGCCGTCCGGTGACGGCGGCATGCCACTCGCCGCCGCGCCATTCGATGCGCGCCCGCTGGAACTCGATGCGGGTCCCTTTGCGGCGGATAGAGTGGGTGAGGCGGGCCTCGACGGTGGGGCGAAAGAGGTGGGTGTGACCGGCCATCTGACGCAGCGCCGGCCGCACCAGGTTCTCAAAGCTCACCAGCGAGGCCACCGGAAATCCTGGCAGGCCAAAGATCAGCCGTCGCCGAGGAAACTCGAGACGATCCACGGTGGCAAAGACGGTAGGTCGCCCTGGCTTTTGCTTCACCTGGCCAAAGTGTACTGTGCCCCACTCTTCGATGAGCACCCGCGACAGGTCGTGCTGGCCCATGGAGACGCCGCCGGAGCCGATGAACACGTCGGCCTGCTCCAGGCCCCGGCCAAAGGCAGCGCGCAGGGCAGCTTCTTCGTCGGGCACGATGCCCAGGGAGAGGGGGATGCCCCCGGCCTGGACGACAGACGACATGATCGTGTAGCGGTTGCTGTCACGGATCTGGCCGGGTGCGATGGGCGCGCCGGGCTCGACGATCTCGTTGCCGGTGGAGAGGACAGCCACAACCGGTCGGCAGTAGGCAGGCACTCGCAGGCGGTTCATGCTGGCCAGCAGACCGATCTCCGCCGGGCCGATGACTGTCCCCGCTGGAAGGACCAATTGCCCGCTGGCAATGTCCTCGCCCACGGGTCGCACGTTGGCTCCCGGCTTTACGGTCCGGTCGAAACGCACCCGCCCGCCGGCCTCCTCACTGTTTTCAACGGGCACGACGGCGTCGGCTCCCGGCGGAACCGGCGCGCCGGTGGTAATGCGGACGGCCTGCCCCGGCGACACACTCAGCCTCTCAGCCGGTCCCGCCCACTGGTCGCCGACGATCTTGCGCCACTCGGCGGGATCGCTGGCTACTACGGCGAACCCATCCATGGCCGAGGCCCGGAACGGTGGCATGGGCTCGGCTGCGTGTACGTCTTCCGCCAGCACGCGCCCCAGCGCCTGGTGAAAAACCACCTCTTCTACGTCCAGGCGCGGGGTGTGTTGCAGGATCAGGTCTAAGGCTTCTTCAAAGGGAATCAAGGGATACAGGTTCATAATTCGCAACTCACGCTGGCAAGTTCTCTAGAGAGATGTCTCGGAGGAAGGGGTTTTGGGCGTCGCGGGGAGAGAGCCGGGGGTTGGCGATGCCCCACGGCAGGTTGATGTCCGGGTCGTTCCAGGCCACGCCGTGCTCGTCGGTGCCATCGTAGTAGTTGTCCACCAGGTAAGTAAGGATGGCGTCGGTCAGGGCGACGAAGCCGTGGACCACGCCGATAGGGATGTAGACACCTAAAAAGTTCTGATCGCCGATTTCCAATGTCTGGACGGCGCGGTGGGTCGGTGACTTGCGTCGCAGGTCGCACAGCCCCACGCGGATGGTACCGGACGGGACGAACCAGTAGTCCACCTGCCGGTGGTGGAAGTGCAAGCCTCGCAGCACGCCAGCCTGAGAGTATGAAGCGTTGCCCTGCACGACGTCCCATGTTCGCCACGGAAACCACTCTTTGCGAAAGGTCTCCACAAAACGGCCGCGCTCGTCCTCGAAGGGTTTTAGCGGGACAAAGCACACGCCTTTGATCAGTTCCGACTCGTTGACTTGGACCATGAGTGAGCCTTTCAGTCTTCCATGTTGCGTGCTCTGTTTCGTACCGTCACGCAACACGCATCACGTCCTTCAGAAGCACCCTAGTTGGCAAGGATGGACTTTGATCCCCAACGTCTCGACAATGTTGCCCACGTCCAATTTAGAGAGGCCCTGGGCCTGGCCGATCTTCCATAGAGCGGCGCAGGAGATTTCGCCGTCCCTGGCTGCCTGGCGCACGGCGGCGGCTGTCGCTTTGGGCACGTGCTCCAGCTTTTGCACGATCTTGTAACCCGACATCCCCTTCTTTTCCGCGTAACCGAAAAAGCCCAGTTGGCAGCAGGTGATGCGGACGCCAGTCGTGGTGGCCTGGTCGCCAACGTACAGTGGGTCTATGTCCAGTTCGCTGGCAATCAGGTGAGCGGCTTCGCAAGTCA
>CAYNKW010000024.1:24487-30583 GCA_964397845.1 uncultured Anaerolineae bacterium
CAGAATTGCAAACTACTTTGCTGGAATTTCACTTATCTACCCAGAGTGGGAGCCTATGAGCAGCTCTACCATCAGCAGCGTGTAGCTTAACCCTCTGTCCACAAAATCGGGGGAGGGTCTCACTTTCTCAAACACTGGACACGTCATCGCAGCATTTCGAGCGATGCGGTGTTATTATACACAGAGAACGCTTCGCACAATTGAAGGCAAAGACATCTTTATGAATACCGACCAGGAAAAAGAGTGGATAGCGATAGCTCAAGAGGATCCACAAGCGTTCAATCGCCTGTATGATCATTACTTTCCCAGGCTTTATGCTTATGTGAGCTATCGTGTAGGACGGGTTCAGGACACCGAGGACTTGGTTGCTGAGACTTTCCTGAAAGCGATTGAAGGGATCGATAGCTTTGAGTGGCGACACGAGAATTCCTTTGCTGCCTGGCTTTTCTCCATCGCTCGTAACTTGATAAGCAACTTCTATCGCCAGAAACAGCGTTGGGAGACTGTCCCCTTGGACGAATCACCAGACCTACAGGCCAGCAAGTTATTGCCAGATGATGTCGTCCTGCAAAAGGAAAAATTCCAAAGTTTGCGTAGGTTGATTGGCACACTCACCCCACGTCAACAAGAGATAATCACTCTCAGGTTTTTCGGCGGTCTCCGCAACCAAGAAATAGCCGAGGTTTTGGGCATAGATGAGCGAACAGTATCAGCCCACCTTTGTCGGGGTCTGCAGTCTGCACATCGGAAATATATTGACGAGTTCGTGGGCACATAAGAGAGGAGTTCTGATGAACGATAGACATGAACTGACCGAACGGGATCGGAAATTGCTGAAAAAGGCAGAACAAATCCTGAACAGTGGCAATGACGAGGAGTGTGAGATGGATTCGCTCTATGGCTTCTGCGCCCATCTGGCCAGTACTGTGCCCCAGGCCGATCATTCCTTCCGACAGCAATTGGAAGCCCGCCTGGTCGCCATAGTACAGCAAAGGAAACCGCGCAAAACACGGTCACGATATATATCGATGGAGACCTGCAGACCCCTATGGTCTTGGCGTCCTCTCCGATGGGCACTGACAGGCAGTGTGGCGCTGTTGCTCTTCCTAGGAATTATCTTCGCTATCCCTCAGACACGTGCTGTGTTGGCCGCTTGGTTAGGTTTTTCCTTTGAGCAGCAAGCGAAGTTACAACCTTTGGCTGTTGAGGTGTTGAATCATGACTGGCGGTCACCACTGGTGGAAGCAGGAGATAGAAGTTTTGAGATATACTCGGTCGAGTTTCCACAGAAGCGGTGGGCGTTGATTGAGGAAGCTGGTTTCTCGACTCCTGAGCCTGGAAGAAGGGTCATTCTTACCAACGGCGGTGATTTCCCTATACCAAGTCATTTGCCTGCAGGTTATCGCTGGCAAGATATTACGATTATGCAGGGCAACTTGGTAGAATTGGGATTCCCATCACTGGCCCGTCAGAGCTGGGCGGGCGGCGGTTCTCCGATACCTCCCTACGACCTTAGAGTAGATTATCTGGTCGGGGGAGATCGTATGGATAGGTTTCTCATTCTGACTCAACTTCAAGCAGATGGCCAACAGGGATTGATGTTTCAGGCATTTCACGCCGCCGAGACACATTTCGGCTTAATCATTCAGCCAGCAGAGAAAGAGGGATCGGAGGGAGTTGTTTTCTTGGTTGGCCCAGGTGATCTACAAGAAGTGATTGTGAACACATCGCCGGCTTGGTGGTACCGTGGCACGTGGAATGCTGCCGGAGAATGGGTTACAGACAATACTTGGAGCAATTTGGTTTGGGAGCAAGGAGGCTGTGTCTATCATCTGGCCGGACAAGATTTGCCGCTTGAGGAATTGGTAGCCACCGCCACATCGCTTCCTCGGCAAGCCGAAGACAGAAAATGATCGACCGGTTAAACAGGGGAGAAGAGATTTCTATGGACGGTTGAGCATGCAACGAACATATGTAGCAGTGTCGCTGCCTTGATTCCCGGCGCGACAGATGTCCGAGGTTTTTCGAATCCAAGGAGGTGCAGAAATTCGTAAACCAAGAGTAATGCTGGTGACAATCGGTTTAGTCTTGCTGGTGGTAGGATTGGTAGGGACAGCAGCAGTGGGCGCTGTGGAAACAAAGCCAGAAGCCCCACCTCCGCTGCTAGCCCCACCCGATTCGGTTAGTTATGATCGGCAATCCTCTGGCGATGCTCCAATTGTAGCGGACGACGGCCGCCCGATTGCTCGACTTCGTCAACCACCTGCTGAATTTGCCGAATCAGTTGAAGTTTATCTACCCGAGACGAAACCCTGGGAAGATCCAGAGACAGAGGCATATGCCGTTCTGGCAAGTGTGCGCTACTCTGGTTCAGGAGGCACCATCCTGGTCACTACAGCACAACCTTCACCTGGAGCACTGCGCCTGATGGCAGCGCCAGGAGAACAGGCAATTGGCCATTAGGTGTTTATGCCTCAAGTTCAGAACCAAGGGGGAAGCAAAATGGGTAACAACTCGTTATTGGCAAAGCTATTCAGCAAACGACGTGTTTTGGGCGGACTGCTAACCATTGCCATAGTGGTAGGAGTACAGCTTGTTTTCGTTTTCTTCACCTATACGGCAGGAGCTGCCTACTGGAACGTTCGTAGCCAGGGAGATTGCGCGTCTGGCTACCCCCGGGGTGACTCTTGGCTAAACTGGGACGGATATGGGGGGTTCTGCCCAAGGGTCGACGAATGAGAAGCTATGGTATTGGAACGGCAGCCAGTGGGTGGGAATAGCTGAGGGTGGTGCCACCGATACTGGCTCGCCAGGCAATGCCTTGGTTCACAATGAAGCGAGCAATCAGAGCGGCACCTGGGATGAAACTGGCGCTCACTGGTCAAACTTCTTCTCAGGAACGAGGTACACTGATGCGAACAACTGGACCTGCCCATAACTTTGTGGCTATGAATTAGCGCACTTCAGAACCAGTGACCAAACAGGAGTTACGCTACTGTCACCAAGTCATTGGAAAATGCACGGGAGGGGACGGCTTTGTTGAGCTGTCTCCTCTCACTTTTACACCGCTGAATCAAGGACACCATTTGGGTTTATGAAAATTGTTAGCGTGCTCGCAGGTACACCTGTGTGTATATCTGACAATGTGCGCCTAACGGCGCGGCGGATAACCCGCCAGCGCCAGGCCATGAAGCCCGACCGAAGGGAGGGGTTCATGGGCGGCGATGGTCGGGTTCATCCGCTTGATAGGCGGAGGCGAGCGTCAGCGAGCCGAAGGCTAGCAAGCGGATGGCCGGAGCGCAGCGGAGGCATCCACCGCGCCGATTAGCCAAGTCGGGTGGAAGCCGTTGTTAGGCGGCTTTTTTGCTTTTACAGCACCCTCGCTTCCCTTTTCCTTCTTCCGTTACCAGTTCCTGCCATATGGCACAACATTAGTTTGCCGCTCTTCTCACCCACACAGGAGTAACTTTTTGCTATCCATTGGGCAATCTTTTGCAAGATAGAGAATACAGTTCTAGTCTGTCGTTTGAGTCAGGCGGTGTGCTAGATACGGCTGTATCAAATACAAACCTGTAAACAACAGTAGAGCTATCAATGTCAAGGGCCATTCGCGCCTAAAATCACCCCAGTACGACCAATCCTTTGGGGTAAGGTGAGCTGGTGTACGGATTAGGAAGACTTGAATGGGTATGACAATGATAGTTAGAGCTATCAAGGCTACGAGATTGGTGACTCCAAATACAAGCGATGTTGTTCGCACGGCTCGAGTGCGTACCAGAGTGCGAGTGTATAGCAGAAGGTTAATCGCTAGGAAGACAGCCGTAGTCAGGTACATTCCTATGCCCGATTCGAAAAAATCGTTGATGCTACGCTGCCATTGGCCTATTGGCGGTCGAATGGGTGCCGTATCCCACGGTGCCCCCCAACCCTCGGTCATACCCATAATCCACAAGTAGCAAGCGAACCAACTAAAAACCAATAGGCCAATGGCTAACACATTACTGACTTGCTGTAGTAGTCGAGACGAAGACCAACTTAGCGACTGCATATTTGTCCTCCTGATGTAACCTCTGTGGCGGCTAACGGCGCGGCGGATAACCCGCCAGCGCCAGGCCATGAAGCCCGACCGAAGGGAGGGATTCATGGGCGGCGATGGTCGGGTTCATCCGCTTGATAGGCGTGACGCTTCGCGTCCCGCCTATCGGCTGGGAGCTAAGCCGCCTGCGGGTTCCGCAGTACCCCCACCCACCACACGAAACGCCGCAAAAACGAAAACAGACCTCAATAGGACACTCGATTAGCAGGTCGGCTTCAGCGACCTGTTAGGCGGCCCATTACGCCTCCGGCCCAATTCCTTCAGGTTAGTAAGCGGGACTCACTGAAAATCAGGATCCGATTCGTCGCCATAATTCTCACGCCACCACCAACAAGGTCCCTCTTCAGACACTTTCTCACAGCGGCTCGCCCAACCTATGATTTTCGGCTGTCGTCCGGGAATTTGGCAAAAATAATCCTTCCCTGACACAGTGGGATACACACTTCCTGGTGGTACCTCAGGGAGTCTTTCCCTTACCTGAAGGTTCTTGCAGGTCATGACGTACTCTCCTTTCGTCTACTCAAGAACACCGGACCGTCTAGTCTTCTATTCAGTTTCATGGAAACAGCAACTTCTTCGCAGTTTCACTCGCAACCTGCACAATCATCTCCTTTAGAGCACTTGCTGAATGCCCACCTAACTTCTCAAGTGCTTTCTTCCATCTTTTGGCAGCCATCGGCGTACCAGGTGTGTCAGACACCAGATCAGGCAAGCTATTTACGAGTTCCTCTTTCTCCTCACCCAGTTCCTCGGTTTCAAGAGCAAGTTGACGCACTGCCTCAAGACGCCTCTCAGTCCAAGGAAAAGCTGCCCCACAATTGTGACAGTATGCAGGAGTGCTGGAGAGACCACCCAGGACCACGTGAGGCACAATGTAATCACCCTGTATGTTCTCTCCACAATTAGGGCACTGATGAATAGTCTTGGCTCCACAAATGCTGCAGAAATTCTTTCTGAGCTGAGGACTACTATCGTACCTATCTGTGATGATATGCCCGTTAAGACAGACCTGAGCCACTTCATGATAGTGCTGAACTGGACCGCCTCGGTAACTTCTCACAACTCCTCCTCGCCTAACTCAGCTTCCCGCCATAGCATAAGCCACGCTGGCCGTCTACTTGAAGGGCCGCCATCGCGGTAGGACTGCCAGTTACCCAGCAACCCCCGCACAGATCCCGGCGTGCGGCCCTTCGTCCACTTTGTCCCTGGGACAAAGTACCAGGGGCTTAGGCCGAAGGACTAAGGGTTTTCCCGCACCGGGCTCTTCAGAAATACTCGCTTCCGCAATCCAGCTCAGACCAGTTGAAGTTGTCTCGTCTTGTACTGTCTTTTGATTCGTGGCTGCTCTATCCTGTAGTGTTCCAGTAGCTGGTCGAAGCCTTCCCAGTTGTAACTCCGTCGTTGGCTTCGCCGGTTAAGCCACTTGAATAGAATCCGTTTCACCTGGTCAAAGAACTGTTTCAGACTGTCATAATTGCCAAACACCCCGTAGTAGTTGTAATACCCTCGGAGCTTGGCATTCAACCGCCTGAATAGTGCCCTCGGCTTCAGATTCCTATTCTTTTTGCACCACTCGGTAAAGCGTTTTATCGAGTTTCTCAACTTCTTGCGTGAGGTTCGACGCTTGAGGTGTGGCTTTCCACTTCTATCCTTACCCCAGTAGAACTCGAATCCCAAGAACTGGAAACGGGACTTGCCCGACGGTGGGCTTCGATGAAACGGGATAACCCGCGTCTTTTCCACCGATACTTCTAGCCCAAACTTTCCCAGTCTTTTGCCAAGAGCCTCGTAGAATCGCTCCGCGTCAGCCTGATATTGAAACGCGCACACAAAATCATCCGCGTACCTTATCAGACACGCTTCTCCTCTACAGTGCTTCTTGACAACCTTGTGAAACCACAAATCGAGTGCGTAATGCAGGTATACATTGGCCAAGATGGGTGAAATGACCCCACCCTGGGGCGTCCCCTTTTCGGAGTAGGTCAGGGTTTCCCCTTCCA
>CAYNKW010000025.1:0-13179 GCA_964397845.1 uncultured Anaerolineae bacterium
TCCTCGAGTTTGGCATCCAGTTGGAACAAATGATCCCGAATGGTCATAGGTCAATGTGCTCCAGAATCTGGAGTTGCTGTAGAGTCTCGCGATATACATCCAGGTTATATTCCCACTCGAACCAATCTGCCTCGTCGCCCAATTCTCCCTGGGCAAATCGGGTAGCGAATGTTGACGAATCCATGCCATGCTGTTGTTCAAAGTGCTTCAACCGCTCGCTGTATCGCCTCAGGTTGAACTCCAAGGCCGTCTTTTTCATTGTCAATCCCGATCGAACTAGCGGAATGGCTTCTTTTTGAAGGGTCAATGTACTAACGGCATTATTCATTAGAGCCACCTCCTCCCTCTCGCCATTTTAGTCTTTCACACAGGCGAGTTGAGAACTCACAACGGAATATTCCCATGCTTCTTGGGCGGGTTGCTATCCCGTTTGTTTTGCAGCATCTGGAGTGCCTCGATGAGACGCGGGCGCGTCTGGCGTGGCTCGATCACATCGTCAATGTAGCCCCGCGCCGCTGCCACGTAGGGGTTGGCAAACTGCTTGCGGTACTCGGCCACCAGCTCGGCTTTGCGGATCTCTGGATCTTCCGCCTCCGCCAGTTCGTGGCGAAAGACGATGCTCACTGCCCCGGCCGGTCCCATGACGGCGATCTCGGCGTTGGGCCAGGCGTAGCTGACGTCGCCCCGGATGTGCTTGGAGCTCATCACGTCGTAAGCGCCGCCGTAGGCCTTGCGGGTGATGATGGTGATCTTGGGCACCGTTGCCTCACAGTAAGCGTAGAGCAGCTTGGCTCCGTTGCGGATGATGCCGCCGTGCTCCTGATTGACGCCCGGCAGAAAGCCCGGCACGTCCTCAAAAGTGATGATGGGGATGTTGAAAGCGTCGCAGAAGCGCACAAAGCGCGCCCCCTTGGTCGAGGAGTCAATGTCGAGCACACCGGCTAGCACCGCCGGTTGGTTGGCTACGATGCCCACCGAAAAGCCGCCCAGCCGCGCAAAGCCGACGATGATGCTCTGCGCCCAGTGTGGGTGCACCTCCAGGAACTCGCCGTCGTCCACTGCGCGGTGGATGACTTCTTTCATATCGTAGGGTTTGGTGGGGCTATCCGGGACGAGGGTGTCCAGTTCGAGGTCCATGCGGTCGGGCGGGTCGGCGGTAGGCACAAAGGGCGGGTCTTCCAGGTTGTTCTGCGGCATGTAGTTGAGCATCTGACGCACCAGCAGCAGCGCGTCCTCCTCGTCCTCGGCGGCAAAGTGGGCCACGCCGCTTTTGGCATTGTGGGTCATGGCCCCACCCAGTTCCTCGAAGGTGACCTCCTCGCGGGTGACGGCCTTGATGACCTCTGGCCCGGTGATGAACATGTGGCTGGTGTCTTTGACCATGACGATAAAGTCGGTCATGGCCGGCGAGTAGACCGCGCCTCCGGCGCACGGCCCCATGATGACCGAGATCTGCGGAATAACGCCCGAGGCCAGTACGTTCCGCAAAAAGATGTAGGCATAGCCGGCCAGCGACACCACTCCCTCCTGGATGCGCGCTCCCCCGGAATCGTTGAGGCCGATGACCGGCGCGCCGTTCTTTATGGCCAGATCCATGATCTTGACCACCTTCTCGGCGTGGACTTCGCTGAGGCTGCCGCCAAAGACGGTGAAATCCTGAGAAAAGACGTACACCAGCCGGCCGTCAATCGCGCCCCAGCCGGTGACGACGCTGTCGCCGAGGAATTTCTTCTCCTCAATGCCAAAGCCGGTGGCCCGGTGGGTGGCAAAAGTGTCGATTTCGCGGAAACTGCCCTCATCCAGGAGCAAGTTGATCCGCTCGCGGGCGGTGAGTTTGCCTTTGGCATGTTGCCTGTCAATCCGCTTCTGGCCGCCGCCCAGCATTGCCTGTTGGCGCAGCCCTCGAAGCTTCTGAATCTTGGGGTCGAGATCCGACGTCACCATTACACCTCCTCCGGTATCCTGCAAGTCTAGAGAGATTGGCAGCAGTATAACACACTGCCCACGCTGTGTCAAACCTCAAGCTGTACAAAAACCGCCCCCTATGCCACGGTGGCACAGGGGGCTTTCAGGTGGCAAAACGCAGTCGGGCCCAAGACCGCTAGATCGCTCCAGATATGTCAAAGAAGCTCTGAAAGCGCATAAGCAGACCCATATCGCCGCTCAGCTTGAGTTTGCCCTGCATAAAAGCCGTCTGGGGATTGAGCTTGCCGCTGATCATGTCCAGGTAATCAGAGCCATCCATCGTCAGCGTGGCTGTGGGCGACTCGTGTTCGCCCTCGTCCACCTTGCACGTGTCGTCGGCGAGGGTCACGTAATAGTCGGCTGCCTGGTCTCCGGTCAAGGAGAACTGAATCACGGCATTGACCCCGGGCGCGGCCTCGGGTTTGAAGGCTTCTGGCATCCCCTCGAACAGTTCTTTGATAGTAGGCATTCCTTGTCCCTCCTTGGTCGAAAAATCCAAAACGGCTTTCGCTCAGACGTGGCCTCCATGGACACGCCCCACCAGCGAAGCCCTGGTTTGATTTGCGTTACATTGTACATGGAGCACGGGCTTTTGTCAAGCCAACCGCTGCTTTATTGACCAGATCGGCAAGTAGTGTTATACTATTACCGTAACTTCCGGACTGTGGCTGCCCCATCCTATCAGGAGGCCAACATGCGATGTCCCAACTGCGGCCATGAGGGCCTGCGACCGTCTGTGCCCTGCCCCAATTGCCGCTTCACTGGTGACCCTGCGCTGGTGGAGGAGTTGGCCCATGTTGCCTATCTCCTGTCCGAGCTGGAAAGCTGGACTGACTTGCCGTCCGACGTGGCCGAGGCTCTCCGCATCCGCTATCACCTCCGCCGCAATGAACTGGAAGTTTCCCTTGGCCTGCGACTGCCACCCCTCGCTCCGACCGTCGCCCGCCAGGCCTGGTGGGAGATCACTTGTCTGGAAGAGCTTCTGTCCGAGCTGCCCACCTGGGTGGATAACGACTGGGTGCGGCCCGAGGCAGTGGGGGAGCTCACCGAGGAGTCGCAGCAGCGCATCCACGCGCTGCGGGATCGCCTGGCCGATGGACCACCCTCTCCCGCTTTTGACACCCCCTCCGACGAGCTGGCCTTGCTCCGCTTCCTGCGCCAGTCGCTGGACGATCTGCAAACCCAAGGCGGATTGGTAAGCGAGGCCGCCTACGCCGCTGCCGCCGCCGACCTCGACGCCGACATCGAAGAAGTGGAGGTTGAACTGGGCCTGCGGCCTCGTCCTGAGCCCCTCGACTTTGCTCGGGATGTACCTGTCGAAGGGCGTCGTCCTGAGCTTGCAGAAGAGCCTCCACCAGAGCTTGTCGAAGGGCTGCCACCGCCCCGCAAGCCCCGCCAACCGCTCACCTGGGATCGCCTGTGGCAGACCCTCCTCTCGGAGCGGACGCTGCGGGCTATGCTCTTCTTGGGCGTCTTTCTCCTCTTTGCCGCTGCGGTGATGCTGGTTGTCTTTAACTGGGATCGCTTCCCGCCAGTCGTGCAGGTGCTCTTCCTGGCTGCCTTTACCTTGGCCTTCCATGCTCTTGGCTGGTACGTCCGGGTCAAGATGGAGCTACGGAACTCTGGCATTGCCCTCACCGCCACCGGATCGCTGCTGGTGCCGCTGGATTTTTACGCTGTTTACCTGGGCGGTGGCTTTGCGCCCTATGCCACGCCGGAGCAGGTCTGGTTACTCACATCGGCTGTCTGCCTGGTAGCCTACCTGGCAACGGTCTGGGTCGTCGAGGCCGAGTTCTTTGGCTACCTGGTCGCTGGAGCCGCTGGCAGTCTGCTTTGCGCGACGCTGCGGGTAGTGGGCGTCTCGCTCGACTGGTATGCCGCTGCCCTCAGCGCGCTGGCCCTGCTGGCCACTCTGCTGGCCGGGGAGCTGCGGGGTAAGAAAAGTCACTTTCGCCTACTCTACCGTCCGCTGTGGCACACCGCGTTGCTCAGTGTGACGGCCATTATGCCCCTGGCCCTCGGCTGGCGTGTTATCGGGCGGGCGGGGAGCGATGCCTTTCGTGCTTCGCTGGCAGTTTCCTGGTGGTTCGGCTGCTTCGTCTACGCCCTTGGCGCGGTTCGCCTCCGCCTCCGGGCGCCGTGGGTGGCTGCGGTGGTCGGGTTACCGGTGGCTGTTTACCTCACCCAATCGCCGCTCTTTGACCGGGCCGGGATCCGCCCCGCCTGGCACGCCCTGGGGTGGGCACTGCTGACGCTGCTCTACCTGGCTGCCGGCCACCGGCTGCGAGCCCGCTCCACTACCGGCACCCTGATTCGCGGCTACGGACGCGCCATCTCGGAGTGGGGTGTGCTGCTGGCCCTCGTCGCTGCCGTCTGGTCGTTCTTAAATCCTACTACCGCCCTCAATGCGACGACGGCCACCCATACAGTGCTGGCACTGGCAGCGGCGCTGGCGGCATGGCTGTGGAAGCGACCCCGCTGGCTTTTCGCTGCCAGCTTTTTCTCGCTGGTCTCGATCACGGCCGGCATGTCGGCCCGCGAGTTGGCGTTGGCGCAGCTTTGTCTGGGTTGGGCGCTGCTGGCGGTGCTCCACCTGGCGCTGGCCGTGCGCCTGCAACGATGGCCTGCCTTTGCTGCGCCGGTCTATGCCGCCGGGTTCACGCTGGCGGCGATGGCTCCGCTGCCCCCACTCGTAGCCGGCAATCAGGGACTGCTGGTCTACGCTCTGGGCAACTGGATCGGTCTGGCTGCCTGGGCCGCCTGGCTGGCCCATACTGGCCAACATTCCGGTCTGGATGCATTTCTTTGCCGTTTCGGCCGCCGGGGCGCGATGCTGCCTCACTGGGCAGCGGCCCTTCCCCTCCCTGCCTGGCTCTGGCTGGTCTGGACACACTCCTGGCAGCGCGGCAGCTTCGACCGGGCGTGGCTGGGCGTGGCGCTGGCCCTGTTGGCCTGGGGGCTCGTCTTTCTGGGCCGCTGGCTGGCCCGGCAGCGTGTTGCTTATGGACTGCCCTGGTACGTGACCGGCGACCTCACCAGCCTCCTGGCGCCCATCGCCGGGTTGCTTTACTTTGCTGGCGACCGGGCGCTGCTGGCGCTGGTCTTTCTTCTCATCTCGATGCTCTATTTTGTCTCGGCCTGGCGCTTCCGGCAGCGATGGTGGCTGGAACCGGCCGGGGTGACACTGCCTGTCGCCTGGCTGCTTTTCCTGGCCCACCATCGCGTGTTACCCGCGCCAAGTGGTATGCTGCTGGCTCTAATGCCGGTATCTTACTTGCTGGGTGGGCTGCTGCTGGTGCGTTACCGGCGCGTCGAGGGGGAATTCTTGCGGCCGCTCAACGTCGTGGCCCACGGACTGGCGGCGCTGGCCGTACTGTGGGGCCTTTCGCCGCTCTGGGAACGCCTGTTCCGCGGCGGCACGTGGGCCGATCCTGACCGCCTGTGGGCCGCCGGAGGGCAACTGCTGGTGGGCGTCGTCTACGGCCTGGTGGCCTGGGGCTTTTGCCGCGAACGATGGGGGCACGTCGCCGCATGGCTGGGCGTCAGCGCGGGGGGGATTGTGGCCACGGTCTACAGCCAGGGACGCGGCTCCTCGGCAGCCAAAGCGGCCTTGCTGGCCGTCGTCTACGTACTGGCCGAGCGGGCACTGCTGGCCCTGCGCAACCGCTGGACGCTGGCTCCACAAGCCTGGAAGCTCTACCGTCGCCCGCTGTTGATCGCCGGTTGGACCGTGTCGGCTGGTGTGGTGATCCTGGCCCTGTTTCGCAACCTGGTGCTGTTGGGCGGCGGACGGGTGAGGGAGATGTGGGCCGTCGTCGGGCTGCTGATCGTTGTTGGCCTTTACGCCCTCTCGGCCCGGCTATTCCGTCGCCCTCTCTTTGTCTGGCTGGCGGCAGGGCTCACCTTTGCCCCCTGGACGATCCTCACCCACCTGGGCTGGTTTGTCATCCCGTGGCCGCCCCGCCCGCCCGAGTACGCGCTGGCCTGGCTGGCCCTGGCCTGGATTCAAGGTGGCCTGGGGCTGTGGCTGGAATCGCGGGGAGCACGGCCCTACGGCTTTCCGCTTCGCGTCGTGGCCCACCTGCTGGTGCCATTCAGCCTGCTGTGGTGCGTGGCCGATCCGCTCACGGCCAGCACTGGCTGGGGCCTGGGCGTCGCCTTTTACACCATCTCGGCCATTGTGGACCACCGGCGGCTGCCGGGCCGGGCGACGCCAGCGCGGTTCCTGTACCCGGCGGCGGGTCTGCTGCCGGTCTGGGCCGTCTACCTGCTGGCCCGCTTTGCCCCGGCAGCAGAGCACGTCCACTTTGGACTGCTGCTGTTGGCTTTCGGTCCGTTGGGCCTGCTGGCCGGGATGCTGTTGCGCCGCGTCCACCCCGCCGACGCGCTCCCCGTGCACCTGACCGCTTACGGCAGCGCGCTGGCCGGCACGCTGCTCGTGGCCCACGAACGGCCGTGGCTCATCGCTGCGCTGCTGTTCGACGCTGCGCTGTGTGCCTTTTCCGCCTGGCTCCACGCCGAGCCGATGTGGAACTATCCGGCTGCAGCCTTTCCTGTCGTCGCCTTGATGCTGGCCCTGGCCGAGTTAGAGGTCAATCCGGATCGTCACGGCTGGGCGCTCATCGCGCTGGGCGCGGTTTATCTGGTTGCCGCCCATTGGCTGCGGACGTTCCGGCGAGAGCGCTACGCCGGGCCGATCATGGCCGTGGCCTACGTCGCCGTGGCGTTGGGGCTGCCTCCCTCCAGCCGCGATCAGATCGGCGCCTTCTGGGGCTACGGCGGCGCGGCGGTGGTCTATGCCCTCTCGGCGGCCTGGTTGCAGCAGCCGCTGTTCCTGACCCCGGCCGTCGCGCTGGCGGCGGTGCCTTACGCCGTGGCCCTCGTCCGCTCGCCTGTGGCGGTGGAAAACTATGGCCTGTGGCTCTGGCCGGGGATCGCGCTCTCGCTGGCGGTGGCCCATTTGCTGGATTTTTACCTGGGCGCGCCGCGCGACTTTCCGTGGGACAAGCCCCCGCGCTGGTTGGTGGCTGCCGGCGAGCGGCTGTTGAGCTGGCCGGGGTTGCCATTCTACGCTGCCGGCTACCTGGCGGCCGTCGTCGCCGCGGGATTGTCGTACGCGCTGGGTGACGCCTCCCGCGTCGTGGCGACCCTGGCGCTGGCAGCGGCTGTCTATGCCCTGGCGACGCTTCGCTTTCGCCTGCGCGCCTGGCTCCTGGTCGCCGCCGGGACGGCTCAACTGGCCGCGCTGGCGCTGATCCACCGGCACGTCGGTCTGGAGCGGCCCGCCCGGTCGGCGCTGGCCTTCCTGCCGGTCACGGCGGCCACGGCGCTGCTGGCGCTTTTCATCGAGCGGCGACGCGGCGAAGGTTCACCCTTTGGTGGCTGGCGGGCATTGATCACCGGCTGGTCGCGTCCGATGTATGCCCTGCTGACCGCCAACCTGTTCTTTGGCCAATTGGCGTCTTTCGACGACGGCGGGCCAGGTAGCCTGGTCTCGTTCGGTCACGCGCTGCTGGTCGCACTGCTGGCCTCGGCCTGGACACTACCGCCGGCGACCTACATCGCAGCAGGGCTGGGGTTGGTCGCCCTGTTCCAACGGCTGGCCTGGTACGGCGCACCGGATACTCACTGCCCCAGCGCGCTGGCGATCCTCGCCCTGGTCTATGGTGTGTTCGGCTGCTGGCTGAGATACTCGCGCCGCCGGGCCCGGCCTGTGCACACATGGATCCAGGTCTGGGAAACACCTTTGGTCCGATCGGGAATGACCCTCACGGCGCTGGCGCTGCTCTGGATGGCCGTCCTCAGCGCGTGGGACGTGATCTGGCTGACGTTCGGCGTCCTGTTCGAGCGGCCGGTGTTGACGGCGGCTCAGGTGCCGGCGGTGCAGATGGCGATCACCGTGCTGGCCGTGGCCGGGCTGACTTACCTGGCGGCGGCGTTGGTCGAGCGGCGGTCGTGGTTGGGCTACGGTGCGGTGGCGATGCTCCTGGTCGCTTACGGCCTGGAACTGCTGCTTTTCCTCGGCCAGAGGGAGGTGCAGTGGTATGCCTTGCCGGCCGGCGTCTACCTGCTGGGCATCGGCTACCTGGAGTGGCGCGAAGATCGCCGCACGCTGGCCCGCTGGATAGATCGCACGGCGGTGCTGTTGTTGTTCGGCTCCGCGTTCTGGCAGTCGTTGGCCCACGGCGGCTGGCGCTACGCGCTGCTGATGGGGGCCGAGGGGCTGACTATCGCCTGGTGGGGCAGCGCCCGGCGGCAACGGCGCTTCCTCTACAGCGGCGTCAGCGCGGTGGTCATTGCCGTCGCTGGGCAGCTCGTCGAGCCACTGTTGTCGGTCAATCGCTGGATCGTCTTTGGCGTCGGTGGGCTGCTGCTGGTGAGCATCGCCACGCTGGTCGAACGGCGGCTGGAGGCGGTGAAGCAGTTGTCACAGGAGTGGTTGGAGCGGTTGGAGGATTGGGAATAAGGTTGCAGATTGGTAGATTGCAGATTGCAAAAGACTGAGCGGAGGGGGAAGTGACTTACGAGGGGTGGGAGTTAAAAGTGCCCCAGGAGATTAAGGTAGATGCTTTGTGGAAAATGGAGGCCTACCGATGAGTAACCGTGTGAAGTGGCTTGTCACCTTGGGTGGCCTCTTGCTTTTTTTGCCCGGCTTGCCTTCTCTGCTGGGCGTCTGCGGGGTGGCGGCATTGCTGGTAGACGGTGACCCCGGCGCGCTGAGCTTTGGCCTGGGTTGGTTCTTCTTCCTGGCCGTGACGCTCGGCTGTGGAGGAGTGGCTTTCTTGCACGGTGCACGCTCGTTGGCCGGCCGATCCTCCCGCCCGCTGCGCCTGCCGCCGACCTGGGCCCTGGGCGGCGGGTTCTTCCTGGCGCTGGCCGTGGGCCTGGGGCTGCGCTCTGTTGGACTTTGCGCGCCGCTTGGTTTTCCACCGGTCTTTCTGGCAGCGGTGCTGCTGCCACCAGTCGCGGCTGTGGCCTGGATGGTAGATCGCCGTCCCGGTGAACTGACCTGGCGGCAGGTGGCCGTTGCCTTTGCCGCCGGGGCAACCGTCTCGGTGGGGCTGGCTGTCGTGCTGGAGGTGTTGCTGCCCGGCGTGGTGCTGGCGTTGGTGTGGGGCCTGGCCGGCCTGGCCCTGCCCGCGCTGGAAGGGTTGATAAACGCCCTGGCCGGCGGCGATGTGGCGGCTGCCCTCACCTCGCCCGGTTTCCTGTTTGCGATGGTGCAGTTAGCCGTCGTCGCGCCACTGGCCGAAGAGTTTGTCAAGCCGCTGATCACACTGCCATTGTTGAAGCGATTGGAAAGTCCCCGTGACGCACTGCTGGTCGGGGCCATCGCCGGGGCGGGGTTCGCTGCGTTTGAGGACGCCGTTTTCGCCGGGTTCGGATTGCGTATCTGGGCCGGCATCTTGCTGGTGCGGGCGTTGGGTGCGGCGATCCATCCCCTGGGCGGGGGGCTGACTGCCTTGAGTTGGCATGACCTGCTGCACCGCCGGCCGGGCGCGGGCCGTCGCTGGCTGGCGCGGTACGGGCTGGCGGTAGGCATCCACGCCCTGTGGAACGGCGGTTCGCTGCTGGTGCTGACGCTGATCGGGGTCAACTTTTTTGGGACGCCGCCGCCAGAGGTGGACGTGCTGGGCGTGACGGCAGGAGGCATCCTGCTGGCGCTGTTGGCCGTAGAGGGCGCGGCGGTGTGGGTCGGTGCGCGGGCGCTGGTACGGCGGTTCCTTCCAGCAGAGGTTGTCTTGCCAGAGCGGGAGGGCATGCCCGTAGAGCAAGCGATCGCAGTATGGGCGCTGGTTTGTCTGCTAGTGTTGGCCCCGGTCGGCCTGGCCGCGCTGCGGTCGGCGTGGTGGGGAGGTGGATAGATGCGCAAAATTGTCGCCGCGTTAAAGAGCCCTGGCTCGTGGATCCTGGCCCTGCTGCTGATCGCCAACGGCATCGCCTGGGCCAGCGCACTGGCACCGGGCGAGGTGCGCGTCGTCGAGCCGCGCCTGGAACCAGACTTGGCCGACCTGCGGGAAGGCCTCATCGAAGGCGGCCACTCTGGCGAACCGTTCACCGTCGTCGTTACTAACCAAGAGGCGGAGGAGACCATTGCCTGGTACCTGGATCGCCATCCGCGCATCCCCTTTGCTAATCCTCGCGTCGAGATCCACCCCGATGTCATTGAGACTTGGGGCGAGGCGCGCATAGCCGGGCTGCGAGTAGGCCTCCACGGTCGAGCGCGGGTTGTGCTGTGGGACGGCGTGCCGGTCGTGACGGTGGAGGGCCTTGGTATGGCCGGGCTGTCCGTGCCCGGCTTTGTCCGGCAGCGCATCCAGCAAGAGGTGGACGCCCAGCTTGATCTGAGCGACCAGGGATTGCCGGTGGTCATCACCCGCTTCGAGTTGACCGAGGGACAGGCGGTCGTCGAGGGGACGATCCGCTGAGCCGATGAATCGCTTGACAAGCCCACCGTTCTGACTTATACTCATTGCCAGGCATTCAACTTGACTTTCAACTGCCACACTCTATGCGAGCATCATAGGAGGGTGACGACTGATGCCTGGCGAAGGAGCTCTACTCACCGACGAAGGCGACAGCAGCCGGCAGGGGCGCGAGTACGTTAGAATCCCCCGCTCCGTGGTCGCCCTTGGCGCGCTGATCCTCTTTTGGGTATCGTTGGCAGCCATCTGGCTGACCGGCTGCCGGGGCGTGGGCACGCCCACCGCTGGCCTTTTGCCCACACCTACCGGCTTGGCCGCCACGCCGGGACCGTCACCCGACGTCTCGACCCTACCGCCCCCCGCACCCACGGTGCCAGCCGTCATTACCCTCACCGTCTGGACTGCTCCCGACTATTCTCCCCAGGCCGAAGGTCCGGCCGGTGAGGAGATGGGCAGTTTATTAGCCGATTTTAACGAGACGCACCCGGACGTCAAGCTCCAGTTTGTTCTTAAGAAACCGCGTGGCAAGGGCGGGCTGCTGGACCTTTTGCTCATGGCCAGCTCCGTGGCGCCCAGCGTGCTGCCTGACGTAATTATGCTGGAACCTCACGACTTGCGAGATGCCGTTAGCGCCGGATTGGTGCAACCGCTAGACGCTTTGTTGTCGCCCTCTCTCCAGGAAAACCTGTTTCCTTTTGTGCTGGAAGCGGGACGGTTCGACGGTCAATTGAGGGGCATCCAGTTCCAGGCCGACGTGCCGCACTTGCTGTACAACACCAACAAGGTGGAGATCCCCCCTTTGACCTGGACCGACGTGCTGACGCGCCCCGAAGCACACTACCTGTTTCCGGCTGGCGGGCTGGCTGCTGACTCGTTCCTCCTTCATTATCTGAGCACCGGTGCACTGCTGTTCGACGAAATTGGCAAGTCGGCGCTGGACGAGGAGGCCATGGTGGCCGTGTTGAGCTATTACGCGGCGGGCATCCGGTCCGGTGTCGTGCCGACGACGGTGCTGGAACTGAAATCCACCCTTGATGCCTGGCCCATCTATCTGGAGGCAGAAGTCGCCATGACCGAGATCGCCGCCAGCCATTACCTGGCCAATCGCGATTTGCTCCGCAACACCGCGTATGACGCCATCCCTGGTCAGACCGGCCCAGCACCCACAGTGAGTCAGGGTTGGATGATTGCCATTGTCACGACCGATCCCTATCGCGCTGGAGCAGCGTACCGCTTTCTGGAATGGTGGCTCAGCCCCGAGAGAAACGCCAATTGGAACCTGGCCGCTGGCACGCTGCCGGTTCGTTGCTCTGTCTATGGACGCCTGGGCGAGCAAGACCCCTATTTCATCTTTTTGGCCAGGCTGTTAGAGACAGCCCACCCTTATCCTCTGGTTCCTGATTATCGGGAAGTCGCTGCGGCCTGGCGGATGGCAATTGAAGCGGTGATGACCGGCGAGCAGACGCCGGAGGAGGCCGCCGCCCAGGTCATGGACACTTTGGAGCGGTGACGGGGGAAGAATGGAGAGTGGAGAGAGAGAAGAGGCGAGAGATTGTTGGGGCCATTCAAGTAGCGGCGTTGGCAGCGGTGGAGCCGGGGGAGGCTGTGCGCCGTGCGGTGCGGCGTGAGGGGAAGACGCTGTTTGTCGGCCAGCGGTGCTACGATCTGGATGCTTTTGACCGCGTATGGGTCGTCGGTGGAGGCAAGGCCGGCGCACCGATGGCCGCCGTACTGTGGGTCCTGTTGAGCGACCGCATCGTCGGCGGAGTGGTCAGCGTCAAGTACGGACACCTGCCGCCGGGGCAAACCTGTGGCCCTGTAGCGATCGTCGAGGCGGGTCACCCCACACCAGACGAGGCGGGAAAAGCGGGCGCGGCCCGCATCGTTGAAACCCTATCCGGCCTGACACCCCGCGATTTGGCCCTGGTAGTCATCTCGGGCGGCGGTTCGGCGCTGATGCCTCTTCCGGCCGAGGACGTTTCCCTGGCCGACAAGCAGGCCATCACCGGTGCGCTGCTCCGCTGCGGGGCGGCCATCGGTGAGATCAACGCCGTGCGCAAGCACCTTTCCGCTCTCAAAGGCGGCCAATTGGCCCGGCTGGCCCAACCGGCGACCGTCGTCTCCCTCATACTATCCGACGTGGTAGGCAATCCGCTGGACGTCATCGCCTCCGGTCCCACAGTGCCCGACACGAGCACCTTTGCCGATGCCTGGCACGTTCTGGCAAAGTACAATCTGTTGAGTAAAGCGCCGCCCTCAGTTGGGGCCCGCCTTCGAGCTGGACTGGCTGGCGAGATCCCAGATACGCCCAAGACGGACGATTCTGTTTTCGCGCAGGTGCAGACGGTCGTCGTCGGCAGCAACGAGATCGCCGCCCTGGCCGCTGTGGCCAGGGCCCGCGAGCTGGGCTTGGACAGCCTGTTACTCTCCACGTTCATCGAGGGGGAAGCCCGAGAAGTGGCGAAGGTCTTTGCCGGGATCGGCAAGGGGATGGCCCGCCACGGTTGGCCGCTTTCGCCGCCCGCCTGCCTGGTGGCCGGCGGCGAGACGACAGTCACGATTCGGGGCGAAGGCAAGGGGGGGCGCAACCAGGAACTTGCCCTGGCGGCGGCGCTGGCCATCGGGGGCTGGGACGACCTGTGCGTGGTGAGCCTGGCCACCGACGGCACCGACGGCCCCACCGACGCTGCCGGCGCGGTCGCCTGGGGCGACACGGTGGCCCGTGCGCGCGCCCTGGGACTGAACGCCGAGGCGTACCTGGCGAACAACGACTCGTACCACTTTTGGG
>CAYNKW010000025.1:13279-30302 GCA_964397845.1 uncultured Anaerolineae bacterium
CTGGGACTGAACGCCGAGGCGTACCTGGCGAACAACGACTCGTACCACTTTTGGGCTGCGCTAGGCGATCTGATCGTGACCGGCCCGACAAAGACGAATGTCAACGATCTGATCTTTGTCTTTGCCTTTTGACGACGTGGTGCGTGTTGCGTGAGGACAATCCCTCCAACTTTCCAACTCACTAAAGGTCAAGGAGAAAATCATATGCAAACCTTCAAACCCGGCTACAGTAACATTCCTCTCGAGGAGCTTGCCCGTCTGCCTACGTTCTGGCTGCCCACTATCTCCTGGCAACGGGACAAGGTTGCTTTATACTGGGACAAGACCGGCCGCCTGGAACTACACGTGCTCGATTTGACGACCGGTGAGGTGACCCAGGTGAGCCACGGCGAAGTGCCCCGCTCGATCCGCACTGGCTTTGCCTGGTCGCGGGATGGCCAGAGCATCGCCTTTGGCAAGGACAAAGACGGCGACGAGCAGCACAACCTGTTCCGCATCAGCCTCCAGACCGGCGAGGTGACGCAACTGACCGACAACCCCACCACTCAGGAGCATGCGCTGGAATTCAGCCCTGACGACGAGTGGCTGCTGGTCAATGCCAACCTGAAAGGCCAGATGAACCTCTTCAAGCTGCACCTGGGTCGCCGAGAGTACGTGCGGCTTACCGACCACAAAAATCCGGCAGTGGAAGGCATGTGGAGCCCCGACGGCACGCAGATTGCCTACACGACCAACGAGGCTGGCGATCTTGTCAATCAAGATGTCTACCTCTGCGATGCCGACGGCGGTGGGTGGCGACGATTGCTGCAGGTCGAGGAGGGCTCTAAGGATAGGGCTGTCGCCTGGAGTCCCGACGGCAAAACGCTGGCCGTTATCTCTGACGCCAGCGGCAACAATCGGGTGGGCCTGTGCGATGTGGCGACCGGCGAGGTGCGCTGGCTAACGCCCGAAGGTCTCAACGATGTGGGAATGGTAGAGATGGGCGTCAAGTTCTCCGCTGATGGGCATTATCTTTCGGCCGTGCGCAACCAGGATTCGGTGCTGAACCCGGTGGTGTACAACGTGACGACGGGTGAGGGCCGTCTGCTGAACCTGCCTCCCGGCTTTGCGATCGCCAGCTTTTTCGACGGCGGGGACAAGCTGCTGGTCGCCTACGACACCGGCACCCGCCGTCCCGAACTCTTGGCCTACGACCTGACGAACGACACCCGGCAGGTGCTCCTGCCGGCCGAGTACGGCAGCATAGACCCGGCCCTCTTTGTGGGACACGAATATGTGCGCTATCTCTCGTCCGACGGACTAGAGATTCCGGCCATCCTCTATAAGCCTCGGGATGTTTCAGAAGGGGCTAAACTGCCTGCCATTGTCATCGTGCACGGTGGTCCGACCGGCCAGTTCTTCCGCAACTTTAACCCTTATGCGCAGTTCCTGGCCGACCGGGGTTACGTTATGCTGCTGCCCAACGTGCGGGGCAGCACCGGCTACGGAGTCGAATTCCGCGACATGAACATCAAGGACTGGGGCGGCGGCGACCTGGAGGACGTGGCGGCCGGCGCTGCGTATCTCAAGTCGCTGCCTTACGTCGATGCCGGCCGGATAGGCGTTTTCGGCGGCTCCTATGGCGGCTACATGACCTTCATAGCCGTCGTCAAAAAGCCGGACCTGTGGAAGGCAGGCGTGGCCTGGATAGGCATCACCGAATTGCATCGGATGTACGACGCCAGCATGGAGCATTTCAAGTATTTCCTGCGCCGGAACATGGGCGATCCGGAGGCGGACGCCGACCTGTGGCGCGACCGGAGCGCGATTCATTTCATGGAGAACCTCAAGGCCAAGTTGCTCATCATCCACGGCGTTAACGACCCTCGTTGTCCCATTGAGCAGGCCCGCATCGCCCGTGATCGTTTGCTGGCTTTGGGCAAGGTTGAAGACGAGGACTTTGAGTACGTTGAGTTTAGCGACGAAGGCCACAGCACCCAAGACATTGAGCAAAGGGTCCGCTCTTACCGGTTGCTGGCCGACTTTATGGAACGCCGGTTGTGAGGGATGGTGAAGGAAGAATTGGGGACATTGTTTCAAATGCCCCGATAACGCCTGGATCACTTTCAAGGTGCGGCGTGTCTGGCAGGGTGAATAGTGAGACAAGGGGCTGGCTTAATATGGGCCAGCCCCTTGTTGTGGCAACGCTCAATCCGTCGGCGGCGAGTCTACCCAATCGCGGAGGAACTGGGTCAGTAGCCGCACGCCGGTGCCCGTGGCCCATTTGGGCGTGTATGGCTTGTCCTCGTCGGTCCACGCCTTGCCGGCGATGTCCAGATGCGCCCAGGGAAAGTCGCCGACGAACTTGCTCAGGAAAATGGCGGCTGTGATCGACCCGGCCGGTCGCCCCCCGGTGTGCTTGACGTCGGCGACATGGCTCTTGAGCTGCTCGTCATATTCTTTGAACAGGGGCAGCCGCCACATTCGCTCGAAGCTGGTCCGTCCGGCGGCTTCCAGGCGGGTTGCCAGATCGTCGTCGTTGCTAAAGAGCCCGGTGGCGTGATGTCCCAGGGCCACGACGATAGCTCCGGTGAGCGTGGCCATGTCCACAACCGCCTTGGGCTGGTAGCGAGCGGCGTAAGCCAGGGCGTCGGCCAGGATCATGCGGCCCTCGGCGTCGGTACTGATCACCTCGATGGTCTTGCCGTTCATGGCCCGCACCACATCGCCCGGTTTGTAAGCCTTGCCGCTGGGCAGGTTCTCGGTGGCCGGCACCAGGCCAACGACGTGCAGCGGCAGGTCGAGGGCGGCGACGGTGCGCATGGCCCCCAGCACCGCTGCCCCACCGGCCATGTCGCCCTTCATGGTCTCCATGCCTTCTTTATCTTTGAGCGAGATGCCGCCTGAATCGAAGGTGATCCCCTTTCCCACCAGCACCACCGTACCCAGATCGTCGCGCCCGGCGTTGTGTTCCAGGATGATTAACCTGGCCGGCTCGTCAGTGCCCTGGGCGACACCCAACAGCGAGCCCATGCCCAGTTCTGTCATCTCGCCCTCGTCGAGCACCTGGCAGGCCATGCCGAGTTCGCCGGCCATCTCTTGGGCGCGTTGGGCCAGGAGCGTGGGAGTGGCATAGTTGGCCGGCCGGTTCACCAGGTCACGGGCCAGGTTCACGCCGACGACGATTTGGCATCCCACCTCGACGGCGGCTTTCACTTCGGGGCGTTTGCTTTCGTCAAAGACGACAAAGGTCATGTCGCTGACTTCTTTGGGGTCGTCTTCTGGTTCGGTCTTGAGCTCCTTGAACCCGTAAAGAGCCAGTTCGGTGCCCTCGACGACCGCTTGGGTCGCGGCCGCCAGACTGATGCCACCACGCCCGCCGCCGTGGACGATGGTGGAGTAACTCTTGACCCGCAGGTCGCGCACACGTTTGGCGGCCGTGGCAGCGGCGATGCGTATCGCCTCCAGGCCGAATTTTTCCTCTTTGCCCAGTCCCACCACCAGCACCCGTTTGGCGGGCATGGCGCCGTTGGTGTAGAGTAGGGCGGTCTCCTTTGCTTTGCCTTTAAGGTCGCCCTCGGCGATGAGGCGGCGGATCTGGCCGCCCAGGGCCTTGTCCACCGCACCCGTGGCCCCGCCTGGCTCCGTGACGCCCTCAAAGAGGTTGACGACGATCAGTTCAGCCTTGTCTTTTTGGATTTCTCCGGTCTTGACTTTGATCTCCAAGGTTCTCCTCCTCTTCTCCTATCTTCCCAATGTGTTCCCCATGTTCAGGGCGTGGTCATGAGGAAACGGACCTTTTTGAATCCCAGCAAATATATCGATGCTGTGAGTTGTACTCAAAGGCCGTTTCGCTAGCGAAGACGCTCTGTCATAAAGAAGTGACCAACTTGGACAAAGCCGGTATCCTTTCCTGCGTTGTGACCGGCTGGCGTGTGATATTATAACCTATCTCTTCACAACTGTCCACTTGAGGACCAGCAATTCTCATTTTATGGACAAGTCGAGGAGCGAGGCATCCCCAGATGCCGGAGTGAGTCTTGCAATAGCCGTTCGCATTTGGGGATGCTCTCTCCTCGCAGTCAAAATGAGAATTGCTGCATAAGGACAGGAACTGCAGCTATTCCACATCCACGAGCCCCAGCCGGGCCAGAAGCGGCGGCCCCAGGATGAGCAGCCCCACGAGGACGGCAGCTATGGCGGTCACCAACACGGCCCCGGCGGACACGTCCTTGGCTACTTTGGCCAAGGAATGCTGTTCTTGAGTGATGAGGTCCACGACGGCTTCGACCACGGTGTTGATCATCTCGGCAAAAAGGACCAGGGCAATCGTCAGAACCAGGATGGCCCACTGCTGGATGTCGAGACGCAGCCATAAGCCCATTGCCGTCGCAGCCACAGCGGTCAGCAAGTGGATGCGGACGTTGCGTTGGCTGCGGAGGGTGTACCACAGGCCGGCGAAGGCGTGTCGAAAGCTGTGAAGCAGAGTTGGGCTACGCATAGGGAATTCTCAATGCTCAATTTGAGGCCGAGTTTGGCCAGGATGGTTTCCTGGGCGGCCCACATGGCCGCCTTTTCCTGGGGGATGGCGTGATCGTAACCCATCAGATGAAGGGTACCGTGCACCGCCAGCAGAGCAAGTTCAGCCTCGACAGGATGGCCGGCCTCGGCGGCCTGGGCGGCGGCGCGCGGGTATGAGATGATCACATCTCCCAGATATCGGGGTCGCCCTGGAGCCTCGACGAACGGCGCATCGGCGGCGGCAGGGAAGGCCAGGACATCCGTGGAGGCGTCTACCTGGCGGAATTGCCGATTGAGTTGGCGGATCTCCTCGTCGTCGGTGATGACGAGGGTGACCACCGTGCCTGCCGGTGTGTCTTTGTGGCACAGCGCCGCTGCCATGGCGATTTGCAGAGTGGACTCGTCAACCTGGCCGGCAAAGTCTGGGTCTATCTGAATGTCTACACGGAAGGATACATTCTCGCGCACGGTAACTAAGCCCCCTCGCTTGTCGCGCCCCGGCCACCGGTGTCTGCCCCTGTTTCTCTCTCCGCTCTCACCTCTGGCTGGTCTGGCTCTGAATAGGTAGCCTTCCGGCTTTCGGGATACTGCACCCGGGGATGAAAGATGCCTGACAAGGTATCCACAAAAGCCTGGCGGATTTGCTCAAAGTCGCGCAGGGTCAGGTCACATTCGTTCAACTCACCGGCCAGGATTTTCTCGTCGGTCACTTTGCGGACGATTTCTTCGATCTGTTCCCTGGAGGTGGTACGTGTGGCGCGGACGGCGGCCTCGCAACCGTCGGCCAGCATCAGGATGCCCGCCTCTTTCGTCTGCGGTTTGGGGCCAGGATAGCGGAACTTGGACTCGTCTACGTTCTTGGCTCCTCCTGCTTCCTGGCAGGCCTTGTGGTGGAAAAAAGTCACCAGCCCGGTGCCCTGATGCTGGGGAATGAAATCCTGGATGGCAGAAGGCAGGCGATACTTTTTGGCCATGTCCAGGCCATCTTTGACGTGGCCGATGATGATTTCGGCGCTGGTTTGCGGATCGAGTCGCTCGTGGGCATTGACGCCATCGGCCTGGTTGTCCACGAAAAAGTAAGGGCGCGCCGTTTTGCCAATGTCGTGATAGAACGCCCCCACGCGAACCAGCAAAGCGTCGGCATCGATCCATTCGGCGGCCTGCTCGGCCATATTGCTGACGAGGATGCTGTGATGGTAGGTGCCGGGCGCTTTCAGGAGCAACTGGCGCATGAGCGGGTGGGTAGGGCGGGCCAGTTCTATCAATCGCAAAGTGGTGGTGAGGTCAAAGATGTGGCCCAGCAGGAAAAACCCGGCCAAGGTCAGGCTGACAGAAAGCCCCCCGTTGACAACAGTAGCCGCTGCCAACTCCAGCCAGCCCTGCAGATTGGTTTCCTGGGATGGCAGGCGAAACATGGTCAGGACAGCCAGATTAGCGAGGGTGACGTAGGCCCCACCCCACACAAAGCTGGACAGCCGCTGCATTTTGCCCAGGGCCAGCGTGGCCAGGAGGCTGCCGCCCAGGACGTAAGAGGCAAGTTCCACCGATCCATCTGTCATAGAGGCGACGACGGCACCAACGAAAATCAGGCTCACCACGGCCAACTGACCGTCCAGCAGGGCTGAGATCAACATGCCCATGGCGGCCAGGGGGAACAGATAGGGCAGGATGGTGTGGCCGGGTACCATGAGCCGCACCGCTGCCAGGAAGAGGCCAAGCAGGAGAAACAGCAGCAGCAACAACCGGCCTTGCCGCAAGACGGGCAATTGGAAGCGAAGCAGGTAGCCAACCAGCACCAGCACCAACAACAAAGCAAACGCCACTGTGCCGGCAACTATTGCCCAGTCCAGTTGAGGTTGAAGAAGGCCGTACTGTTCCAGGGTTTCTATGGCTTCTTTGCCTACCTCGGTGCCGCGCCGGACAATGACCTGTCCCTCCCAGACTGTGCGCTCGACGGAAGGCACTTCCTCTCGGGCCGCCTTTCGATTGGCAGTGGTCTTTTCGGCGTTGTAAAAGGTATTGGGTTGGATCAGAGGCTCGGCCAGGTTAGCCACGATCTCGCGCAGCTCGTCTGTCAGATCAAGGCTGATGCGACTGACTACCAGGCGACGCGCCTGGCTCACTTCTCCCTCGCGGATCTCCTGTCGCATCACGTCTTCGACGACGTGCACGGTCTGTTCGACGACGCTCTGCCAGCCGGCATCCGAGAGGGCTAGGGTGCGGCTGATGATGGCCGTGGAGAGAGGCACACCGTCAATGGCGTTCAGGTAGGCGTGCTGTTCCTGGGGAGTGGCATAGCTGTCGTGCCGGACACTGTCTATGAAGTTGAGGACCCGCCGGGCGTGGGCCACCTGTTGGCGGGCCACCTGGGGGTCTGGGCCGTCGTAGACCGTCGGCACGTTTTGTTCGGCCCGCAAGCGTGCCTCTTCGGTGAGAATTTCGCTCACAAAGGTCTTTTGGTAGGGAGCGACAATCTCTTCGTGACTGATCTGGCCTTCGCTCAGGGTGACCTGGTTGGTGGGCAGGAAGCGCATCGTCAGCACCAGGCTGGTCACAACTGCGAGCGCCAGTCCAAACAGAAAGGCTCGGACTAACATAGGGCCGGAGAGTTCGCTCTTTCGCTTGCGCCGGCGACCCGGCTCAAGATCGTTAGTGGCCGACACGACTTTCCCTCTCTTTGCAGCAGGTGGTGGCAAACCTCCAGGGCTATCCCTGTCCGCTCAGCAGCTCGCGGACGATCTGGTTGACCAGTTTGCCGTCCGCTTGGCCCCGTAACTCTTGCATGAGGGATTTCATGACCGGGCCCATCTGACCCATGCCGGTGGCGCCGAGCTTTTCGATGGCCGCTTTTGCCCGTTCCACGATCTCCTCTCGGCATAGTTGCTGGGGTAGATAGGTTTGCAGCACGGCCAGTTCGGCTTTTTCCTGGGCCACCAGGTCATCTCGGCCGCCTTTTCGATACTCCTCCACGGACTCCTGGCGTTGTTTAGCCTCTTGGGCCAGCACGGCCAGCACGCCTGGATCGTCCAGTTCTTTCCGTTGGGCGACCTCAGCGTTGGTGATGGCAGCCAATGCCAGTCGAATCGTTCTTTTGCGCACCTCGTCCTTCTGGCGCATGGCGCCTCTCAGGTCGGATCGCAGCTTTTCTTTCAGCAACATGATACCTCCCGTGCAGATTGCAGTTAGCCCGGCGGCCAGCCCAGGCGACGTCCCCCCAGCAAGTGAAGGTGCAAGTGGTTGACCACTTGCCCCGCTTGCGGGCCGTTGTTAATGACCAGCCGGTAGCCGGAGCGGGCTATACCATCTTTGGCGGCCAGGTAGTTGGCGATGGTGATCATGCGGGCCAGCAGTTCAGCATCGGCTGGCGTCACGGCGTCCACGGCCGGAATGTGCCGGTTGGGCACGATCTGAACGTGGGTAGGTGCTTGCGGGTGAATGTCGCGAAAGGCTGTGACCAGGTCGTCCTGATAAAGGATATCAGCGGCTGCCTCGCCTCGCACAATACGGCAAAAAGTGCACCATGGTTGACTATCAGACGTTTGTTGGGTCATGAATATCCCTGTCTCAGGAAGGACTTCTCAGAGTAAAACCCCGTACAGGCCGTCGCCGGTGGGGGCGGTGAGGCGCACAGGGGTGGCCGTACGAGCCAGATCTTTGTCGCTTTGAGCGGTAACACAAAGATAGTTGTCGGTGAGGCCGCGCCACAGGCCGTTGCGCCGGTTCTCCCAGAGTACCTCAACGATCTGGCCGGCGAACTGCTCTCGGAATCGGCTGGCTGAATGGCCGACGACGGAGCGCATGCGTGCCGCCCGCTTCTTTTTCTCGGATGGGGAGACGTGATCCGGCAGGGACGCGGCCGGCGTGCCGGGCCGGGCGGAGTAGGGAAACACGTGCCCCCGGGCAAAGCCGATGCTTTCGACAAAGGCCAGGCTTTCGGCAAAGTGGGCCTCGGTCTCGCCAGGAAAGCCGACCATGATGTCGCTCGTGACCGCCAGGCCAGGGATGGCCGCGCGGGCAGCCTTCACCAGGCGGGCGAACTCCGCCGCCGTGTAGCGACGGCCCATGTGGCGCAAGATCTCGTCGCTACCGCTCTGCAACGGCAGGTGCAGGTGGCGGCAGAGCCGGGGGTCTTTCCACAGCCGGAAGGCGTCCGGCGTCATGTCCCACGGCTCAATAGAGGAAAGTCGAAGGCGGCGAACAACCGTTTGGGACAGGATGGCTTCGACGAGACCCCACAGACTGTCCCGGGGAGGCTGCCCATGGTCACGCCCGTAGCTGCCAATGTGGACGCCGGTCAGCACTACTTCCTGGTAGCCGGCCTCTACTCTGGCTTGCACCTCAGCCAGCACGTCGGCGCGAGGGCGGCTGCGCTGGGGGCCGCGCGCGATGTGGATGATGCAGTAGGTGCAGTGATTGTCACAGCCGTCCTGAATCTTGACCAGGGCCCGGGTTCGAGTTTGTGGGAGGGGGCGCGGCAGGCGTAAAGGGAGGGAAGAAGGAGCTGGATGGCCTTCGCCCAGCAAGTGTTCCACCAGCCGGTCTTTGTCAGCGTTGCCCACGATGACATCGGCAGCGAGCTCCTCGGGGGCCACTTCGGCGTAGCAGCCGGTGATGACGACACGGGCCGCTGGGTTGCGCCGCCGCAGCCGGCGCGCTGCCTGCCGCGACTTGCGAGCAGCGACGTGGGTGACGGCACAACTGTTGAGCACGCAGACATCGGCTTCTTCCGGCGCTGCAACCACCTGGTGTCCCCTGGCGACAAAATGGCGGGCCAGCGTTTCGATCTCGCTCTGATTCAGTTTGCAGCCCACGCTCTCCAGGTAAAGGTTCATCTTTATGTTAGCACAGTCCGCTTAATCCGTAGATCATTTTGCCACCCGGAATTCGATGGAACGCAGCACGACCCCGGCCGACAGGATCTCGACTCGGTAAAGGCCCTCGGGCCAGGGCTGTTGGCTGCTCAGTTCAAAGGCCACGTAGCCAGTCCCCGGGGCTTCGGTAGTGTAGGTCGTCTCGCTGATAAGAGAATCGCCAAAGTACCACCGGGCGGCGATCTCTGTGTCTCGCTCCGCCTCGACCACCTCGACGGCGCAGTAAAAGGTGTCGGCTGGCGAAAACTGAGAGGTGATGTCTATCGGCGTATAGTCTCCCCCCACCCGGCGAGAGGTGACAGCATGGCGAGCCACCAGCGGTGAGCCAGGGGACGGCGGCTCGACCGGCGTTGGCAAAGTCGTGCCCTGGCAGGCGACGGTGAGGGCCATTATGATCAAAGCGACTGCCCGTGATGTCCCGTCAGGCCGGCGTCGTCCGGTCATGAAGGGTCTCCGATGAGAGGGCTACTGATAGTATCATCAGATGCCGAAACTGTCAAATGGAGGCTTGCCAATAACAGGGTCTTCAATATGGCTCTCCGGTGTGGTCCGAACTCACTCAGCCGGCCTAGCAGACCGGATGGTCCTGTGCCAGTAAAGAACCCTTCCCAGGATCGGGAAGGGCTCTCCGTACTCGGCGATTTGTGCGGCGGTCACCGCTCTAGTACTGGGGCATAGGGGGCGCGGCCGGCTTCTCCGGTTCAGGGATGTCGGTGATGAGCGCCTCGGTGGTGAGGATCATGGCCGCGATGCTGGCCGCGTTCTCCAGGGCGCCGCGCGTCACCTTGGCCGGGTCAATGATGCCCGCCTTCACCATGTCGCGGTACTCGTTGGCGATGATGTCGTAACCGATGTAGGGGTTGTCCTCTTCCTTATGTTTCCGGCGCACGGTCTCGACGACGACGGCGCCGTCCATGCCGGCGTTGTGCACGATGCCGCGCATCGGCTCTTCCAGGGCGCGGTACAAGATGTTGACGCCCGTCTGCTCGTCGGGCGAACTCATCTTGACGTCATCCAGAGTAGGAATGGCGTTGATGAGGGCGACGCCGCCGCCGGGCACGATACCTTCTTCCACGGCGGCACGGGTGGCAGAGAGGGCGTCCTCGACGCGGTGCTTCTTCTCCTTCAGCTCTACCTCGGTGGCAGCGCCGACGCGGATGATGGCCACACCGCCGGCCAGCTTGGCCAGGCGCTCCTGTAGCTTTTCCTTGTCATAGTCCGAGGTGGACCTTTCGATCTCAACCCTGATCTGCTCGATGCGGCCCTGGATCTGCTTTTCATCGCCCTGGCCGCCGACGATGGTGGTATCGTCTTTGCTGGACACGACCTTGTCGGCACGGCCCAGGTCCGAGATCTGCACTGTTTCCAGCTTGCGGCCCATTTCCTCGGTGATGACCTGGCCGTTGGTGAGGATGGCGATGTCTTGCAGCATGGCCTTGCGGCGGTCGCCAAAGCCGGGGGCCTTGATGGCCAGCACGTTGAGCATACCCCGCAGCTTGTTGAGCACCAACGTCGCCAGCGCCTCGCCGTCTATGTCCTCGGCGATGACCACCAGCTCGCGTTTGCCGATCTGTACCAGTTTCTCCAGGATGGGCACAATGTCGGTGGCGACGGAGATCTTTTTGTCGTGGATGAGGACGTAAGGCTCTTCCAGGGCGGCTTCCATCCGCTCGGGGTCAGTGACAAAGTAGGGTGAGATGTAACCCCGGTCAATCTGCATACCCTCGACGTACTCGGTCTCGAACTCCAGTCCCTTGCTTTCCTCGACGGTGATGACGCCATCTTTGCCCACCTTTTCCATGACCTCGGCGATCAGCTCGCCGATCTCGCGATCGGCGGCCGAGATGGCAGCCACGCTGGCAATGTCCTCACGACCTGTGACCTCGATGCTCATGTTTTTGATGGCCGTGACGAGGGCCTCGGTGCCTTTCTGAATGCCGCGCTTAATGAGCATGGGGTTGGCGCCGGCAGCCACGTTCTTCAGGCCCTCGGTGATGATGGTGTGGGCCAGCACGGTAGAGGTGGTGGTGCCATCGCCGGCGATGTCGTTGGTCTTGGTGGCTGCTTCCTTGAGCAGTTGGGCGCCCATGTTCTCGTAGGGGTCTTCCAGTTCGATCTCCTTGGCGACGGTGACGCCGTCGTGGGTGATGGTGGGTGCGCCCCACTTTTTGTCCAGCGCCACATTGCGACCTTTTGGCCCCAGGGTGGTGGCCACGGCGGTAGCCAGCGTGTCAATGCCCCGCTTGAGGGAGCGCCGCGCTTCTTCGGAAAAGATTAATTGCTTTGCCATGTTGTTCTATTCCTCCTAGACTTGTTGACGGTGAATCACTGTTTGATCGTGGTCATTCTTCGCTGTCTACGATGATGGCCAACAGGTCGCTCTCTCGAAGGATGAGCACCTTTTTGTTGTCAGGGAGCTTGACCTCGGTGCCGGCGTACTTGGCGTACAGCACCTTGTCCCCTTCCTTTACGTCCAGGGCGATGCGCTTCTCGCCATCGTCATCCCATCGCCCCGGCCCGACAGCCAGAATCAGCCCCTCCTGGGGCTTTTCCTTGGCTGTCTCCGGCAGGACGATCCCGCTGGGTGTGATCTCTTCCTTCTCCATGGGTTCGACCACGACGCGATCGCCCAGAGGTTTGAGCTTGATTGCCATCTGTCTATTCCTCCTTGCAAGTCTATTTTGATGTTTGTTTCTGACGGCTTAGCACTCTATGATTGAGAGTGCTAACAACGGTGCATAATATACCACAAGTCCTCTTTTTCGTCAAATCGCTATGTGGGAGCGGCGCATGTTTGGGACAAACAGCAATTTGTCCCCAGCGTGATACGCTCGCGGTAGATAAGTAGAGCAGGGCGAAGACAGGCCAGGCGCACGGCTGAATGGAAACAAAGAGAAGAACGTGGCCAAGATGCACCGCGTCCTCTGCTATTGCAAACCGGCAGCATCCCTGAGCGCATTAACGTTTCAAGAATTGAGCCTAAAACGCAAAGTGGCGACGGCCTGCGAGATTGTACACCTATCGGCGCCGGACAACTGGGAAGAGGTAGCCCAATAGTACCTGAGCGACATCTGGATCGGGCTGGACAAACTAAATGCCGCTCCCCAAAAGGAAGAGGAGCGGCGAGAGATACTCGAGACAAAACGAAAGGTTGCCCAAAACCTGGTTGAAAAGGTGCTGATTGGCAAGGACAGAAAACTTATCGTAGTCTTTCGGCTGGACGTGCTATCTCTGATTGAGCAAATTGAGGAAAGTTAGCACTTGTTCATCAATAACTTTGCACTTTGGCACAGAAACCAGGCGCAAAATCGCCACAAAAGTACGAAATTGTTTTTGAACAAGTACTTAGTCAAAACAAGCTGGACGGAACTTGTAGCCGTAGACGATGACGCCGTCTTGGCCGTACTCGCGCATCTTGCGCGTCACCATCTCAACCGGCATACCGATCTCGACCTCGTCGGCGTCCACGTCGGCGAGTTGGGCGGTGACCAGAGGGCCTTCCTCCAGTCGCACCAGGGCCACGGTGTAGGGCACGAATTCCTGATAGCCCGCCGGGGCCTGGTACATGGTGGCATAGGAATAAACCTCGCCCTTGCCGCTAAAAGTGAACGGTTCGTAGGCTGGCTGGTTGCACTCCGGGCAGACATCGCGCGGCGGGAAAAGTTTGGCCCCGCACTTGAGGCAAACCTCACCGGTCAGCTTATAACGCTGGTTTTTCAGTCTCCAATGCGTTGGCAATCCCATGTTTGTGATACCTCCATTCGATCAAATGATCAGATTAGTCTGATGCTTCCAGGATATGCGTGATTATCGTCGCGCCGCTGCCGCCGATGTTCTGGGCCATGCCCCAACGGGCATCGGGCACCTGGTTAGCACCGGCTTCACCCCGCAGTTGCTGGGCGACTTCGATTATCTGGTAGACACCGGTGGCACCCACCGGATTGCCTCGCGCCTTCAGGCCGCCCATGGTGGCAATGGGAATCCGCCCGTCCAGCCGGATCTCGCCGTCCAGGGCCAACGCCACCCCCTTGCCTCGCTCCGCAAAGCCGGTGGCCTCCAGCGAGAGGGCTGCCATCACGGTGAAGGCGTCGTGAAGCTCAAAGATGTCAACGTCTTCCGGGCGGATGCCGGCCTGGAGATAGGCCTTGTAGGCTGAGTCGTGGGCTGCCTGCAAAAAGAGTGGATCGCGCCGGTCGTGCAGGGCTACCGTGTCGGTGGCTGCGGCTGAGGCCGCGATGCGCACCGGCTTATCGGTGAAGGCGCGCGCCTGCTTGCTGGACACGATTACCACTGCCGCCGCGCCATCACAGATGGGTGACGAGTCAAACAGGCTAATGGGACTGGCGATCACGGCCGCTTTGACAAAGGCCTCTGCGCTGACCGGGCGCTGGAACATGGCGTAGGGATTGTTCACCGCGTTGGCATGGGCGTTGACGGTGAACGGCGCAAAGTCCTCTCGCCGATGGCCGAACTCGTACATGTACCGGCGCATCAACAGAGCATTGATAGCCACAAAAGAGAGACCGTGGGCAGTCTCGTAATCGCCGTCGATCGCCATCGCCAGCCCGCTGGTAACTGACGAGCCGGCCTCGTCGGTCATCTTTTCCACACCCACGGCGATGGCAATTTCGGCCAGGCCGCTGACCACGGCCACGAGGGCCTGCCGCACGGCTGCCGCGCCCGAAGCACAGGCTGCCTCGACTTTGATCGCCTCAATGCCGCGCAGGCCCACAAAGTCGGCTACCAACGGGCCCAGGTGCTCCTGCCCGGCAAGTTCGCCGGAGAGCATGTTGCCCACGTAGAGCACATCGGCGCGGTCAGTGCCAGCGTGCTCCATCGCTGCCAGCACCGCGTCACCCGCCAGGTGTCGCAATGATTTCTCCCAATGTTCTCCAACCTTTGTCTGTCCGAATCCTACAATGCTGACTTCTCTCATGGCAATCTGCAATCCGTAATCTGCAATCTGCTCAGTGTGCGTAGAGTTTCCGGCGGTAGCGAACGTAGGTGGCGTAGTCAATCTCCTTTCGCCGGGCGATGTAGGCCTGGGTGGTGGGCGCCCGACTTTGGCGCTTCACGATGGCCTCGGTGACGACCAGCGAAAAGGCATCACTGCCCGCGCCGGAGCCATAGGAGGCCAAAAAGATCTTTTCACCCGGCTTGGCGATGTCCAGCACAGCCGTCAGGCCCATCAGGGACGAGCCAGCGTAGGTGTTGCCGATGACGGGCACCAACAAGCCCGGAGCGATCTGCTCCTGTGTGAAACCCAACGACTTGGCCGCCCGTTGAGGGAACCGTGCGTTCGGCTGGTGAAAGATGGCGTAGGTATAGTCGTCCGGCTCACGACCCAATGCCTCTAGAAGGGCCTGCGATGAGGCCAGGCTGTGCTCAAAATAGGCCGGCTGGCCGGTGAAGCGACTGCCGTGCTGCGGAAAGTGCTGATAAGGCCGGCGAAAAAAATCGGGCGTGTCGGTGACGTAAGAGTAGGAGGCTTCAAAGTAAGCCAGGCTTTCCTCTCGCGGCCCAACGATGTAGGCCGCAGCGCCAGCGCCGGTGGTATACTCCAGTGCGCCGCCGGGGCGCCCTTGAGCGGTGTCGGCACCGATAGCCAGGGCAAAGTTACCCATGCCGGAGCCGACCAGGGCAATGGCCGCCTGAAGCGCCTCGGTTCCGGCCTTGCAGGCGAATTCCCAGTCGCCGGCCAGGGTGTTGGGTGTGGCGTCAATGGCCTCGGCAACGATGGTGCTGGTGGGCTTGACGGCGTAGGGGTGCGACTCACTGCCCACCCACACAGCGCGGATCTGCGTTGGGTCAATCTCGGCCCGTGCCAGGGCGTTGCGGGCCGCCTCCAGGCTCATGGTGGCGGTGTCCTCGTCCAGGCCGGGCACTGCCTTCTCTTTGATGGGCAGCCCGCCGACGCCATTCGTCCACACGCGGGCCACCTCCGATGCCGGAAGGCGAAAACGAGGCACATAGACCCCGTAGCCGACGATGCCGACGTCGCGGCTGGGTTTCATCAACAGTGATGCGTGATGCATGTTGCGTGAATCGGTGTTCAAACAAAGGCTCCTTGAATCCGCATTGACCAAAGTGGCGTAGCATTGGCTAGCTGGCGTCGGTCAAGGCGGACAGAATTTCTGCGGCCCGATCGGGGCGGATGACACCCTCGGCGGTCATTTGCCTAGCCAGGCGCTCAATGTCGTCGCCGGTTGCTCCGGCAGCGATGGCTACCTGCCGGGCGTGAAGCCCCATGTGGCCGCGCTGGATGCCCTCGGTGGCCAGGGCGCGCATGGCGGCAAAATTCTGGGCCAGACCCACGGCAACCATCACCTCGGCCAGCTCCCGCGCCGACTGGACGCCCATCACTTTGAGCGCCAGGCGGGCCGTAGGGTGTACCCGGCTCGCCCCGCCGACGGTACCCACAGCCAGGGGCAACTCCAGCGTGCCCACCAGGGCCTGCCCTGAGCTGTGTAGTGAACCTGTCGAACCATCTGCCGAAGGGTCGCTGACAGCGATTTTGGCCCAGTGGCTCAGGGAGATGTAGCGCCCGTCGCGGGCGGCGTAGGCGTGAGCGCCAGCCTCAATGGCCCGCCAGTCTTGCCCGCAGGCGATGGCCACGGCGTCAATCCCATTCATGATGCCCTTGTTGTGCGTCGCCGCCCGGTAAGCGTCGGCAGCGGCAAAGGCATAAGCTTCGGCAATGCGATCCACCACCACGTCACCGGGAAAACCTTCCATAGTCAGGGCCTCGGCGGGAAAGACAGCCTTGGCGCGGGCCAATCGCCGATCGGCCAGGTTGCTCAGGATGCGCAGGTTCACCCGCCCGCCGGTTATCTCTTCCACCAGCGGAGCCAGCGCTTCGACGGCGGTGTTGACCGTGTTGGCCCCCATGGCATCGAGGGTGTCAAAGACGAGGTGGACGACGAGCATCGGACCGACGGGCGTCTCTTCCAACACCCGAATTTCCACGTCCCGCGCGCCGCCACCCAGGCTGACGATGACCGGGTCAGTCTGATTAGCCAGGTCCAGCAGGCATCCCTTCTGGGCCAGCAGCTCGTAGCGGGCCGACCAGGGATCGTCGAGGTCCAGCACCTGCATCTGGGCGATCATCAGCGAGTCGGTAGCACTGGCGCTAAAGCCACCCCCTTTGCGAGCCAGGCGGGCAGCAAAGCTGGCTCCGGCCACCACCGACGGCTCTTCGATGACCATGGGGATCAGGTAGTCGCGCCCGTTGATCCGAAAATTAGTGGCGATGCCCAGCGGCAGAGCGTGGGTACCGACCACATTTTCGATCATGTGGTCGCCCTGTTCGGCGGACAACCCTTGCTCACCTCTGAGAACGGCCTTCTCTTCGGCGGTGAGACCAGCCCAGGCGGTGACGATCTCAATACGTTCCTCCAGGCTTCTATCAAAGAACCCCGGCAGTCGCGATGATCGTTCTGGGGTGGTCATGCTGGATTCACCTCTCCTGTCAGACAAATAGCACAAAAAAGCCCCCATCACCATCGCGTGAGGGCTTCAAGTTAGGTGTAGTATAGCACAAACGGCCTGTCAAAAACTATCAAATCACGAAAAATTACAAGTTGGGTTTATTTTTGCCTGGCGCTCATAAAAAAGACACCGCTCTTTTCCTCGAGGCGATCGGTGGCCGGTGG
>CAYNKW010000026.1:0-8072 GCA_964397845.1 uncultured Anaerolineae bacterium
ATGCCCATGTCTGCCAGGTCTAGTGCTGCCTGGATGCCAGCAATGCCGCCGCCGATGACAAGTGCATCTTTCATCTGCTACCCCGCCTTTATGGAATCATCTATCCTTAACCATACCCTAAACTGAAGCCACTTCCATCACAAATTGCACCGCCCGTGCTGCTGCTCCACTGGCCTGGGCCACCGCCTGCGGGATGTCGGACGGACCACGACATCCGCCGCAGGTGTACACCCCCTCCCGCGTCGTGTCCGTCGGAGAGAAAGGATTGGTGCGGAAAAAGCCATATTCGTCCAGTTCCAGGCCGAGGATCTCGGCCAGGGCGGCCACGCCGGGGCCGGGGATGAGGCTGGTGGCCAGCACCGCCAGGTCTACCTCCATCTGTTGCGGGCGAAAAGTCGCCGCATCCTCATAGTGAAAGACCAACCTCCCGCCTTCATTCTCCTCAATGTGGGCCACGCGGCCGCGGATGTACTCTACGCCGTACTCCCGCTGGGCACGGTCAATGTACTCGCGGAAACCCTTGCCCGAGGCGCGCAAGTCGGTGTAAAAGATGTACGACTCGACATCGGGGCTGTGCTCGCGGGCCAGGACGGCCTCTTTGGTGGCCTGCATACAACAGACCGAGGAACAGAAGCGCTGGTACTTGAGATTGCGCGAGCCGACGCACTGGATGAAACCAATGACCTTCGGCTCCTCACGGTCGGTGAGGCGGATGAGATGCCCGCCGGATGGGCCGCTGGCGCAGGCCAGCCGCTCGAACTCCAGGCCGGTGATGACGTTCTCGTAGCGGGTATAACCGTACTCTGTCAGCGCCACCGGGTCAAAGGTCTCCATGCCGACGGCCACGATGATGGCACCCACCGGCAACTCGATCACCTCGTCCTGCATGTCAAAATCAATGCACTGCTTCTGGCAGGCCTCGATGCATCGCCCGCAAACGATGGGATCGTCACCCAGACAATCGTCGCGGTTGACCAGGTACGCCTGGGGGATAGCCTGGGCAAAAGGGATGTAGATCGCCCGCCGGGTAGAGAGCCCCATCTGAAACTCGTCTCGCTTGACAATGGGGCAAACTTGAGCGCAGTCGCCGCAGGCCGTGCAGGCGGTCTCGTCCACGTAACGGGCCTTCTTGAACATCCGCACCGTGAAATCGCCTGCCTCGCCGCTCACGGCCTGCACCTCGGACAGCGTGTGAATGGTGATGTTGGGATGCCGGGCGCAATCCACCATCTTGGGTGAGAGGATACAGGTGGAGCAGTCATTGGTGGGAAAGGTTTTGTCCAGTTGGGCCATGTGCCCGCCGATGGTGGGACTCTTTTCCACCAGGTGCACCCGCACGCTGATCTCTGCCAGGTCCAGTGAAGCTTGAATGCCCGCGATCCCCCCGCCGATGACCAGTACGTCTTTCATACGCTACCCTGCCTTTACATTGTTAGTGTTGGCCAGTATCAGGCAAACACCAGCCGGCCCTTTGGCTCTGGAATCGGACGTCCTAACTCCCTGGCGGTCTCAATCCACTCTTGAATAATGATCTCTACGTTGGCCAGAGCTTCTTGATACGTCGCCCCATCGGCCATACAGCCCGGCAATTCAGGAACTTGGGCGACAAACGCTTCGTCCTCATCGCTCCAATATATAATAACCTCATACCTTATCATTGCCGCCTCCCAACTTGTATTTCAGAATCACGCGGCGCACCTGTTTGACCTGGTACGCTTTCGCCATGGCACCTTTTGGCTGCAAGTTCAAGATCTCCTCAACATCATCCTTTGTAAAAATGTGATGGCTGCCCCGGATCCGCTCCTCGAAACCCTACCAACGTAGCATCTGGCATAATTCTCTGAAAGAGATGTTCCTATCCGACGTGCCACGCAAGATGCGCACCAGGAGTTTATCGTATCGGGCCAAAAACCACCTCCATCACAAGTTATTACCACCCGTACCGCGTGTCAGGCGTCATGTCGCTTCGGGAATAACTGAAAGATCAAAATGCTGTTCCTCCGAAATGACACCTAGCACCAGAGTAAGTACCCCCAAGACTATGTTGCAGCCTCCGACGCCATTTCCCGCGCGTACTGCAAACCCGTCTCGAAGGCGCGCTCGTTCAGCTCCTCCGTGCCCCTGGGCACCGAATCGAGCACCGCCAGCCTGATCGCTTCCGGCGAGGCAACGTCGGTCACAGCAGCAACAAAGCCCAGCATGACCACGTTGGCCACAATGCGGCGGCCCAACCCCTCGGCCAGGCGCGTGGCCGGGACCTCGAGGATCTGCAGGCCCTCGGCTGCCTCATCCAGTTCCACCAGGCTGCCGTCCATGATGAGCAGGCCATCCCGCCGGAAGCCGGGCACGTACTTGTTATAAGCCCCCTGGGACATGATGACCAGGATCGAAGGATCTATCACGTGAGGGTAGCTCAACTCCAGTGGATCTTTGGCAATGGCCACCTGGGCCGCACAGGCACCACCCCGCGACTCTGGGCCGTAGCTCTGGGTAAAGGTGGCATACCGGCCATCGTAAATGGCCGCCGCCTTGCCAATGATCTCCCCACTACGAATGATCCCCTGTCCGCCAAAACCAGACAGTCGTACTTCCAGGCGATTCATCTTTTTCCTCCTCCTATCCGCCCAACACCTGCTCCAGCCGCCGGGCGCGTTGCTCCAGGAACGTCGGCTTGTCAATGTCCACAAATTTGCCTTCGACCAACGCACCGCCCAGGCCAATGTCCGTCTCGCGCAGGTTGGCACCGTGGCGGATGACGCCGTGCTCGTGATAGTAGCGCAGCGTATCGATCCCTTGGCGCTGCTTGTGCCGGCGACCAAAGCCGGTGGGACAGGGTGAGATCACTTCTACCAGGCTGAACCCCGGCTTGAGCAGGGCTTCGGTCATGGAGCGCTCCAACCGCCGCGCGTGGAGCACCGTCCAGCGCGCCACGTACACCGCCCCGCTGGCCGTCGCCAGCGCCGAGACGTTGAAAGGATACTCGTAGTTGCCATAGGGCGACGTGGTGGTGATGCCACCGATGGGCGTCGTCGCCCCGGCCTGGCCGCCTGTCATGCCATAGTTGAAATTGTTGACACAGATGACCGCCATGTCTATGTTGCGCCGCGCAGCGTGGATAAAATGATTGCCGCCGATGGTCACCAGGTCGCCGTCACCAGAAAAGACCACCACTTTCAGTTCCGGGTTGGCCAGTCTGAGGCCCGTGGCAAAGGGAATAGCCCGCCCGTGCGTAGTGTGGAACGAATCCAGCCGCACGTAGCCCGCCACCCGCCCGGTGCAGCCAATGCCCGACACCACCGCCACCTTGTCCAAATCCAGGCCCGACTTGCGCAACGCGCTGAGGAAACAGGTCAGCGCCGTGCCCAGACCGCAACCGGGGCACCAAATGTGCGGCAGGCGGTCGGTACGCAGCAGGTCGTCCATGGGATGGCGGCCATGGATCTCTTCTTTCAGTCCTTCTGCCTCAACGTGCGTCTCCAGCGTCTTGTCCAACCGATAGTCATTCATCTTGAGCACCATCGCTACTCCTCTACTTTACTTGTTCAAAAACAATTTCGTACTTTTATGGCAATTTTGCGCCTGATTTCTGTGAAAGTGCAAAGTTATTGATGAACAAGTGCTTCACGTCCCGCTGCCTGGCGGACGGCGTTCAACACCTTTTGCGGGTCGTGGATGCCGCCGCCGGGATGCGGCACCAGGGAGACCTCTGCCTGGCCTGCCGCGCAGCGCTCCACCTCGCGGACGATTTGGCCCATGTTGATCTCTGGCACCACAATGGCCTTCACCTGGCCGGCCAACTCCCGGATCCGATCATCCGGGAAGGGCCATACTGTCACCAAGCGCAACAAGCCCACGCGAATGCCCTCCTCACGGGCCATCTGTATGGGCCAGATGGCGGTGCGGGCGGCAATGCCATAGGACACCACCGCCACCTCGGCGTCGTCCAGGCCGTCTTCTTCCAGCATGACGATGTCGCACTTGCTCTTTTCGATCTTGTCAAGAAGCCGCCGTATTAGCAGCCATTGGGCGCGGTCGTCGCTCGTGGCGGGATAGCCCCGCTCGTCGTGGGTCAGACCGGTGGTGTGGATGCGGTAGCCATCACCGGCGACGGCCATGGGGGACACCCACTCGCCGGTCGCGACGCGGTAGGGCTGGTATTCCTCCGGCGGCACCGTCGGTTTGCGCCGGGACAGTACCTCGATCTCTTCCAGCGGCGGGATGACGACCTTTTCGGTCATGTGCCCCACCTCGGCGTCGGTCATGATCAACACCGGCGTGCGATAGATCTCCGACAGGTTGAAGGCACGAATAGTCAGATCGAACAACTCTTGCGGCGAAGAGGGTGCCAGGGCAATGATGGCATAATCACCGTGAGAGCCCCACTGGGCCTGCATCATGTCTCCCTGACTGGCCAGCGTCGGCAGGCCAGTGGAGGGACCGCCTCGCTGCACGTTGACCAGCACGCAGGGCGTCTCCATCATAGCTCCCAGACCCAGGTTCTCCATCATCAACGAAAAGCCCGGTCCACTGGTGGCGGTCATGGCCTTGGCGCCGGCCCAGGAGGCACCCAGCACGGCGTTCATGGAAGCCAACTCGTCCTCCATCTGAATAAACATCCCATCCACCAGGGGCAGGCGCTCGCTCATGCGCTGCGCTATCTCTGTAGCCGGGGTGATGGGATAGCCAGCGAAGAACCGGCAGCCGGCACATATCGCCCCCTCGGCGCAGGCAATGTCTCCCAGCATAAAGAACTCGCCACTCAACACACCGTTGCGTTTTACCTTGCTCATAGAAACACGACCTCCCCCTCTGTCTCCACAACGAAAATAGCAAACTCGGGACAGAGCAACTCGCACAACCCACAACTAACACAGGTGTCCGCCTGGATCACCCTCGGCGGGTGATAACCCTTGGAATTGATGTCGTCCGAAACTTCCAGCACACCGCGCGGGCAGTATTCGATGCACCAGCCGCAGCCCTTGCATCGCTCGATCAACACGTGGATTTCGCCGTGCGGCACGCGGATGTCTTTCAAATCTAGCGGTTCTCTCCAATATTTCACCGTCAGCCTCCCCGAAACAAGAGCGGGAAGAGATGGCTCGCTCCATCACTCCCCGCTCCAGCCCATCTCCATTGAAAGCCTGCCTTGATTGCGGATCGCTCAACAAAAGTATACCAGGCTTGAACTTTCCCGTCAAGACAAATTTATAATTTTTATTCGAATTACCAATTCAGAGACTGCCTACCTGAAAGCCGCCACCAGATCAGGGATCTCGGCCGGGTGGTTAGCCACGCACACACCCACTGCCTCGAAGGCAGCGATCTTTGCCGCAGCCGTGCCGCTGCCACCTTCGATGATGGCCCCGGCGTGGCCCATCCGCTTGCCTGGCGGCGCGGTCCGGCCAGCAATAAAGGCCGTCACTGGTTTGGTCATCTTGTCAGTGACGAACTGGGCCGCGCGCTCCTCGTCACTGCCTCCTATCTCTCCAATGAGCACCACCTGATCGGTATCTGGGTCATCCTCGAACATTTCCAGCACATCAATGAAAGTGGTACCAACGATAGGATCGCCCCCAATGCCCACCGCTGTGGACTGGCCCAGTCCCCGCTCACTGAGGGCATACACCACTTCATAGGTCAACGTCCCGCTGCGCGAGACGACGCCGACAGGGCCAGGTCGGTGGATGTGGCCCGGCATAATGCCCACCTTGGCTTCGTCCGGCGTGATGACACCGGGACAGTTAGGGCCGATCAGACAGGTGCTCCTTTGATCCAGATAGGCCCGCACCCGAACCATGTCGGCTACAGGAATGCCCTCGGTAATGCAAACGATGAGCTCAATACCGGCATCAGCAGCCTCCAGAATGGCGTCGGGGGCAAAGCGGGCTGGCACATAGACGATGGAGGTATTGGCTCCCCGGGCATTGACCGCCTCTTGCACGGTATCAAAAACAGGCAGCCCTTCGATCCACCCCCCGCCTTTGCCCGGTGTGACGCCAGCCACCACCGGGGTGCCATACTGGATCATCCGTTTGGTGTGAAACGTTCCTTCGCGGCCGGTGATGCCCTGCACAACCAGGCGCGTGTCTTTGTTGACAAGTATGCTCACGAGACTCCCTCAATTCACAATTCTCAATGCTCAAAACATCGCTTCGTCCTCGAACACGATCTCGGCCGGCGTCTGCCGGGCCACCATGGCCCAAAAGATGCAGCCCATACAACCGTGCTCACTTCCCGGCAGCGGCTTTGACGGCCAGGTCGGCCGCTTCAAAGAGAGTGGAAGCGGTCTGTATCTTGGCCTCAGCCAGCAGCACGCGGCCCTCCTTCTCGTTGGTGCCCACCAGGCGGGCGACCATGGGCACGCCGGTCGGCACCTCTTTCAGGGCTTCCAGGATGCCTTTGGCCACCTCGTCGCAGCGGGTGATGCCGCCAAAGATGTTGAACAGCACCGCTTTAACGTTAGGATCGGAGAGAATGATACGCAACGCCGCCGCCACTTTGTCTGCCTTGGCCCCACCGCCGATGTCCAGGAAATTGGCCGGCAAACTGCCAGCCAGCCTGATGATGTCCATGGTGGCCATGGCCAGCCCTGCGCCGTTGACCATGCAGCCGATCTCGCCGTCGAGTTTGACGTAGTTGATGCCATATTTGCGAGCCTCCCGCTCGGCCGGCGCTTCTTCAGACAGGTCGCGCATCTCGGCCAGGTCAGGATGGCGATAGAGTGCGTTGTCGTCGAGAACCATCTTGGCGTCCACGGCCAGCAACTGCCCATCGCCGGTTACAACCAATGGGTTGATCTCGGCCAGCGAGGCGTCACAACTCACGTAGGCATCATACAAACCCCGGGCGATCCTGGAAAAACCCCGGATGTTCTCGCGGCCCAGCCCCATGGCCATGGCCAGGTTCCGCGCCTGATAATCTTGCAGGCCGAGGAAAGGATCAATCGTCGTCCTGGCTATCTTTTCCGGCGTGGTGCGAGCCACCTCTTCGATCTCGACGCCGCCTTCGGAAGAGGCCATCATCACCGGCCGGCGTGCCGCGCGGTCGAGGACAACGCCCAGGTAGATCTCCCGCTGGATGTCGGCCGCCTGGTCAATCAATACCTTCTTCACCAACAGGCCCTTGATCTTCATGCCCAGAATCTGCCCGGCCAGGCGCCCGGCCTCGTCGGCGTCGTTGGCCAGTTGGATACCCCCGGCCTTGCCCCGGCCGCCCACCAGCACCTGGGCCTTGACCACGACTTTTCCTCCCAGGCGCGAGGCAATCTGTCGCGCCTCCTCCGGCGAACCGGCCACACCTCCCTGGGGAATGGGCACACCACAACGAGCAAAGAACCGCTTGGACTGATACTCGTGCAACTTCATGCAAGCCTCCTGCAACCACGTGAAAACGATAGACCCTTTTCACCCCCTCAGGTAGCCGCCGATAGCACCACCCACAGGCAAAAAGGGCCAAGAAATGTCAAGTGGGAGCTATGCTGGTTGTCGAAATGGCGAAGCCTCATATCACATCCCTCTTGCGTGGGATCATTATACCACTAATCGCCATTTTCGACAATCCATCGCACAACCACCTCACATGGTATGCTTCGAGCCCACTCTGAGCCGCAAGGCCTCCGCCTCCTCCGGCGACATCTCTGCCACGAGTTCTTGCACCCCCAGACAGTTTTCCAACGCATCGGAATGTACGCTCACCAGTCGCCCTTGCTCATCGTACTCGAGATGAGGAAAACCCTGGCAAACCGCTGGCCGGGCCTCGTAAATAGCGCACCGATAGAGTCTGCCCAACCGCTTGAGAAACGGACACTTGTCCAACTCCTCGCCAGTCACAGGGGAGAACCATAGGTCAGCGCCGAACTCAGGCCCGGCCAGGTCGCGTAAGAAGGTGTCGGCGAAGTCCAGGATGTCGTCCCGACCCTCTCGCTCCCACCTTTCCAAATCGGACGGCCTAGCCGTCAGGCAATTGCCGTACTTTTTGCAGCAATAGCCACAACGGTGACAACGGAACGTTTTCAACGCCTCTTCTTTATTCTACTGTCACACTCTTGGCCAGGTTGCGAGGCTGATCCACGT
>CAYNKW010000026.1:8172-14736 GCA_964397845.1 uncultured Anaerolineae bacterium
CCTCTTCTTTATTCTACTGTCACACTCTTGGCCAGGTTGCGAGGCTGATCCACGTCCCGCCCGGCCCGCACGGCCATGTAGTAGGCGAATAACTGCAAAGGCACCACGTTCACCACCGGTGAGAGCAACTCTGGCGTCGGCGGCACATAAAGTACATGATCTGCCTTGGCGGCTATCGTCTCATCCCCCTCTGTCGCCAGGGTGATGACGATGCCATCGCGGGCTTTGACCTGCTCCACCTGGCTGATCATCTTGTCGTAGACGCTATCTCGCGTGACGACGGCCATCACCGGCATGTCTTCGTCAATGAGCGCGATGGGGCCATGCTTCATCTCACCGGCCGGATAGCCTTCAGCGTGGATGTAACTGATCTCTTTCAGCTTGAGCGCCCCCTCCAGCGCGATGGGGTAGTTGATGCCCCGTCCCAGGTAAAGAAAGTGCCGTCGCCGGAAGAACAGGGCGGCCAGTTCCTCGTACTCGAGGCCATTGTCTAGAACCTGCCCCACCAGATCGGGCAAACGGGCCAAATCCGAGGTGTAGCGCTGACATTCCTCCGGCGCGAGCACCCCGCGAGCCTGCCCCAGGTACAGACTCAGCAGATATAGATCTACCAGCGAGGTGGTGAAGGCTTTGGTAGAGGCCACACCGATCTCCGGCCCGGCGTGCATATAGATCACCCCATCGGCGAAGCGGGCCGCCTGGCTGCCGATGACATTGACGATAACGATCAGCCGCGCGCCTTTCTCACGCGCCGCTTCCATCGCCGCCAGCGTGTCCACCGTCTCGCCCGATTGTGTGATGGCCAGCACCAGTGCCCGCTCGTCCAGCAACGGGTCGCGATAGCGGAACTCGGAGCCATAGTCCACATCCACCGGGATGCGAGCCAGGCGCTCGATGAGGAATTTGCCCACCAATGCAGCGTAAGCCGACGTGCCGCAGGCAACGATGACCATTCGCTCGACGGCCCGCGCTGCCTCGACGGACAGGTTGAGGTCTTTCAGGTGAACCTGACTGGTTTCAAAGTCCACCCGCCCGCGGATGGTGTCCGTCACCGAGCGAGCCTGCTCATAAATCTCTTTCTGCATAAAGTGACGATATTCTCCCTTGACTGCCGACACCGGGTCCCAGGGCACGGTGTGGGTCTGGGGGGAGAGATCTTTACCGTCCAGCGTCGTCACCCGCGCGCCATCTGCCGTGACCACCGCCATCTGGCGGCTTTCCAGAAAGATCACGTCGTGGGTGTACTCCAGAATGGCCGGCATGTCCGAGGCGACGAACATTTCTCCCTGGCCCACGCCCAACACCACACCGCCGGCGTTGCCCAGCCGGGCCGCCACCAGTCGATCCGGTTCGTGGCGGCTCAGGACGACGATGCCGTGCGCGCCCCGGAGTTGCCTGAGCGCCTGCCGTACCGCGCTCTCCAGGTCGTTCCCCTGCGCCAGGTAACGCTCCACCAGGTGAGCGATGACCTCGGTATCTGTGTCCGAAGTGAAACGATGCCCTTGCGCCGTCAACTCTTGGCGCAAGGGTAAAAAATTCTCGACGATGCCGTTGTGGATGACGACGACGTCGCCGGTGCAATCGCTGTGAGGATGGGCGTTCCGCTGGCACGGTGCGCCGTGAGTCGCCCACCGGGTGTGGCCGATGCCCACGTGCCCGTGAACCGGCTCCGCCGCCAGCAGCGACTGCAGACTGCTCAATTTACCTACGTCTCGACGGACGGCGATCCGACCATCTTCAATGACCGCCAGGCCCGCCGAGTCGTAGCCCCGATACTCCAACCGCTCGAGTCCGTCAAGGACGATCGTCGTGGCCGACCTGGGCCCGACGTAACCGACGATGCCACACATAGTCCCCTCCTGATTGTGCAATTTGATTGAGATATTTGGATAACGCTACTGCCCGGCCCTTTGTGCCGGCGGTCACCCGCCGGTTTTGTGCAGCCGTGCTTTCACTGCCCTCGCGTCACGTACAGCAAAGGCACAGGAGGGAAAGGGACGTAGCCATCCCTGGAGGCATCCGCCGACCCGATCGATTTTCCCGGAACGCTCCGGTTAGCCCCACCTCGCGGTGAGGAACCTCCACCTCGTCAACTGGCAAGGCGATTTGCCTTTGCCAGCCCAGGCGCTATCTTTCCCTCCACGCACATTACTTCTACATAGCCCTCACCTCCCCCAACGCCTTTCGCATATCTTGAACCAACGACACATTTGATAATACCGTAGAAAAGTATGATCGTGGTTAGAAAGTGGTTAGAAAATCGTTAGGAAAGCTCTGTGTAACACCTTCGCCTGGCGTGAGTTGTGCCACCACCCGACCCAGCGACCCGGCCACGATCACCGGCACACCCACCGTGTCCGCCATGGCTTCCGGCGTCCAGTCGTCCAACGTGCGCTGGCCGGCGGCATCGAACATGACGCGGGGAAGAAACACCGGGCCATCCAGTCCATGTCCCCTCAAAGCCGCCACCACATCCTGACCTGACAGCAGGCCAGAGACAGTCACAGTCGGCCCAAACAACTGGTTGACGACCGGCAACACCGCCACCTGCAAGCCGGTAAGGGCCGCCAGTTCGCTCATCAGGCGCGTCATGAGCGGAGCAATCAGCGTGCCGCAGACCAACGTCCCTCGCCCCGCTGCCGGCGATGCTCCGCCCTTAATTCGCCATTCGCCATTCGCAATTTGTGACTTGCGATCCTCCCACTCGTCGAGCAACTGGCGTACCAAGCCGATGCCGTTCTCGATCAGGGGAAAGCCATCGTAGTCGTTGGCCGGCGGCACGTCGAGGCCCAACGCCAGGTACCACTCGTCGGAAGCGTAGATCCAACCGACGCCATGCTCGCACCTGAAATGGGCCTGCCAAGACACCACCTGTTCCAGCACACAGGCCATCTCATCGGAGCGGTAAGGGCGGAAGGAGCCATCATGATAGCGCGTCAAGCCAACCGGCACGACGCCCACCGACATTACGGGCGCAAGGGCCAACTCGGCCAGGTCGGCCAGGCTGCGCTCCAGGTGAGGGCCATCGTTGAGACCGGGCACGAGAACAAGTTGGGTGTGCACCTCAATGGCCATCGCCGCCAGGCGACGCAGTTGCGCCAGGATGTCGGGCACATCGGGACACTGGAGCACCTCGCGGCGCAGCTCGAGCTCCGTGGTGTGCACCGAGACGTACAGCGGACTGAGGCGCTGCTCCTCCAGCCGCGCCCAATCCTCGTCGCTAAGATTGGTCAGCGTAGCAAAGTTGCCGTAGAGAAACGAATAGCGATAGTCGTCGTCTTTGACGTAGAGGCTCTGCCGCAGGCCGCGCGGATTCTGGGCCAGAAAACAGAACTTGCAGTTGTTGCGGCAGCGACGGATGTCCCCATCAAAGGTGGGATGAGCAAAGTCAAAACCCAGAGACTCATCGTAGGCTCGCTTGGTTCCGTAACGCCACGTTTCGCCATCCTCCGCGCAGCGCACAACCAGTTCCAGCCAGTCCTCGGCACCGTAGAACCGGACGTCTATTACGTCGCGCAGTTGGCGGCCATTGATGGCCAGCAGTTCGTCGCCCGGTTGCAGGCCCAGGCGGATGGCCAGGCTATTCGATTCTACGCCAGAGATGACGCCGCCTCGGAGTTTCATGATTCCGCGCCCACCAGGTTACTTACCCCGCCCGGAAATTCCAGCCACTCCTCGGTGGCTGCTTCCAGGTCAGCGTAACGGCCACGGCGCTCCGGGGGCAGTGTCGCAGCGAGTTGATACATTGCCTCGTCCGTCATCTGGGCCAGGGCCCGGCGGTCTAGTTGTCGCCCCCGCGCCGCAAAGCGGAAAGGCTGTCCCAGCGCCATCTGGACCGGCGTGCGCCGCAGCCGGACGAGGTTGCACCAGAAGCCTTCTACGCCGATGATGCCCACCGGCACGATGAGCGCGCCGGCCCGCGCGGCGATGTAGGCCAGTCCGCCGCGGCCCTTTTGTAATCGCCCCACGCCGCTGCGCGTCCCTTCGGGGGCGATGAGTAGCACCTCGCCACGCCTCAGCAGCTCGATGGCCGTGCTCAGCGCCCCCCGATCCACCTCTCCCCGCCGGATGGAGATGACCCCATACAGCCAGATCAGCGGGCCAAAGAAGAAAAGCTGGAGGTTCTCGAGCTTGCTGACCGCTTCCAGGGGACGAAGACAAACGGCCATCATCAATACTGGATCCAAGAAATTGGTATGGCTGATGGCCAGGATAACGGCTCCCTCAGAGGGTATGTGTTCCAACCCTTTCACTTCCATACGGAGAAGAAGCCAGATAAGAAATCTGATGATGGGTTTCACAACGCGACGAAACCACAAGCGCATGGAGACTTATTTCCCTCCTTCTGCTTCACAAACCCAGGCATTGACTTGAGCCAGGACTTGCTCTATGCCGAGTGCCGTCGTATTGAGGATGCGTGCGTCCCCCGCCGGGCGCAAGGGAGCCAACTGGCGCTCGCTGTCTATGCTGTCGCGCCGCTTCATGGCCGCCAACACCTCGTCGTAACTGGCTGATGGATCCCGCGATCGCAACTCTCGCCAGCGGCGGCGGGCGCGCTCCTCTACCGTTGCATCCAGGTAGATTTTGAGATCCGCCTCGGGCAGAACCACCGTGCCAATGTCCCGCCCGACCATGACGATGCGCCCTCGCAAGCCCAGGCGTCGCTGCTGCGCTGTCAGAGCGCGGCGCACGCCAGCGTAAGCTGAGACGGGCGAAACGCCGTAGTCTACTTCCGGTCGCCGGAGGTGCCACGTCACGTCCTGGCCGTCTACAAGGACAGTGTACTGCCGCCCGTCGTCCACAGTGGGGTGCGTCACTTCGATGTGGATCGCCCCGGCTAACACGGAAACACCGGCTTCATCCTCAATGGGTACACCCTGTTGCAAAGCAACCCAGGTCACGGCACGGTACATCACTCCCGTGTCAAAGTACACATAACCCAGCCGCTCAGCCAGCAAGCCTCCTACAGTGCTCTTGCCCGAAGCCGCCGGGCCATCAATGGCTATGATGGATGGCAAGGACAATGGCAATTACCCCCTCATAGTTGCCAGTTTCGAGAGCGACGTCGGCAGCCCATCACCCCCAAACCCTTTACGCGATATGATTGCCGTTGATGCTGCCATTTCATCTAACGGCTCACTTGCCGCCATGAGTCAGGATGTCAGTTGAGTCCCAAACGGCGTCTCATTTCATCGCTAGAAATCCCGCCCTCGCTCTCTTGATGTGCACGGGAACGCTCAATCAGCGCCAAGAACTGAGGATTGGTACTCAACGATATAGTCTCCAGATCAGCATTCCCAACGGCAACCACAACTGCCACCGGGTGGCCCTCAATGGTCACCACTATTGGCCCTATGTCGACCTGTTGGGCGTATTCAGCCAATGGCTGAATTGCCTCTGTTATATCTAGAGTTCGAACACTCATAATTCCACCACCTCTCTACCGATTCGAACTCGACTGCGTTCTTTGATGCCCACCGCTCGAATAAACACAGTAGGTTCGGGTTCGTTCTCTATTAGGTTGCGACAAAGGAATGCACCAGCATCAGGATTTCGCTCAGCCTGCTCAAGTTCGTACCTCGTGAACGTTACACTGAGAATTATATCACCGCTCAGAGGGTTGGGCAAACACCTTTCAATCGTTCCCCATCAGGACGACAAAAGCCTCGATCGGTTCCAGTTCTTGTCCAGTATCGCGGCCAGCAGGTCGGGACGGTCGGTGATGATGCCATCCACACCCAGAGCCAGGAGACGGCGAATCTCACCCGGCTCATTGACCGTCCAGGCGTTGACGCGGTAGCCCTTTTGCCGCGCCCAGGCCATGAACCGCTCATCCACCATTGAGTAGTGCGGATGGCGAAACTCGTGGTGTGAGATCAGCCCCAGCCAGGCCCGCCGCAATAGGAGGGGCAGGCCCGGCGCGTAGAGCAAAGCCGCGGGGATGTTTGGATTGAGTCGTTTCACCTTTCGCAGCGACAGTGGGTTGAAAGAGGAGACAATGACCCGGTGCGCCAGGCTGTTGTCTTCGATGAGCCGGACCACTTCCGCCTCCAGCCCCCGGCTGCGGCCCGGCAGGCTTTTGATCTCCACGTTCACCAACAGGCGATGCCCGATAACGTCAAACACCTCCTGGAGCGTGGGGATACGCTCGCCGGCAAAAGCAGGATCGAACCAGCTTCCTGCATCTAATTCTTTGAGCTGAGCCAGAACCATCTCTCGCACCGCCCCCCGGCCGTCGGTGGTGCAGTCCACCGTGAAATCGTGGACGACCACAGCCTCGCCATCGCGGGAAAGCTGGACGTCGAGTTCGACGCCGTCCGCGCCCATCTCGGCCGCCAGGCGAAAGGCAGACAGCGTGTTCGCTGGAGCAGCGGCGCTGGCCCCCCGGTGCGCAAAGTTCAAAACGCGATTCTGATACAGTTCGTCTAACGTGTTCAGCACTGTAGTCACCCCTCCGTACCTCTGAGGAAGTGCAAGACGGCCTGATTGTACTCTGCGTAGCTATCAACCCGGCAGGTCTTTACATCTGCCTGCCGTGCAGTTTCCAGAGTGTTCGGCACATTC
>CAYNKW010000026.1:14836-16404 GCA_964397845.1 uncultured Anaerolineae bacterium
GGCATGTTGAGAAAGCGAGCAGTATCTACCACCTGGTCTATCAGGTCTCGAGGATGGCAGGCCCGCAAAGGGCGTTGTCTCTTAACATAATGTTCCCTCAGAAGGTAGGCCAGTGTCTGGTCGTCGTAGGGTACACCCTTGGCCTGACAAACGCAGCGGAATATCTCGCGAAATGCCTCGTAAGAGGGATTGCCAACGTGGATTCTGTTCCGGATGCGGCGCAAAAAGGCCTCATCCACCAGATCTTTGGGTTCCAGGTTGGTGGCAAAGACAATAAGCACCTCAAAAGGAATTTCTATCTTGCGCCCGGTGTGCAGAGTAAGATAGTCAACCCGTTTCTCCAGGGGTACAATCCAACGATTCAACAGGTTCTGAGGTCGGGCACGCTGGCGGCCAAAGTCATCTATCAAGAACATGCCTCCATTGGCTTTGACCTGAAAGGGTGCTTCGTAGAACTTGGAAGTCTCGTCAAACACCAGATCCAGCGCCTCTAGCGTCAACTCACCGCCGACAATGACGACAGGACGCTTGACTTTGACCCAACGCCTGTCAAGTTGGCCATTCCTGGCACTGCCATGGCCACTACTGTCGCCAGACTGATCCTCTGCCAACCGGTGGTTGACGTCATCGAATACTTTGACCACGTGCCCATCCACTTCAAAAGCATAGGGAATGTACATCTCATCGGTCATCAACATGCGCCCAATGCTCTCGGCAATGGCTGTTTTACCGTTGCCGGGCGGGCCAAAAAGAAAAATGGAACGACCCGAGTTGACTGCCGGCCCGATCTGATTAAAGGTCTTTTCTCTGAGGACCAGATGTGAGAGCATCTGGCGCATGGCAGACGGATGGACGGTGACGTTCTTGAGAGGTTGTTGGCGAACAGATTCCGCGTAGACGTGCAGCGGCACCGGCGCCGGGCCGGCATACATGCTGCGTTCCATGACTTCTCGAGCCTTTTCGCTACCCTTGTCGGAGATGATAAATTGGTAGGAGGATATGCCCAGGCCACCGGCACCCCTGACCTCACAAAGCTTCTCACGGCGCAGAAATTCCAGGGCCTCTTCGACCACGCCGCCAAAGGGGAGCTTGACCATCTTGGCGATTTTGCTGCCAGAAATAAAGCCTTCAAAATACATCACCTTTAGCACCAGGTCAGTAAGAAAGCCCAAACTGAGCCCCGTGTCCGCTATAGAGGTGACTTCCGGGGGATGAAACCCTTGCCGACTTGGCCTTTCTTCCGCGAGTTGAGAAGTGATAGCCGGCGACGGTGTTGAAGCAGTTGACGACTGCGACGGCGGTTGTGATCGAATTGAGTGTATCCTTCTTTGGGATGGCGTCATGTCGTTCTCTCTCCTATGGAGAGCGTTGGGTAATTGCTCTGCCGCTCAGTGACCCGGCTGGAGGGAATCGCCAGGCGAGGGTCGGTGATGAATTTCCAGATGCTTTCCTATCCATAAAACATGTCTATGCCGCCAGAGCGGCCTCGATTCTGTTCAGCAGATCGCGCACGACGAAGGGTTTGACTACCGACGGCTTTACCCCAAGAACTTTTGAAATGAACCACT
>CAYNKW010000026.1:16504-28126 GCA_964397845.1 uncultured Anaerolineae bacterium
ACGAAGGGTTTGACTACCGACGGCTTTACCCCAAGAACTTTTGAAATGAACCACTCCGGTGCCGGGGATGTGACCTGCTTCGGCCAGGCTTCCTCGGACAAAGCGGTCAAAGACCCGCTCCTGGTCTTCCGGCGGAATGCCCGGGCCGGTATCACACGCGGCGACCGTCACCCAACCCCGCCATCTAACCCACCACCATGGCCCACGCATCAAGCAACGCCGGCCGGCACAAAAAAGCGCACCTCCGGCCGGTGACACTCCCTCGCTCACGCCATGCTTCAAACCCTCTACAAATTTCAGGTACTTCCCACTTGTTATGGATAGAAAGCCAATCGTACTCGCCGTTGCCTTCAAGAGCATCCAATACGGTTGGGCTAGCTACCCCCAAACCCGGAAGACGTGGGGAATACCTCAGATTTCCTCTGTAAACCACGGATTGAACACTATGTACCGTAGTTAATAGTAACACAACATAGGCGATTTGTCAATACAGCGAATTGAGAAACAAACGAATTTTCCTCCACGTTGCCAACGTCTCTTCAACAAAGGACGTTTTAGCGTCGCTGTATGCGGCACGGTCGTTTCTGTAGCGGATCACCAGTTCCGCTTTGAGCGCGGCGTATTGCTGCCGCAGTTCAGAGTTGGCGCACAGGGCGTCGCGAAAGGCCAGGTGGTCCACCAGGGATATGCTACCCTGTTCCACGATGTGCAGGTGGTGGGTACGCGGGACGCCTTTGCGAAAGAAACGACGGTCGGTGTTCTGTGGGTAATCTATGAACGTGTAGCCGAGGGCCTGAAGCGGCGCGATACAAGCCGAAGCATCATCAAGCTGGCGCACGACCACCATGATGTCTATGATCGGTTTGGCGGCCAGGTCGGGCACGGCAGTGCTGCCAACGTGATGGATTTCCACGGCGAGATCGCCCAGGGCTACCTCAATGCGGGCCTTCTCGGCTTTGTATTCGACCGGCCAGCCGGGATGGTAGGGCACGAGCTCAACGGCCTCTCGAATGTTTTGCCAGATGGCGTCAGCGACCTGAGAAACCATCAGCGAGGTGGTGTCTATAACGTATCCCATATCGCCCCGAGCGGCCTCAGCCTCCTGAATGTAAGATAGTTCCCTGGAGCGCTGGACCTCCCACTCGAGCTGGCCACCGGCCCGTGCCCGGACGCGCTGTTCTATCTCGTCCTCGGTGCAAGTGAGACGGAAGACATAGATCTCGTCATCCAGGTCCGCCAGCAGGTATCTCAGGCGCGCCAGCGACTCGGGCGTCTCAAAGACATAGTTAATCACAAAGTTATGATAGCCGTGCGCGACGTGAAAGGCGACCAGGTGTCGCATCGTTTGATAGAGATATTCGATCCGCTCGTCGTCATAGATTTCGAACGGGTGGACCGCACCGATGTAATCGCCGTCGAGCATCACCCCCCGGTCGAAATACTCGACCAGCTTCCACGAGACCTCCGTTTTGCCGATCCCCAGGGGACCATTGATGATGATGATCATGTTCTATAGTCTCTTACTTGAGTGGCGGCAATGCCCCAACCCGCGCCCGCTCCCGGATTCGCCGTCGCGCTGGCCGTGCACCGCGCCACAGCCAGACGCTCTCCACCAGTTGCGAAGCGGTCAGGGCAAGGGCAGCTACCGACACTCCGGGCAGCCAGTCCCCGCTGGCGCCAACCAGGAGCACCGCCATCAGCACAGCCAGGTTGATGACCGTGGCCTGGGCAATGGCTCCGGTCTCCTTGCCTACGACGACGATGCCCCGCAGCCAACTCTGGATCGCGGACAGCACCGGCAAAAGCACTGCCAGCCGCAGCGCGGGGACAGCAAAGGCGGTCAGTTTCTCGCTCAGGCCGGCGATCTGCTGCTGCCACCAGGGGGCTAGCGGCGTGAAGGCAAGCGTCAGCAGCAGGGCCAGCGATCCCACAGTCAAAATGACCGCAAAACGCCACAGCGTCTTCATGGCCGCCGGGCCGTCCAGCAGGGCGACGACGACTTCTTGCAGGCTGAATCCAATGCTGCGCACGACGAGCAACTGCCCGCCGACTACTGGCCAGGCGGCCAGTGATTCGAGGGGATAGAGCGAGCGGGCCAACCCAAAATTGAGCAGCGGTGCCGTCGAGAGCATGATCACAGAGGTGAGGGTCAGGGGCGCGTAGAACTGGATCAGTGCGCGAAGGGTCAACGATGGTTCGCCAGCGGAGGAATCTATCATTTTCACCTTTCTCACCGCCGGCCGCGACAGGTAGTGAATATAGACCGCCTCGGCGATGACGGCGGCGCCCAGGGCCAGTCCGCCCACGGTTGCGCCGTCCAATTTGCCCCAGACCAACCCGCCCACCGCGAGGCCCACGGACGTGAACAACCGGATGGCGGTGCCGTAGCTCACCTGGCGAGTGTAGCCGTATCGGATCATCACCCCCTGGTGGAAGCGACGGTAGGCAATGGCTGCCGGCCAGAGGGTCAGCGCCCAGAGCACAGGGCGCACCAGGGCCGTCACCTCGGCCGGCGCGCCGATGAGCCGCAAGACGACCAGGTCGAACAGAGGCGTGAGGCTCAATAGCAACATAGCTGCCGTCAGGATGGCGCTCAGCCCCAGGGTGAATTGATGCAGCAGACAGAAGGACGCCCGGTCACGGGCCAGCGCGTTGCCAGCGGTGAGCAGCGAGACGATGGGACTTTCCACCGCCAGCGCCAGCGACATGGCGACGCCGATGGCGGCCAGTTGCAGCTTGGCCCCGGCCATGCGGGCGACGACGGCGTTGACGATGGGCGTTTCGGTTGTCATGAGCAACCAACTGGCTGCCAGCGGCAGCCAGAAGCGCAAAACGGTGGGCATGGTTAGCGCGGCAAGGTCATCTCGCCGGGCGTCAACACCTTTGGCGGGCTCAGGCATCAGGTCGTCTTCCTTTTGATGATAATACGACTTGGCTCTCGCCGGACAACAATCCGGTGACGCGGGCGGCGGGTTGTCATCCACCGCCAGCTCGAGACGGCTATTCTCATAATAGTCACCGGTGTGGTCGGTTCGTCCGGCGGGCGGCCAGAGGTTGCGCGGCCAGCAAGAGCAGGGGAAAACTTGCCAGCACCAGCAGCAACCACGGCCTGGCTTGTCTGGGAAAGAACGCCATCTGAGGGCCTGCGCCCAACGATTCACGCCACCGCGACTCCAGACTGTTCAGACTAATGCCGAGTGCCTGGCGCACGCCACCCCAGCAGTCGAAGCCTTCGCTATAGGCCTCCACCAACCCCCTGATTGCGGAATAGCCATAGTTCTCTTGAATGAACCTCACGACACTGGCACTCTGAGCGTAGGCCAGGCGCACCTGGTCATCCTGCTGAGGAAAGCTGTAACACAACGCATCCAAGGAGAGCAATTGGCCGCTCTGGAACGCCCGGCCAAGCACCAGTTCCTCGTCGGGATCGGGGACTTGCTCGTTGGCGACGGCCAGGCCCTCATTGAGCCAGGGGGGCAGGCGCCCATAGTCGCTGCCCATCGCTTCGTAGAGCAGGAGATGCGTTAACTCATGAGGGACAAGCCAGCGCATGGTGGAGGCGCTCTCCGGGCCTGGCGGGACAGAGGCCAGGGCGATTCGTAATTCAGGATAGGCCTGGCCCACCACCCACTCCCGGCCCGTCGCCGGCAGGGCAGGCGAGAGGTCTGCTTCGCTGGCGTAGAGATACAAGTGGAATGGTTCGGACAAGGCCAACGAGGGGTCAATCACTGCTCGAATGCGGTCTACTGCCCGGCCTGCCACGTCCAATGCCAGGCTGCCAAAAGCGGCGCCGCCATCGTACCAGTGTACCACCACGTTCTGACCCGCTAGCGATTGCCAGGCAAAGCGGGTGTCCTCGTAGGAAAATCGCTGGTGCTCCGTGGTGAGTTGCCGGCCGGCAGCGTCACCCACCGTCCACCAATACTCGATCGTGCCAAAGGGTTTGAGGGGATGACGGGCCAGATCGACCTCGTGGATCAACTCGACGCGGGAGGCGGGCGAAAAGTCCAGTTGTCTGACCGTCATGCCTTGATTGTGGGTCGTGCGGTAAGTGAGAACGGCCGAGGTGATGTCTGCCGAACTGGACACTGTTAGATAGAACTGAAGGGATTCAGCGAAACGGACCCGCTGCCAGTTCGCCTCGACGACCGGCACTCCCTCTTCCTGCGCCAGAACGACCGTCGTCAGAAGAAGCAACGAGCAGATCAGGGAGAGACTCAACCAAGTTCTCAGTGGACTTGCTCCTTTCCCAATCAGCGCAACAAGGCAATGAGCAGCGTCAACGATAGCGGGCTCAACAGGGTAGACAGAAAAATGACGCCGGTGACGAATTCTGGCAACACGTCGAACTCGAGCGACAGGATGACCGCCGTCACCGCCGTGGGCATGCTGGCTTCCAACACGCAGGCGCGGCGGGTGTCTCCGGTCAACCCCGTGACGGAGGCCAGCAACAGGCTCAACAGGGGAGCCAGACCCAGCCGCAAAAGGGTGGCCGCAGAGACACGCCTCAAATCCCGGCCCGACGAATTACGTGTCAGTTGGATGCCCAGAAGGAGCAACATAACCGGCACGGCAGCGCTACCCACCATATCCAATCCTCTGAACCACGACGTCTCTGTCACCGGCCAGGGTAACGCTCGCGCCGCAAATGCCAGGAACACGGCGTAGATCATGGGTACTTTGAACACGTTGAGCAAAGCCGTTTTCACGTTGGCCCGTCCCCGGGAGGCCAGGAAAATGCCCAGCGTGTTCATGAGCACGGTGCTGCCGACGAAAAAGATAATGGCCCGCGCCAGCGCCTCTTTGCCAAAAGCAAAGAGGTTGACGGACAAGCCATAGTTACCAGAGTTGACAAACAGCACCGAGAGCAAGAACGCGCCCTCCTGCTGCCGGGTCAGACGCGCCTGCCGAGCCACGCTCCAGGTGATGGCCAGCAAAATGGCCATCATCAACACTTCAAACAGAATAATGCTACCGAATTCCTCACCGCTGACAGAAGATTGGGTCAAAGACGTAAAGATCAGGCACGGGGACAACACGTAGAAGGCCATACGCGAGATGGTCTTGACGTCCAGGTCAAACTTTCGGTCCAGGAGATAGCCCAATCCCGCAGCGATAAAGACCGGCAGAATATTTTCAACGAAAATAGAAAGTAGAATGATCACCGGGCAAGGCTTCTAGTCGTCATCCAAGTCCTCAAAGTCCGTCTCGTCGGGCCCGTTGTCGAGCACGCCACTGAGCCAGTCCTCAGCCCAACTGCCGGTTTCATCCTCGGTGTCCATGTCATACTCGTGGAGAGGGAATTGGACAGCCTCAGAAGCAAGAGCCAGCTCACTCAACGCCTCCCCAACGGCTTCTTGCAATGCCTCATTGTCCTGGTCAACAGCCTCGTAACCGGCTTCCAGGACTTGGTGAGCTTCCTGACCACCAATCTGCCCCAATGCCCAGGTGCAGGCTTCCTGAACTTCTCGATCCTCGTCAGTAAGCAGTTTTGCCAAGCGAGGGATGGCAGACGCCAACTCTAACTCACCACAGGCGCGCGCCGCCTCGTAGCGCAACTCTGGATCGTGGCTGCGCAATTCGTCCAGCAACAAAGGCTCCCAGTAGGGGTCCAGGCTGCGGCCCATAGCAAAGACGGCAGCCACGCGCATGACTCGAGCCTCGTGATGGTAGGCGCTCTCGATGACGCCGCGCACCTGGTGACTGCCGGAGTAAGCCAGCGCCTCAACCGCCCGCCGCCGCACTTCCAGACTCTCTTCCGTCGAACGAATCAGGGTCAGCAAAGTGTCCTCAATCGTCGCCTGACGCTGGGAAGAGAGCCTGTCCAGTTCGCCCAGCAGCACAAATCGGCCCAGCGCGCTGGCAGCGGCAGTCCGTGCACGCACGGCGGGATCGTTTTGGGCCATTTCCAGCAGCGGCTCAATGAGGCTCGGCTCCTCACTCTCCCATAATCCTTCCACCGACCGGGCACGCACCTCTTCGTCGGCGTCGCCGATGCAGACACAGAAGATGGGCTCAAAGTCCACCTCAAAGTTCGACTCGGCGATCTCGATCAAGAAGCCAACGATCTGCCGCCGTCGCTCGATCGGAACCTGCGGCCAGGCATGTTGAAACCGCGCCAGTTCCTGTTCCGAAAGATCTGAGAGGCGATAGAGTTGTGCCACGGACAGTGGCGTCTCCACGTCGGCCAGACGTCGCATAAGTTGATTGGGTTCAATCGTTCCCATCTCCGCTCTCACCTTGACTTCTCAAAAGAGTATTCCGACCTATTTTAGCACATCCTTGTGGGCCGGTCAATAGGAAACGCAATTTGCCACGAATTATCACCAATTTCCAGCTCCCTATTCGTGAAAATTCGTGTCATTCGTGGCATAAAATGCTCAACAACTCTCAAGGAAGAGACTATCTTGTTTGAAAAGTATCGAATTTAGCCGCCAGCGATCATGTGCAGCACCTTGACCTCGGCGCCGTGGGGAACCTGACGCCTGGCGTATTGGTCCTTTGGCACCAGCACGCCGTCAATCGAGACGATGATGAGCGGAAAGCTGAACTTGAGTCGCTCCAGCAGCCGCGTCACCGTCATCCCCTCTTCCCATTCGACCTCAAACTTGTCGTTAACGCGAATCATCGTAACGCCGCGACAGCTTCACGAGAGATACGGCTTGACGACCTCGACGACCTCGGGGAAGTCAATGCCCAGTTCGTGCAGCTTTTCCAGCGTCGGCACGCCGTCGGACGTCCAGCCGCGCCGTTTGTACACGGCGTCGGTCAGTTTCTCGTACTGCTCCTCGCGCCAGGCCCGCAGGGCGGCCACCTTTTCCCCGGTGCTCTTGTCCTCGGGGCTAAAGCCGGCAAGCTCGCGAAGCTGTTTGTCGTAGCGCTCAGCGCGCGATTCGTACTCTTCTACAGTGACCGGCCCCGCGCTGCGGTAAGGGATTGCGTCGTTTAAGCGGCGGCCATAGCCCATGCGGACGTTAAACACCCGCTGAAAGTTGTACACCCGCTCCGACTGGAAGATGATGTCCTCTTTCGTCACCTCCTGACCGGTGACGGCACGATAGTACTGGACATAGTTCTCCACGTGCTCCGGGATCTTGGTCGGCTCGTCGGTTAAGGCGTTGTCCTCCGGCACCACGTCGTTCCAGATGATCTTGCACAGGCCGTTGAGGCCGAACCAGGTGCGCCACATGGGAAAGTAGTGCAGCGCCTCGGCCTTGTCCTCAAAGGTGGGGATCTGGTTGTTCACCATATCCATAAAGATGAGCCATGCCTCGTCGTGCTGAGGGCCTTTCAGCGTCAGGCCATAGCCGCCCTGCATGGCCAGCGACTCTTTAGTCACGTACTCCGAGTACTCCAGGCCCTTGCTCTCCATGCCGATGTCCTGCATGAACTGGGAGTCGCCGCCGTACTCTTGGGCAAAGATTTTCTTCATGCGGCGGACGCCCTGGCCAAAGACCTGGCCAAAGCCTTCGCCTCGGGCCGTCCGGTGGAGCAGTTCCATGGCCGCTTCGGCATTGCCAAAGTTCAACTCCAGGCCACCGGTGATCTCTTTGTTGAGAATCCTCGCTTCGTAGCACTCCATGACGAAGGCCATGGCCGTGCCAAAGGAGATGGTATCCAGGCCGTAGGTGTCGCAATAAAAGTTGAACTCGGCCACCCAGTGGGCATCGAACACACCGATGTTGGAGCCGCAGCCAGCGATGGTCTCGTACTCCGGACCATCCACGCCTACAACCTGGCCCTCGTATGGACCGGTGCGCAGCGTCACACCGTCAATGGCCTTGGAGCAGGCCATGGTGCAGCCATACCAGCAGCCATCACGGACTCCGGCCGGCGCGTACAACTGGCGGTACACGTCGGCCGATATTTTGTGCGCCTCCGGGTGCGAGCCGTACTTAAAGTTGCGGGTCGGCAGCAGGTCATAGTCGTTCATGATGGAGACCAGGTGCGAGGTGCCCACGCCGGCCATGTTGTTCTGGATCGGGTCCAGGCGGCGCATCTCCTCGTTGACCTTGCGTCCCACCTGGCTAAGGAGCTTGGCGTCCGCCGGGTGATTCAAGCCACCTTTCACGTTGCTGAACTTGACCACCAGCGCCTTGATCTTCTTGTCGCGAAAGATGGTGCCAATGCCGCCTCGGCCGGCCTGCTTGTAGCGCATGCGGCCACGCCGCGAGTCGTACCAGCTAAAGTTGAGGCAGCCAAAGCGCGCGTGATCCGCGCCCGTGCCCGCCGACACACTAGAGATGGCGCGCTTACCCTTCTCGCTGTCGGCATACATCCCGGCCATCTGCTCGCCCAGCACGTGGCTGTCCACGGCCTCCTCCGGCGCTGCCTCGATGGTCACCCGGCCGTCGTCACCGTCCACAAAGACGATGACGTCTTTTTCCGCCTTGCCCTGGATCTCGATGGCGTCCCAGCCGGCAAACTTGAGCAGCGGGCCGTAGTAGCCACCCACGTTGCTATCCATGACACAATTGGTGAGGGGCGAGAGGCTGACGACCAGCGATTTGCCCGAGCCAGGATAGCCCGTGGTGCCGCCGAGTGGCCCACAGGAAATGACGATCTCGTTCTCCGGGTCGTCCCATCTGGTATCCGGCGTCACACCGTCCCACAGGAGCCTCAGCCCGAACCCGCGCCCGCCGATGAACACGTCTTTCATCTGCTGGGTCACCGGCTTGCCGGCGATGGTGTTGTCGGAGAGGTTGACGTACAGCGTCCGCCCGGTGTATCCCCGCTCTATGGTGCCTGGCTCGTAGGTAAATTCGACCAGCACCTTGTGAGCCTGTTTCATGGCTCGAATATCCGTAGTACTCATGCTACCACCTCCGCCTTTCTAGCTTTGTCGTAACCATTCACCTGGAGGTCAAGAAACCTACATAGTGTCAGGTGACCCCCCAGTTCCGCCCTGGGGGTGTATACCACAGCCAGTAGTAGTATGAGATTGCAGAGCACCTACTACTAGCAGTATGCCAATCGCGTTTCCATGTCGCAAGGTGTCATTTGACACTATCCCGGTTTCTGGTCTGCTCCCTGAACGGATACGCTTTGTCAAATGCCAGCAAGTAACCGTTTGATAGCATCACAAAGAGCTGACATTTTGCCGGAGTCGAGCCTTCAGGCGGGTGTTTTGAGCGTGAAAACCGGCTAAAGCCTCTACTCCAATCTGCAAAAGCGACCCACCAGCCAAAATGTCAAGACTTTGTTACGCTACCAACCTTTTAGCCTGTTGTGCCGTACGCTTACACCAGCAAAACAACCGCCAGGGAGTGGCGGTCACAGAACCGTAAACATCCGCCCAATCTCCCGCGATTGGGTGCGCATCCAGCGTCTTGCACGGCCGTTTCTATTATACGAGATTTGAGACAAAAACGCAATCTGCTGTGCTCCCCTTGCCAGAATTCTACATCGGGCGTATAATAAAACTCGAGGTGACGCCCCCCGGCCTCCGACGGCAGGCCTGACACTCCACAGCCTCTGGAAGCGAACGAAATGGGCATGGCGACCCGACTCTGGCACAATCTGTGGCGGGCGTTGGGCAGCGTCCGCCTGGCAGCGGTCCTGCTGGCAGCGTTGCTGCTAGCGTCCCTGATCGCCAGCCTGTTGCCTCAGATGCCCACCGACCCCGCCACCCTCGAGCCGTGGCTGGTTGCCGTAGCCTTGCGCTACGGTCACGCCACCTCCTTGCTCTACGCCCTGGGCTTATTCGACGCCTACCACGCGCCCTGGTTTCTAGCGCTGTTGGCCGCCCTGCTGCTGAACACCCTCGCCTGCACGCTCCAACGCCTGCCTCGCCTGTGGCGCCGGCTTGTCAGGCGGCCCACCATCATCCGGTCCGATGCTTTCTATGGGAGCCTTGCCCACCGCGCCGAGTGGCCAGTGCCCACCCCCCAACATGGGCTGGCAGCGGCGCAGGAGGTCCTGGCGCGGCGTCGCTACCGCGCCCGCACCGAACGCGGTGCAGGGGCCGTCTACCTCTACGCCGAACGAGGCCGGTGGAGCCAGATCGGCACCCTGGTGAGCCACGCCACAGCGTTGTTGCTGGCCGTAGTCGTGGTCGCCCGCCCGGCCCTGGGCTGGCAAGAGACCGGTGTGATGCTGCTGCCAGGACAGGTTCACGCCATCGGCCACGGGCGCGACTTTTACGTGCGGGCCGGGCCACTGACCGTGGAGCGCTACCCCAACGGCCAGCCGCGCGACTACCGCGTGCCACTGGCTGTACTGGCTGGCAATTCACCGCCAATGACTTGCACCGTGCGCATCAACCATCCCCTCACCTTTCAGGGCGTGGCCTTTCACTTGCAAGGCTACGGCCCCGCCGCCCGCGCGACGACGCCGGAACGCACCTTTGACCTGGCTTTCGCCGGTGCTCAGGCTCAGGAGGTCATGCTGCCCGATTCGGGCCTCACGCTGCGAGTGGCCTACCAGCCCCAGGGAGAGACCCTTTTTGTGGAAGCGTTTGACAGTGACGGCGCTCTCCTGGGCTCCGGCAGTGTGACCGGCGGCGACCAGATCGAGGTGCGCGGGACGCCGATCACCTTTGTCTTGAGTCGCTACACTGTCTGGCAAGTGAGCCACGACCCGACCTTTGGCCCGGCGGTGGGAGCGGCGGCCCTGCTGCTGGTCGCCGCGCTGGTCTCGCTGTGGGTGCCCCACTGGCGGCTCTGGTTGCAGTTGGATGGGCAAAAGGCCCACATGGCGGGCGCGGGCGATTTCGGCGACGCCTTCGACGCACTGGCCGATGAACTGGCCCGAATCTGTCATCAAGACATCAAGAAAACGAGGGGCAGAGGACAGGATGGATGAACGACCGAGAATTTGATCCGAGTGTCGGACAAGGACGGAGTTCAAAAAGGTAACAGTGGAATATGAGCGAAACGGCATCAAGGTGCAGATTTTGGATGTGCCGGCGATGGTATGCCCCAACTGCGGGAGACGTTCTTTTCTGCCAGGTGTCACCGACAAGATCATTGTGGCTGTCGACGAGATGCTGGCCGCCGCCGAGTGTGCCCGCCAACAGGTGCCAGACTTTGAAAGGTATTTGGTCTTGATGACCACACCGCCCCCCCAGATGGCTGAACAGCAGACCGGTTACAAAGTCGAATGAGGCAGGAGAGCTTTGCAGCAGACTGCCTATGCCCTTCTATACCCTCGAAAGGAAAGTCGGCATGGTTCACGGACAGTCAAAACACCTTGGCAATTTATCTTTTGCCCTTGGTCCTCAGCCCCAAGCCCCTGGTCCTTTGGCCCAGGGACAAAGGGGACGTAGGGCTTTGTCCCAGGGGCTTGGGCCAAAAGACCAACGGCCTTCGCTCACGCCGGATCGCCAGATCCGGCGATGGTTGGTGATGTTTTACGGTGCGAGATCTGGCGATCCCGCACGAGCGAGGAATATGTCGTGTTCTCTTGTGAGCCATGCTGGAGAGTCCAATGGCTAGCGGTTCGGTGGCGACGATTGCGGCGGCGGTCTGCTTCTTGCTGGCGGCGTTGGCCTATGTTCGCCGTTGGCCGGCGGGGATGTGGCTGGGCGCTGCCGGGGCCGCGATCCTGGCGGGCGCACTGGCTGCTCAGGGCCTGCGAGCGGGTCACTGGCCGCTGACCGGCGAGTACGAATTCGCCCTGGCC
>CAYNKW010000027.1:0-8709 GCA_964397845.1 uncultured Anaerolineae bacterium
GTCAAGATAATCTAGTGCGGGCCAAAGTGGACGAGTTGACGTGAATCAGCGGCAAATAGGCTGGCTGCACATCGGGAGAGGGTCCAATGGAATTTCTTAGACGGCTTCTTGGCATAGAGGCGGAGCCGCTAGTGACAGAGGCGGTAGTCCCCGCAGAAGAGTTGCTGGACACCGGCCCTACGTTGGTGATCGGTCGGGCCAGCCACATTGGGAGAGTGCGAAAGCGAAACGAGGACACCTATTTCACACTGCAAGCCACGCTTTCGCGAAACAGCGAGACGTTTCCCTTTGGCCTCTTTCTGGTGGCCGACGGCATGGGAGGACATAAAGGGGGCGAGTTAGCCAGTGCTCTCGCTACTCGCGTGATGGCTGAGACCGTTTTGCGGGAATTCTATTTACCCTGGCTGACCAGTGAGGTCGAAGACACGATGCCTCAACGCCCTATCAACGAGGTGATTCTGCAGGCAGCCAACAAGGCCAACCTGGTCGTCCACCGTGTCGCGCCGCCGGAGGCAGGCACCACCCTCACCTGCGCCCTGGTCCAGGGTACCAACGCTTACATCGCTCATGTGGGAGACAGCCGAGCCTACCTGATCCGCCAAGGACGGCTGGAACAAATCACCCAAGATCACTCACTGCTGGCCCGGCTGATCGAGTTGGGTCAGATTTCGCCGGAAGAAGCGGCCTCTCATCCACAACGCAACGTGTTGTACAAAGCCATCGGGCAGGGCAGCGCGCTGGAGGTTGATTTTTATCTCAAGTCCTTGCCGATCAATAGCTACCTGCTGTTGTGCAGCGATGGCCTGTGGGGCTATATTAATGAAGAGCGTATGGCCGCGATTGTGCGCGAGGCGCCCACTCCTCAAGATGCCTGCCACCAACTGGTGCGCGAGGCCAATGCCCAGGGTGGCGAGGACAACATTACGGTGATTCTGATTCAGGTCAAAGGGTAGAGGGGACATTATCGGGTGAGTCGCTTGAGTTGACCAGGCCTGGCATGGGGAGGTAGCAGGCCTGGCTGTGAGGAGACCCCATGGACGTCCAGCAAGACTATTACGCCACGTTGGGCGTTAGTCCAACGGCAACGGCTAGCGAAATCAAGCGGGCCTACCGCCAGTTGGCGCGACAGTATCACCCTGATGCACCTGGAGCGCCCCAGTCCACTTCGCTGCTTTTCCGACTGGTGCAGGAAGCTTACGACGTATTGGGCGATCCCAAGAAGCGTGCGCGTTACGACCAGGAGCGTCGCCGCCAGGCTAGCAAAATCTCCCCCTTGACGCTGAAAGTCACACCCAGCCATACCCACCTTCCCCTCTTGAAGGAAGAGCAGATCTTTTATCTACTCCTGGAACTGTTTCCCTCGGCCGATGAATTGGGTTCTCGGATGCCGCTTAATCTCTGTCTGGTTTTAGACCGCAGCACCTCCATGCAAGGGGCGCGCCTGCAACGTGTCAAGGAAGCGACCAACTACATCATTGACCACCTGACGGATGACGACTACTTTTCTTTGGTCACCTTCAGCGATCGCGCGGAAATTGTCTTGCCGGCGCAACGGGGTATTGACAAGGCCATCGCCAAGTCCAAGGTGAGCATGATACACAGTTCAGGCGGCACCGAAATCTTGCAAGGATTGCTGACTGGGCTGGCCGAGGTTGAGAGGTGGCAGACTTTGCAGACGATCAATCATCTCGTTCTTCTGACGGATGGGCAGACTTATGGTGACGAGGATGAGTGCTTGGCCCAGGCCATTGAGGCTAGTCAGCGTGGCGTCAGCATCAGCACCATGGGCATTGGACAGGATTGGAATGATAAACTTCTGGACGAGATTGCGTCGCGCAGCGGCGGCAACTCTGCCTACATTGATTCAGCGTCCAAAGTCACGGCCGTGTTCCGCGAAAAGATCCATGGCCTACATTCCATTTTCGCCCGCAGTCTTCGATTGACTTTGTCGCCAGCCAAGAACGCGAGCATCAGAGATATATTTCGTATTTCTCCCTGCCTTGACCGTTTTGACCACTCTCAGATGCCCGTTGAACTGGGTCACATGGAAAGGGGCACGCCCCTGGGCATCATGGTAGAATTGTTGGTACAGACCCAGGAGGTTGGGCAGAGTCACCTCTTGACTGTCACGGTGGAAGGAGACATTGTCGCCGTGGGCCTGTCCGACGAGCAGGTTTCGGCGAAGGTTGGTGTGGAGGTCACGGCCGAGAAAGGGGTTGACCAACCCATACCGCCGGCTATTGTGGGGGCGATGGGCAAGCTGGCCATCTTTCGCATGCAAGAGAAAACCATAGCAGAGTTGGAGCGAGGGGACGTAGAGCGCGCCAGCCAGCGTCTGGAGACCATGGCTACCCGGCTGCTGAACATCGGCGAGACCGAGCTGGCCAAGGCTGCTCTCCTGGAAGCGGGTCGTCTGGTGCGAACCGGGCACATGTCGCCAGAGGGTCGCAAGAAGATTCGCTATGGCACACGAAGTCTATCTATACTGCCTAAGGAGATAACGCGTGATTAGATGCCCCTCCTGCCAGAAATCCCATCCAGAGAACACGCTCTTCTGCGATGAATGTGGCGCTTATCTGCTGGCGGAGGATGGCAAAGCCACCGATCCCCTGATGGCGGAAAACACTACCTGGGTGGATCGCAGGGCAGCAAAAGCCAGTGCCCAGGCGGGCGAAGCTGGCCATCTAGTAACTCTCTCTTTTTTGATCGTAGATGTGAACCGCCAGATCGAATTCCCTCTTACCAAGGAGCTGAACATTGGACGACTGGACGCTGCCACTGCGACCTTTCCAGATCTGGACCTGACTTCCTATGGCGGATTGGAGAAAGGGGTCTCGCGGCGTCATGCCAAGATCACGCGCCGGGATCAGGAGATCTTTATCGAGGACTTGGGCAGTGTCAATGGCACTCTTTTGAATGGGAAGCGGCTAACGCCATATTTGCAGCATCCTCTGGCCAGCGGCGACGAGATCCAGATAGGTAGATTGGTTCTCCGTGTCCGGTTCGGATGAGTTGGGGCCAAGGGGACTGGAAGACGCGAGGCGCGTTATGTTGCAAATAGTCGTTGTGGACGTTGGACACCGGATAAAAGTTCCCCTGAAGCCAGAAATCCTGATTGGCCGAGAAGATGCCAACAGCGACGTTTTCCCAGAAGTGGATCTGACACCTTATGGCGCACTCAGGAAGGGCGTCTCCCGCTGTCACGCCAAGATAACGTGTCACGATGACGAGCTGACTGTAGAAGACGTAGGAAGTGTCAATGGCACCTTTCTCAAAGGCCATAGGCTCATTCCCTATCAAGCGATGCCGATAAACAGCGGTGACATGCTGCAGTTGGGTACACTGGTGTTGCAGGTCCATTTTGACCTGCCCAAATCGGTCGAGACGCAGCCATCGAAGTGACGGACTGGAGACAAGGGTGAAGCAAAGCTGGCGACAACAACATAGCAAAGGAGAGTTTGGATGTCGCATACTGTGATTGTTCACATCACTAATGCCGACCCGTTCGTGGCCGAGATAGACGAGATCCCTGATAGCCAGGACAACTTTCTGAAATGCGCCAACGCTCGTGCTCGCGATGGCAAGTCACTTCATTACGTTGAAGAAGATGCCCTCAGCCTCTTGTTTCCCTGGCATCGGATCAGCTTCGTGGAGATTATGCCCAGCGAAGCAGAGCGCGAAGAGGTGGAGACCTTCTTCCGCGAGTAGACTGTAGGGGAATTCGATCCCCTCTTTCCCAATCTACCGACTGCAGTTTGGAGAGGAAGGAGCGAGCGCGGGAGTTGGGTGGGCCCATGAGTGACAAGGCTGAAAAGCTGATCCTGGTGGTAGACGACGAGCCTCGCATGATCAGGTTCATCCGCATGAATCTGGAATTGGAAGGCTATCGGGTGGTGGAAGCGACTAATGGGCTGGAGGCGGTGGACTGCGTGCGCGAGAACTTGCCAGATCTGGTGGTGATGGATGTGCAGATGCCAGAGATGGACGGCTTTGAGGCTCTGAAGCATATTCGGCAGGTCTCTACGGTGCCCGTTGTCATGCTGACTGTAAAAGCAGATGAGGAGGACAAAGTCCGTGGGTTGGAACTGGGCGCCGACGATTATGTGACCAAGCCGTTCTCGCCGCGCGAACTTTCCAGCCGGATCAAGGCCCTTTTGCGCCGGCTGGAAATGCCGTCGTCCCCCGCCAAGACCGTCACGCGGATTGACGACCGTCTCACGGTGGATTTTCAGCGTCACGAGGTGATTGTAGACGGAAAACCTGTCAGGCTCCGACCTACAGAGTATCGGTTGCTCTACCACCTGATTAGCAATGCCGGCTGGGTCATGTCGCACGAGATGCTGCTAGCCAAAGTGTGGGGGCATGAGTACCGGGACGCGTCTAACTTGCTGAGACTATACATAACGTATCTGCGCAAGAAAGTTGAAGCCGATCCGGCGCATCCGCAATACATCCTCACCGAACGAGGCGTGGGCTATCGTTTTGTGGACTTTTGGCGACAGCAAGAAGAGAAGACGGGGTGAAAGAAAGAACAGGACGCCCAGCGAGCACCAGCTCGCTGGGCGTCTTTTTGTTCGCTCTTTTCCTTTCACCCGTTCGCTGGTATAATAGATATTCAGAGCGCGCAGGGCTGGAAACATGGCGAGAAAAGCGAAAGGAGTGCAAGGATGAGCGAGGAGAGAATCTGCCCGAACTGTGGTGCGGCATTGATGCCAGGCGACATTTTCTGCGGCGAGTGTGGGGCGCGAATACGAGCGCCGGACACGTCAGCCGACGACGTTTCTCCTGCGGCAGTGGAAGAGCCGCTGCCCGAAGAGCCTACGGCGGGCCAATACGTTCCTCCGCCGCCCATCGAGCGTAAAGTAAGCGATTGGACTACCTTGCGGATCATAGGCATCGTGGTAGCTGCCGGGTTTCTGTTGGTCTCCCTTTGCCTTTGCAGTTTTGGTGGCTTTGCGCTATTTCTCTCAGAGCCTCCATTGACGGACGAAGGCAAGTTGCTTTTTGCAACGATCTGTTGCGCACCAGGAGTGATTTCGGGCCTGCTGGGAATTGGCGCGGCCTATTTTGCTTTCAGGAAGCGGTAACGAATCAAGGTATGTCAGACGCGACCGATTTGCGGGAACGTTTGGTACGACTGCGACGCCTGGGGTTGCGCAAGGGAGTCACTCATATTCAACCGAAGCGGGAAGCGCTGGCGAAGAAAAAGCGCAGCCCTGGCATCAAAGAGATAGTGGCAGGTCGGGTATGTGAGACTCGGCTGGGTACCTGCTTTGTAGCCGAGGAGAGTTGGCCCTTGTCCTACCGCCACGGCGATCTGCCTCTGTCGGCGGCGTTGGAGGTCTCGCCGGCGACGCTGGCTCGCCTGGCCGGCTTGCCCGACGGTGCGTCGTTTGAGCTCCGCCAGGCTGTCTTTTTTGACGTGGAGACCTCGGGGCTGTCAGGCGGCACCGGCACCTATGTCTTTCTCGTCGGTGCTGGCTTTTTTGAGGACGACACCTTTTGTGTGCAGCAGCTCTTCATGCGAGATGTGACCGAAGAACCCGCGATGCTTCACCTGGTGGGCGGGTTGCTGGACCGGTTTGACACCGTGGTCAGTTTCAACGGTCGCGCCTTTGACCTGCCGTTGCTCAACACGCGCTTTATACTGGCTCGGCGGCCCCGTCGGCTGGTCCGCGCACCCCACCTGGATCTGTTGAAACCGTCACGACGGTTGTGGCATCGCCGGCTGGAATCGTGTTCGCTCGGCTCGCTGGAGCAGGAGGTGCTGGGTGTGCACCGGTCGGAGGAAGAGGTGCCGGGCTGGCTGGTGCCTCGCCTGTATTTCGATTACATGCAGACCGGCGACGCCAGCGAACTGGCCGGCGTTTTCTATCACAATCTAGTAGACGTTCTCTCCATGGTGACGTTGGCCACGCGGCTGGGGGCTGTTTTCGATGACCCGCAGGTTGCCGGGCCGCTCGATGGTGTGGACCTTTTCAGCCTGGGGAGGTGGTATGAGCGCCTGGGCATGACGGCGGAGGGAGAGGCCGCTTACCGGTCTGCATTGTCCAAGTCACTCCCCGCGGAGGTGGAGCAGGCTGCGTGGCGACATCTCTCGTTTCTGCTCAAGCGGCAGGGTCGGCGCGAGGAGGCGACGGTCATCTGGTACAAGGTGACTGAGAATGGCGGGGAGTGGGGGGTGTACGCACACGTGGAATTGGCCAAGCACTACGAGTGGCACACCGGCGATCTGCCTGCCGCGGCGGTGGTGACGCGCCAGGCGATGGCCCTGCTGGAGAGCGCCTCACCAGACCAGCGGACCCAGAGGACCCTGGCCGAACTGGCTCATCGGCTGCGTCGCCTGGAGCGCAAGATGGCTCGAAGGGAGGCTCGGGCATAAGAACCTATCCGAGGAATCGCTCAAGGTGGACCACGGGCTTTGGCGAGCTCAGTCGAGCCGCCCGCTGCTGGGCTGTGGTGCAGCGGGAGCACTAGACCTTTTCGGATAGGCGCTAAGGAGGCAAATGGCCGATGAAACGCCTTTGGAGCGACCGGGCGGCGATAGCCCTTTCCCTTTTGTTGCTCACAACTTCTGTGCTGGTTCTGATCTGGTATCTGCTCATTGCCGTGGCGCCGGCTGGCCCGTGGAATCCGCTGCCGCCGGCCAAGACGCCGGTTGCCGTCGCCGCCCGGAGCACCCGCCGGGCCGGTTCTTCGGCAACCTGGCCACCCACCTGGACGCCCACTGCCACAGGCACAGCTACTCCAACGCCCACGATCACCCCTACGCCGACGAACACGCCCACCCGTCGCCCGCCGACGCCTACCAACACCCCGGATCCCCGCCTGCCCCACTACATCACCCGCCTTCGGAAACGGACGTACAAGGGCGGCACGGTCGAGATCAGCGGCGACATTGCGGAGAATGAGCATTATGCGGCGTACTATGTCTCCTATCCCAGCGGTAACCTGACTATCACCGGCTACATGTACGTGCCTCAGGGGCGAGGGCCGTTTCCCGTGGTTATTTTCAATCACGGCGCCTACGACCCGGAAATGTACTTCACTGGCACCGGCACCCAGCGCGAAGCAGACTATCTGGCACGCCATGGCTATCTGACGATTGCGCCCGACTATCGCAACTACGGTGGATCCAGCCCTGGCGACAGCCTGCTGCTGGTAGGTTACGTACAAGATGTGCTGAACCTGGTCAATTCCGTGGGGACGATAGAGGGGGCCGATCCGTCGCGCGTCGGCATGTGGGGGCACAGCATGGGGGGGGGCGTTACTATCAAAGCGTGTGTCGTTAGCAATCGAATCAAAGCGGTGGCGCTGTTCGGATCGGTGGGCGCCGATGAGAAAGACAACTATTATTGGAACGGCGCCACCCGCCTGAAAGTTCATCAGATGTTCGGCCTGCCAGAGCGGAATCCGGGCCCCTACGCCTGGTTGTCACCCATCAAGTACCTGGACGCCGCGCCGCCCATGAGCATCCATCACGGCGAGGCGGACGACGTCGTCCCCATCGAGTTCTCGGAAAAGCTGCACAAAAAGATGCAGGAGGCGGGCCGGCCAGTGGAGTATTTCACCTACCCCGGCCAGCCGCACACTTTCCAGGGGAAGGGATGGGAACTGGCCATGGAGCGGGTGCTGGCCTTTTTTGACAAGTATTTGAAATGATGTCATTTGAAAGGAGGGGTCTATGGATGTGGACACGATTGAGCCGGCCTGAATTGACCTGCGGAGTAATCTCATGGAGTTGGAATCCACAGCCGAGGCCGTCATCATCGGCGGCGGCATCCAGGGGACTAGCCTGGCCTATCACCTGGCCCGGCGTGGCTTCAGCGACGTGTGCCTGGTCGAAATGAACGATCTGGGCAGCGGATCGTCGGGGCGGTCGGCGTCCGTCATTGGGCATCTTTCTCCCCGCAAGGGCTGCCTGTCGCTCACTGAACTGTCCTTTGCGGCCTACATGCGCTTTCGGGGCGAACTGGATGCCGATCCAGGCTACAGGTCTATTGGCTACCTCATGCTCGCCGGCGCACAGAGTGCACCCAAGCTGCGCCGTCACCATCAGTTGTTGCAGCGCCGGGTGATAGAGAGCCACCTGGTGGGTAGAGATACTATCGAGGACCTGACGCCGGGTCTGAACCTGGAGGACATTGAGGTGGGGCTCTATAGCCCGTTGGGCGGCAGTTTGGATCCACACTCGATTCTGATGGCCTATGCCCAGCGTGCGCGCCGCTTAGGGGTTCAGATTTCCCAAAGAGTGAAGGCAACGGGGCTCAAGATCGAGGGGGGACAGTTGCTGGGCGTTCGCACCACGGCTGGGTTTATTGCCACCACTCGCGTGATCAACGCGGCCGGCTTTCGCGCCCGCCAGGTGGGGGCCTGGGCTGGCATGGCCCTGCCCATCAGAAACATGAAGCGCCACATCTTTGTCACCGGGCCAGTGGCGCTCTATTCTCGGTCCATTCCCTTCACCTATGAACACAAAGTAGGCTGGTACATTCGCCGCGAGGGGCCGGGTGTGCTCATCGGCATGGGGGCAGTGGAGAGTGACGAGGAAGACCCCCAGGTGGACTGGTCGTTTCTCAACGAGGTGGGAGAACATACCATGCACCGCGCTCCGGCGCTGGCCGATGCCGGGATCGAGAATGGCTGGGCAGGCCTGCGTCCCATGACGCCCGACGAGAATCCCATTCTGGGCGAAGCGCCTCACCTGCC
>CAYNKW010000027.1:8809-11956 GCA_964397845.1 uncultured Anaerolineae bacterium
GCTTCGTGGCCGGTGAGGATGGCGAGCCCTTCGTCTATGGAACTGATGGCATAGATGTGGAACTTGCCCTCGCGAACAGCGTCCACTACCTCTTGACGGAGCATCAGGTGCCGAACGTTCTGAACGGGGACGATGACCCCCTGGTCGCCGGTGAGACCGCGCGTCTTGCAGAGCCGGAAGAAGCCTTCGATCTTGGGCGTGGCGCCGCCGATGGCTTGAACCTCGCCGTGCTGGTTCACCGACCCGGTGACGGCGATCCCCTGCTTGATGGGATAACCCGACAGACTGGAGAGCAGCGCGTAGAGCTCGGTGGCTGAGGCACTATCCCCCTCCACTCGTTCATAAGTCTGCTCAAAGGTGATGTTGGCCGAAAGGCTCAACGGCTTTTTCTGCGCAAATTTGGCGTTGAAAAAGCTGGTGAGGGTCAGCACCCCTTTGTTGTGAATACGACCGCTCATGTTCACCTCGCGCTCAATGGCCGTGACGCTCCCCTTGCCGGCAAAGGTGCGGGCCGTAACCCTCGACGGCCGGCCAAAGCTGTAGTTTCCTATCGTCACGACGGCGAGGCCATTGATCTGGCCAACTCGCTCTCCCTCGCTGTCCAGCATGAGCGTGCCCTGCTGGATGAGCGCTCGTCCCCGCTCTTCGATCATATTGGCACGGTAGGTTTGCTCCTCGATGGCCTGGTACACGTCCTCGGCCGTGACGACCGAGTGTCCGTCGTGGCTGGCCCAGAAGCTTGCCTCGCGCACCAGATCTGCCATCAAGCCAAAGCGCGTGGTGAGTTTTTCCTGGTCGGCGGCCAGGCGCGCGCTGTGTTCCACCACCTGCGCCACGGCGGTCGGATCAAAAGGCAGCAGCCTTTCCTCTTTGCACCGGGCGCGGACAAAGAGCGCGTACTGGCACTGGCTTTCCGGCGTCCAGTCCATGTCCACGTCAAAGTCTGCTTTTACCTTGAACCACTTGCAAAAGTCCTCGTCGGCGTTGTGCAGCCGATAATACAGGGACGGACTGCCCACCAGGACGACTTTGACTTGTAAGGGGATCGGTTCCGGCTCCAGCGTAAAAGTCGCCACCAGTTGATATTGCTGTGTCAGTTCCTCCAGCCGAATTTCTCCGGTCTTGACGGCACGCTTGAGCGCTTCCCAGGCCAGGGGTTTGCTCAATAGGTCGGCGGCGCGGAGGATCAGATAGCCGCCGTTGGCGCGGTGCAGCGCGCCAGCTTTGATCATGGTAAAGTCGGTGTACGTCGAGCCGAGTCTGGCCTCGTGCTCGACGCGGCCCATCAGGTTATGATAGGAGGGATTGCTTTCGATGACCACCGGCGCGCCGGTCGTCTGGCTGTTGTCTACCGTCAGGTTGACCTGGTAGCGCAGGAACGAGGGCTCCTTCGGCGGCGTGGGCAGTCCCATAGCCCCGGCGGGACCCTCCTGCGTTGCCGGCGTCTTAAAATCGCCCGCGTGGACCACAATGTCTGTCTGCACTTCTTCCAGATACAGGCGGATCTCGTCCGAGTCCGCGTATTTTTCAGCTATCTCCTGGATAGCGGGGGCGACGATAGCCGTGACCACTTCCTGATCCAGGCCTTGCGCTGCCTGACGGGCCTGCTTTTCGATCTGCTGAACCTGGCGCATCGCTTCGGCGACAGCCCCTTGCAGTTGGCGGCCTTTGGCTTCCAGTTCCTGCTGGGTTTCCGGCGACAGTTGGGCGAACTGCTCCGGACTGGTGATCTGTCCTTCAATGAGGGGTACAATGCTCAGGCCAGACGGCGTCTGCCTCAGCGCAAATCCCTCCTGGCGGGCATGGGCTTCCAGCGCAGAAAAGACCTCGGACAGCCGTTTTTCTTTAGCCTGTTGCGCCTCCAATCGCGCTTTTTCGTAGACCTCGCCCTCAAAGGCGCGAGGAATTTCGACGCGCAGACGTTTCACCAATTCGGCCATGTCCTGGCGGAAGGCTCGTCCCTGGCCGGGCGGCAACTCGATGGCGCGCGGGCGGTGAGGCTCGGCAAAGTTGTAGACGTAACACCAATCGAGAGGAGTTTCGCCTGCCGTTGCCCGTCTCTCGACGAAGCGTTCGATGGCCGTGGCCCGCCCGGTGCCGGCTGGCCCCAGCACGTAGACGTTAAAGCCGGGACTGTGCATCTCCAGCCCGAATTCGAGGGCGCGAGTGCCGCGCGGCTGCCCGATGATCTCTTCGACGTAAGGCAACTCGTCGGTCGTCTCAAAGTCAAAGTCAGCCGGGTCGCAGATCCGGCGCAACTGCTCAGGGACAAGTTCCAAGGGATGGGTGGGCATGGTGTTCTCCTTTTAGCGCAACGGTTTGCTTGAGCAAACGCGCCAGTGTAGGTGCTTGGAATCTCTGGTAACGTACAACTCACGCGCTTTCTGGCCCGACGATGGCGTCGTAGATGGCTTGCAACTCTTCTTCGGAGTAAAAGTGAATGACCAGTTTGCCACCTTTTTTGCTGCGGAAGAGGCGGACTTTGGTGCCCAGCGATTCGCGGAAGCGGTTCTCCAGCGCGATGGTGTCGGGGGAGGGGTCTTCTTTCACTTTGGGCTGGCTTTCTGCGGTCTGCCGTCGCACCAGTTCTTCCGTCTGACGCACGTTCAGGCCCTGCCGGGTCACCGTCTTGAGCAAGCGGACCATCGTCTCCGGGTTGTCGGCGGCCAGCAGTGCGCGGGCGTGGCCCTCGGTGATCTGGCCGTTCAGCAGAGCGACTTTCACCTCGTCGGGCAGGCGGAGCAGCCGCACGACGTTGGCTACGCTGACGCGGCTTTTGCCCACGCGGGCAGCCACCTCTTCTTGCGTCAGGCCAAACTCGTCTATTAGTTGCTGGTAGGCAGCCGCCTCTTCCAATGGGTTCAAGTCGGCACGCTGGATGTTCTCCACCAGAGCCAGTTCCAACATCTGTTGGGGGGTGGCTTCCTTGACGATGACCGGCACCGTCGTCAGGCTGGCCAAGCGCGCGGCGGCCCAGCGTCGCTCTCCGGCGATGAGTTGATACTGCACACCGGTGGCTTGCTGGTCGGGAGTGGCAGCGGTGACGATGAGCGGCTGAATTAGGCCGTGTTCGCGGATCGAGTCGGCCAGCTCTTGCAGGGCATCCGGGTCTTGCGTCTGGCGGGGTTGCCGGGGGTTGGGCACGAT
>CAYNKW010000027.1:12056-26887 GCA_964397845.1 uncultured Anaerolineae bacterium
GACGCTGCGAGGGATGATGGTCTCAAAGACCTGACCGGGGAAATATTGCCGTACCTCGTTCACCACCTGTTGGGCCAGGTTGGTGCGAGCGTCGTACATGGTCATCACCAGGCCTCGGATGCGAAGAGCGGGGTTGAGGTTTTCGCACACCAGCCGCACGGTGTTAAGCAGGTTGCCTAGTCCCTCCAGGGCCAGGTACTCGCACTGCACTGGGATGATGACACCATCGGCGGCGGTAAGGCCGTTGACAGTAAGCAGACCCAGGCTGGGAGGGGTGTCTATCAGAATATATTCATACCGGGGTGCGATGGGCAGGAGTCGCTCGCGCAGCAGGTGCTCGCGGCCTAGCATAGGTACCATCTCTACCTCGGCACCGGCCAGCCGGGGAGCCGCCGGGGCCAGGTACAGACGGGAACGGTCGGTAGGGATGATCGTCTGCTCCATAGGTATGCCTTCGATGAGGGTCTCGTAAAGTGAGGGCATGATCTGGTTTTTATCCGCGCCGAGGCTGGAGGTGGCGTTGGCCTGAGGATCCACATCCACCACCAACACCCGCCACCCGATTGCGGCCAGGTAGGCGGCCAGGTTGACGGCGGTGGTCGTTTTGCCCACTCCCCCCTTTTGGTTGGTCAGGGCATAAATCTTGGTCATGTCAGGGGTGTATTCGCCGCTCTACAAAAAGATCGCAGAGGTGCGTGGCGTGGTATCGGGCCAGTTCCTCCGGCGTCGGGATGCCCGCCAATCCAGGGCGGGTCACCGAAGCCGCGCCGGCGCAGTTGGCAAAGCAGGCGACACGCCAGGGATCGCCGATCTCTTTGAGTGCCACGAGAAAAGCAGTGGCAAAGACGTCGCCGGCGCCGGTGGAGTCAACTTCCACGGCGGGGTGGGCCGGGAAGTGACGCACCTCACCCCGCCAGGCCACTGTCGCTCCGTGGCAGCCGTCGGTCATGGCGGCGATCTCGAAACGGCGAGCGCAAGCCTCAAAGCGCGTTTCGTCGCCGCCGACGTCCTCCTTACTAAAGATCACGACCCGCACGTTTTCAGGCAGTGCACTTTCGTCCCACTGTTTTGGCCCTACACGACCTGCTGTATCCCACTGACGCATCCACCCCTGGGGGGTGGCGGCCAGCAGTGTATTGGGGAAGAGTTCGGCCAGCGATTCGTTCATCTCTTGCGCTACCGGCCCCAGGTGAACGATGGCCGCTCGCCGCCAGGCAGGAGGGATAGCTTCGGCTCGGATTGGGGCGGCCACGGCCCGCAAGAATTGTTGGCGCGCGCCCTGGGAATAGAGGTTCTCAAAGGTGGTTGTGGCAGGCGAATCCTGCACGCTGACCAGGACCCCGTCCAGGCTGGCGCGAAAGTCAAAGTCGGGCGCGGCGCTGGTGACAACGGCAACGCGCTGGCTCAGGTTGCGAGCCGTCAGGACGCTGTAAGCTACCGTGCCACCAATGCCATACCCGTCAGGCTGCAGATCGGGTAGCAGGTCTCTGCAAATGTGTCCGATGACAAGGTAGTCAATCATCAACCTTTGGAGATGATGGTGACTCTGCGTCGATCCCCTTGGCCTACACTCTCGGTGGCGACGATAGGATGGTCGCGCAGGGTCACGTGGATGACGCGCCGCTCGTGAGGGGGCATGGGTTCCAGGGCAATGGGTTGGTGGGTGAGGACGACGCGCTCGGCCAGGCGGTTGGCCAATTGCCGGAGCGCTTTTTCGCGCCGCACCTTGTATTTTTCAACGTCCACTATCAGGCGCACCCATTCTCCTACCTCGCGGCTGACGATGAGGCGCGTTACGAACTGGAGGTCGTGCAGCGTTTGACCCCGTCGCCCGATGAGGACACCCAGGTCATTGCCCATGACGTCCAGAACAAAGGGGGGCGCGTCTTCACCCGTGGGCGTGTCCTCGTCTTGCCGGATGCGCACTGTGGCCCGGATGCCCGTGAGGTTCAGTAGTTCGCTCAGCACTTCGAGGGCGACGACATCGGCTAGGGGACGGGCCTCGGAAGGTTCAACCGCTGGCTGCGGTTCTGCCGGTTCTTCCGGCTCTGTTGGGCTGATTGGTTCTTCCTGGCTGGCGATGGCCTCCGCTTCGGCGGGTGATGGTGCCAGTAACGTGAGGCGCACCACGGCGTTCCGCGCGCCGAAGCCCAACACGCCGCGACTGCCTTGATCCAGCACTTCGATGCGCACCTGGTCTCGGGAAACGCCCAATTGAGCCAAACCTTCGGCGATAGCCGCTTCGACATTAGCGGCACTGATCTCAATACTTTTGCTCTCTTTGTCCATATTGTGCTACTTCCTTTTGCGCTTACCTTTGCCTTTGCGCTTGCTCGCGCTTTTCGCCCGGCTTTTGCTCCGGCCGCTGGCCTGGGAGGACTTGGGTTTATGCGCCGGCATTGTCCCCGGCATTTTTTCCGGTTTGCTGTCCAGGCCGGCTGCCGGTTGGGGCATAGGCATGACCCGATTGATAATAAAGAACTGAATCGCCATGCCCACCAGGTTGGAGATGATAAAGTACACCGCCAGGCCCGAGGCGTAATTGATGGTGATGAAGGCAAACATGAGGGGCATGGTGAGCATCATGCTCTGGCTCATCGTCTGCGTCTGACCATCGCCACCGGAGGATGCCGCGGTAGGCGACAGTTTTTGCTGCAGCCAGGTGGTAAGACCCACCAGGACGGGTAGGATGTAGGTCGTGTCGCGCGTGGCCAGGTTCCACCACAAGAAATTGCTGTTCAGCGGCACCAAGGTGGAGAAAGCCACGCTGGAGGCGACGTATTTTCCCAATCCGAAGAGCAGTTCACCCGGTTTGAAGGCCAAGACTTGGACGATGGCCCGGTAGAAGGCAAACATGATAGGTAGTTGGATGAACATGGGTAGACAGCCGCCCATCGGGTTGATGCCCGCTTCACGGTAAAGCTTCATCAACTCTTCGTTCTGCTTTTGCGAGTTCTTGGCGTATTTCTTGCGAATGGCCTTGATCTGGGGCTGGATTTCTGCCTGCTTGCGCGCCGATCTCTGCATCGGCAACATCAGGGGCAGTATCAGCAACCGTACGATGATGGTCAGCAAGGCCAGACTGAGCACAAAGCTGTTGCCAAAGAGCCGATAGAAGAACATCAGCCCATTGACCATAAGAGGCATAAAGGGTTCAATCAACCAATCCAAGGCAATTCCTCCGACTACTTTTCAGGCGTTGGGTCGTATACCCACTTCTGCGCGCCGCCCTCCGCGTCCAGGGCGTAAACCTTGTTGTCCATGCCCACCACGTACAGCGTGTCGTTCACCAGCACCGGCGTGCTCATGAGGGCCGCCGAGGCGGTGAATTGCCATTTCTGCGAGCCTGTGGCGGCGTCTAAGGCATAAAGGTTCATGTCCTCGGAAGCCAGGTACAGCATTCCGTTGGCATAGGCGGGTGTGGCCTGGATCCTCCCCTGCGTGTCAAAATGCCACCGCTCGTTACCGGTTTCGGCGTTCAGGGCATAGAGGGTACCGTTGACCTCGCTGACGTACACGGTGTCAGAGATGACCAGCGGCGTGGCCCAGGCCCAGCTATCCATCTCGAAGACCCAGTGTTGTTTGCCCGTGTTTGCGTTCAGGGCGAACACTTTGCGGGCCAGCGATGCCAGGTAGATCGTGTCCCCGGCCAGGGCCGGCGTGGAGGGAATGGCCCCCTCAGCGTCGAAAACCCACAGTTCTTTCTGGGTCTCTTTGTCCAGGCAGTAGAGTTTGTGGTCCATAGCCGCGACATAGATGTGGTCTTTTGTCACCAGGGGAGATGTCCAGATAGCGTCACCGACTTGAAAATCCCACTTTTTTGCACCGCTGGTCACGTCAACGACGTACAGTTTCTCGTTTGCTGAGGAAATGTAGAGCGTCTCGCCCTCCAGTGTCGGCGAGCCGATGACGTAAGTGACTTTTTTCTCGGAGAACAGAGCGAAAAAGCTGCTTCTGGTTTCACCCAGGATGGTGAATTCCCATTGCTTGGTCCCGCTCGTTCTGTTCAGAGCGTACACTTTGCCGTCGTAGCCACCAACGAAAATACTTTCCTCAGTCAGGACGGGATTGGCATAGAAGGGGCCGACTGACGGTTGCGCAGGTCCTGAACATCCCAGGCCGGACTTGCCGGCCGGTTCTTGGGGAAAGACCCACATCTCGTTGCCGTTTTCCGGGTTCAGGGCATGGATTTTGCCGTCGAGGAGGGTAGCGTAGACTGTTTCGCTGTCGGCAGCCAGGCCGGGCCAGGCGGTGGAGATAGGCGTACATCCAGCAATGGTCAACACAGCGGCCACGAAGATCAGGCCGAGGGCAAGACGTTTGGCGTATTTCAATACTATAACCTCCGATAAACTCGTGAAACGTGATGCGCGATGCGTGAAAAGCTGACGCAGCCCCGAGTCACGTTTCACGCTTTAGTTTCACCACTTCAGGGCACAGGATCGTAACCACCGGGATTCAGCGGATGACAACGACTGATCCGCTTCGCCCCCAACCAGCCCCCCTTGAGGATGCCGTACTTTTCAATAGCTTCGTAGGTATACTGGGAGCAGGAAGGGATGAAACGACAAGACGGCGGCAATGCCCTGGAAATCGTGTTCTGGTACAGGCGGATCAGCCACAGCAAGATGCGACTCATGTTGGTTCGGGTAATTCGCCTAGTCTTTGGGTTTCTTGCACTTGTTTCAACAAACGAGTGCGCCGAAGAAGCTGTTCTACGGCCCGCTTCACCGCTGGAAAGTCTGCCTCCCGCATTGGCAGACGAGCGATCAAGACTACATCCCAGCCGCCGACTACCCCATCCCTCTGCCATCGGACCGCCTCCCGCATCAGCCGCTTGGCGCGATTGCGGACGACAGCTTTGCCGAGTCGTCGGCTGACGGAAAAGCCAAAGCGACTGTGATCCAGGCCGTTGGATATTACGTTCAGCACCAGCAATCTGTTGGCCCACGATTGTCCCTGGCGGCGGACTCGTTGAAAATCAGCATTTTTCCGAAGACGATACTGCTTCTCCATTGCGCCGATTGTGCTCAAATCGAGCCTTCTGGTCTGGATGCATCCACTCTGGCGGGGCAACTGGATTGACGGTGATCGGGGAAGGAGGGTCAAGACGTTCACACTGTCAGCCGGGTACGGCCCTTGAGGCGCCGCCGCTTGAGTACCTTGCGTCCCCCTTTGGCGGACATCCGCCGTCGGAAGCCGTGAACCCGTTTGCGACGGCGCACCTTGGGCTGGTAGGTTCGTTTAGGCATAATAGTTCTCCTCCAACGTTAGGACCAAAGCTGGGATGGGTGCTCTCTCCGTCCTGGCAATGTTCCGGTGGGAAGCAGCCCGTCGACAGCCGCCTAATTTTAGCAGAGAAGCAGCTTTTAAGCAAGTGACCGTTGGCGGGCGGCCTCAAACAAGATGACGCCGGCGGCCACGGCGGCATTGAGCGATTCTGCCTGGCCCGGCATGGGGATACTCACCCGGTCACCAGCCAGCCCCTGCGCTTCTGCGCTGCCCCCCCCTGCTTCACCGCCAGTGATGAGCGCCGAAGGGACCGACCAATCTACCTTATAATAGGGCACACCCCCCCGGGCCTCGGCCAGCCATACTCTCAGCCCCTGCGTTGCCTGCTCGATCTCAGGCCAGGGAGCTGCGCGGGGGGCCAGCCAAAAGTGTGCGCCCATGCCGCCGCGCACGACCTTGGGGTTGTAGGCGTCTACAGTGCCCGGCGAGAGGAGCACACCATCTATACCAGCCGCCTCGGCCGTCCGCAGTGCCGAGCCCAGGTTGCCCGGATCACGCAGTCGATCCAGGATCAGGAGCAGAGTCGGGTGCTCTGGCCAAGACAACGCCAGCGTGGGGAGCACGGCCAATACGCTCTGAGGTATCGTCGTCGTCGCCATGGCGCGCATCACCTTTTCGGAAACAAGCGTCGGCCGGACCAATTTGTTCCTGGCTGAAGCCAACAGGGTTCGCCCTCGCGCCAAGTTTTCCAGGCGTGGCGAGTAAAACATGAGAGCGGGGATGTTGTCCGCTCTCAAAGCTTCCTCGACCAACCGCAACCCTTCGACGATAAAACGTTGCGCTTGCCGTCTGCCCTTCTGGCTATGGAGGCGCTTGACGCGCTTGACCTGGGGATTGTTCAGACTGGTGATCATGGCCCCTGTGGCGCAGGATGCCATACTGCGCCGTGCCGGTGATGACGTTTACCCGGCAATCGCGCTGCGGGCTATCTCTGTCAGGCGGGCAAAGGCGGCACCGTCGTTGACGGCCATCTCGGCCAGCATCTTGCGGTCAATCTCGACGCTGGCCAGCTTCAGGCCGTGGATGAAGCGGCTGTAGCTCAGGCCATGCTGCCGCGAGGCTGCATTGATGCGGGCAATCCAGAGTCGCCGGAAATCCCGCTTGCGGTTTCGGTGGTCGCGATAGGCGTACCACCGAGATTTCATCAGGGCTTCGTTGGCCCGGCGGAACAGAGCGTGCTTGGTTCCTCGCTGACCCTTGGTCGCTTTGAGGACCTTTTTGTGCCGACGACGGGCGCGTGGTCCTCCTTTTGCTCTCGGCATGTTTCCTCTTTCCCCTTTCCCTTTACAGTTTCTCGTGGCCCACGGAGGGAGAGGAATCCGGGGTACGGTGCCCGGCCCCCCACTAGCCACCATAGGCGCCGATGTGGGGCGCAGCTATTTCTTCTTCCGCTTCAGATAGGGTGCCAGACGCGCCACGCGCTTCTTGCTTCCGGTGTTGGTGACTTCTACCATTTCATCGAGTTGGCGGCGGACGCGCTTGGTCTTTTTGCGACGCAGGTGGCTCTTGGGGCCCCTTGTGCGCATCAGTTTTCCTTTGCCACTGTATTTGAACCGCTTGGCAGTGGCCTTGTGAGTCTTGATCTTGGGCATGATACAACCTCCTTAACGAGTTGGCAACGTGCAAAACGGGAGACGCGCAGATCCCCCGTCGCTGTTCTGCGAGCAGTTCTCTCCAATACTGCCGGAGTGACCTCGACTATGTTTCACCCATGCGGCTGTTGCTCGGCGAAGAAGGCTGCCTACGACTTGGTGGTAGGCGACAGCATAATGAGCATGCTGCGACCTTCCATGTAGGCTTTCTTCTCTACGGTGGACACATCGATCAGTTCGGTGGCCACCCGCTCGAGCAGACTAATGGCAATTTCCGGATAGCTGATCTCCCGCCCTCGAAAGCGGACGCGCACTTTGACCTTGAGCCCTGCTTTCAGGAACCGCCGGGCGTCCCGAATCTTGAAGGCCACGTCGTGTTCGCCCGTTTTGGGCCTCAAGCGGATCTCCTTCACCTCGGTCCTTGAGGCTTGCCGCGACTTGCGTTCCTTCTTGGCCTTCCCGTACAAAAACTTACCGTAGTCCATGATGCGGCAAACCGGCGGTTCTGCCCTTGGCGAAATCTCAACCAAATCAAGTTGCTGCTCCTCAGCCTTGCTCAGGGCCTCCTTTATGGGCACAACACCCACGTGCTTTCCGTCCTGGTCAATCAAACGGACCTCGGGAACCCTGATCTGGTTGTTGATGCGGTTTCGGGCCTTAACCAACTTGTAGGTACGTCTACGTTTAGCGCTAATTCTCTTCCACCTCACCTCTTACATGGGAGTTGGCTGCAGCGGGCCAAGTCTGGATGATTCTTTGGATGTGACGCGTTGCACAGTGTGTAACAGAGTGTAATATAGCACAATTATGCTGGGAAGTCAAGTGTTTTTCACTACGCAACACGCGACACGGGTAAAGTCGCTCGTGTCACGTGTTTAGTCCGGATCGTAGCCCCACCGCCACATCCGCAGCGGGACGTTATCCGTGGCATAGACCTCAAGCCAGGCCTCGGTGTCGTTCTGGCCTTCCTTGAAGGCCAGCCCTTCCCAGACCAGTTCCGGCGCGTCAGCCAGGGGGCGGGTAAAGTGCTTGATGTAGTGGGCATAACTCCGGCGAGGCATGGCTATGTCTCCTTGAAAGCTCTTTGATGCGCCTGTTGAATCTCTTTGTCCTCGACGCGGGCATATATGCGGGTGGTCTCTGGCGAGCGATGGCCCAGCGCGTCTTGGGTCACGGCCAGGTTGCCGGTGGTGCGTTGCATCCGCGTGGCAAACCAGTGGCGGAAGGCGTGCGGTGTGATGTGGGCGTCGAGCCGGCCAGCTTGCTGGCCCAGCCGACGCACGACTTTCTCCATGCTCCAGGTGCTCAGAGGCAGCACCCGTTGACCGGCATTGCGGCTGTGCCGGGCAAAGACGGGATACTCGCTCAGCGCACGACCGCCTCTCCCATCGGCGCGAGCGGTGAGGTAAGCTGTGAGGGCTTCCCAGGCGCGCCCGTCGAAGTAGATATATCGCTCGGACACGCCTTTGGTGCCCTCGGCGCGTACGCGCGCGCGCCGGAGACTGTGTTCCAGGTCGCCCCGGTGTAGGTTGGCCAACTCGCCCACGCGCGCGCCGGTGCTGCGCAACGCTTCGACCAGCGCGATGTCGCGCAGGCGGCGGAGTTCGTAGCGGCGGGCTGCCGGCGTGTCTTCAGCGCCAGGGGAAACCTGGCGAGCAGCAGTGATGATGGCTTCAATGACCTCGTCGTCCACGTGGAGGGGCAGGCGGCGCTTGACCCGGCCGTATTCGCTGTATTCTTCGCCAAGCCGCTCCAGGTCTACGTAACTAATGGCGGCATGGTCTCGCAACAGCAAAAAGCGGAAAAAACGACGCACGGCGGTCAGGTAGGTGCACAGTGTGGTGGGTTTGACTTGGCTGTGTCCAAAGTACACGTTGACCAGCCACGGGGCAAAGTCCATGCCGTGTTTGGCGGTCAACTCCGCCACGGCTTTGTGGGGCAATAAGTCATGCGCCTCCAAGAAAACCTGAAAGTGGTTGAGGGCCGTCTGATACGTGCGCCGCGTACGCTCCTGCTTTTTCGAGCCGATGTCGTATAGAAACTCTTGCACTGCTTCAGCAATGGTAAAACTGCTCACTCTCCATCCTCCATTCTACATCTCCCATTATGCCACTTTTGGGCTGTCTTGTCAAGTCGGCTGGACAAATCGCCCAAAATAGTGTATTATTATCCCGTTTGCAAAACTGTAGCAGGCTCGTCCAGATTCGATAGGGAATAAAATCAAGGTGGATCGAACAGAACAGTTTCTAAAGGAATTGACCAAAGCACCCGGTGTGCCGGGTTACGAAAGCCAGGTGCGAGCCCTGATGCGCCGCTACCTGGAGCCAGTGGCGACGATCGAACAAGATCGCATTGGCAGCATCATCGGCAAACGAGTGGGGCAGGCCGAGAGCCCGCGCGTGATGCTGGTTGGCCATATGGATGAGATCGGCTTCATGGTGCGGCACGTTATCAAAGAGGGGTTTGTCAAGTTCGAACCGTTGGGCGGCTGGTGGGACCAGGTGCTGCTGGGCCAGCGGGTGACGATCAAGACTTCCAAAGGCGACGTGACCGGCGTCATTGGGGCCAAGCCACCGCACCTGTTGCCTCAGGATGAGCGCAAAAAGGTGGTTGAAAAGAAAGACATGTACATTGACATTGGCGCCACGTCAGCGGAGGAGGTGGCCGAGGCCGGGGTGCGGGTGGGCGATCCCATCATTCCCGTCAGCGAGTTCACTGTGCTGGCCAACCCCAAAACCTACATGGCCAAAGCCTTCGACAACCGGGTGGGCTGCGCACTGGCGGTGCAGGCTCTGGAGCGATTGACCGAGGATCAGCACCCCAACGCTGTGTATGCCGTGGGTACTGTCATGGAAGAGGTCGGCCTGCGGGGCGCCAAAACCACGGCGCACGTTGTCAATCCCGACGTGGCCATCATCCTGGAAGTGGACATTTGCGGTGACGTGCCAGGTATCGAGGAGGAGGAATCGGCTGTCAAGCTGGCAGCCGGTCCCACGTTGCTGGTGTTTGATAGGCGAATGATCCCCAACCTCAAGCTGCGCGACCTGATCATCGCTACGGCGGAAGAGTTGGGGATTCTGTTGCAGCTCTCGGCCATGGCTGGTGGTGCCACCGACGGCGGCGTGATCCACCTGCACAACGAGGGCGTGCCCACGGCGGTCATCGGCGTGCCGACGCGGCACATTCACAGCCACTCGGCCATCCTGCACCGGGACGACTACGACCGGGCGCTGGATCTGGTCGTGGCTGTGGTCAAGAAATTGGATGCAACCACAGTGGATGGCCTGACAACCTGACGGAGGCGAAAGGCTTGCTACAGTCCTCTTTCTGTGTTATACTTGTGTCCGTTAGAAAAAAGATGGCGAGGGGCGATGCGGGTTGGCGAGGGGGATCGCCAACTTGCCCTGCTGAAAGCGAGTAAGACTGAACTTGGGAGGTGTGAATGGCAATCGAAGTATCGAATCTGGTAGGCGAGATCACGGTGGCGCTGCAAGAGCAGATGGCGGCCTTTGAGCCAAAAGTCGAGGTGGTTGACGTAGGCACCGTCCTCGAGGTAGGGGATGGTATTGCTCGCGTTTCTGGCCTGGCAGAGGTGATGGCCAACGAGTTGGTCGAGTTCCCCAGTGGCGTCCTGGGTATTGCCTTTAACCTGGAAGTGAACAACGTCGGGGTCATCATCCTGGGCGAGTATACCGACATCGAGGAGGGAGATACGGTGCGCGGCACCGGCCGCATCGTGTCGGTGCCGGTGGGCGATGAGTTGATCGGGCGCGTGGTCAGCGCTGTGGGCCAGCCCATTGACGGCAAAGGCCCCATCCACGCCGATCGCTTCCGTTCCGTGGAGCGCATTGCCCCCGGCGTGGTGGCGCGCCAACGGGTGGACACACCCGTGCAGACCGGCATCAAGGCCATTGACTCCATGATCCCCATCGGGCGCGGCCAGCGTGAGTTGATCATCGGTGACCGGCAGACCGGCAAGACAGCCCTGGCCATTGACACCATTATCAATCAAAAGAGCAAAGACCTGATTTGCATCTATGTGGCCATCGGTCAAAAGCTGGCTCAGGTGGCCCACGTGGTGGCCACGCTGGAGCGGTATGGGGCCATGGAACACACCATCATTGTGGTGGCCGCGGCCTCCGATCCGGCGGCGATGCAGTACATCGCGCCTTATGCCGGCTGCGCCATTGGCGAGCAGTTCATGGAGCAGGGCAAGGATGCGCTCGTCGTTTACGATGACCTGACCAAGCACGCCTGGGCCTACCGCCAGGTCTCCCTCATCCTGCGACGCCCCCCTGGCCGTGAGGCTTACCCCGGCGATATTTTCTACCTTCACTCCCGGCTCCTGGAGCGGGCAGCCAGGCTGGCTCCTGAACATGGCGGCGGTTCCCTCACCGCGCTGCCCATCATCGAGACCCAACTGGGCGACATTACCACCTACGTGCCCACCAACGTCATCTCTATCACCGACGGCCAGATCTTTCTGGAAAGCGATCTGTTCTACGCCGGCATCCGTCCCGGGCTCAACGTGGGCATCTCGGTCTCCCGTGTGGGCAGCGCGGCGCAGACCAGGGCCATGAAGCAGGTGGCCGGCAAGCTCAAGCTGGACATGGCCCAGTTTCGTGAGTTGGCTGCCTTTGCCCAATTCAGCGCCGACCTGGACGCGGCCACTCGCGCTCAGTTGGATCGAGGCCAGCGCATCCAGGAGATCCTCAAGCAGCTCCAGTACGAGCCGGCGCCCCTGGGCAACCAGGTAGTGATCATCTATGCCGTGACCAACGGCTACCTGGACGACGTGCCGGTGCGCGAGGTCAAGGCGTGGGAAAACGCCTTCCATCGTTGGATGGACGCCAACCACCCGGAGATCGGCGCGGCCATCGAGCGGGAAGGAGAACTGACCGACGAGGCAGAGGAGGCGCTCAAAGTGGCCATTGAGGAGTTCAAGACCTTGAGCGGGGCCAGAAGAGCAGAGCGAGACGAGGAGTAGATCCATTGGCCACAGTTCGTGAGATTCGACGGCGTATCAAGAGCGTCAAGAGCATTGCCCAGGTTACGCGCGCCATGCAGGCTGTCTCGGCCTCCAAGATGCGCCGGGCGCAAGAGGCGGTGCTGGCCACGCGCCCTTACGCGCAACGCGCCTGGACCCTGCTGACGCACCTGGCCACAGAGTGGGGAGAAAAAGCAGAAATACACCCGCTGTTGCAGGTTCGCCCGGTGAACAAAGTTGCCCTGGTGCTGCTCACCAGCGACCGAGGGCTGTGCGGCGCGTTCAATGCCAACATCATCCGCCAGGCTCTGGAGCACATTGAGGCTCTGCCGGCACCGGTGGACATCGTAACCGTGGGACGCAAAGGGCGGGACGTCGTGCTACGACAGGGGCAATCACTGGTGGCCGAGTTTAGCGCCCTGCCGGCGCAGCCGACGCTGGCAGACCTGACTCCCATCGCGCGCGTGGTGATGGACGGTTTTCTCAATGGCACGTATGACGCCGTGTGGCTGGCTTACACCGACTTTATTAACACCCTCCGTCAAGAGCCGGTGGTAAAGCGCCTGCTGCCGCTGACGCCCACGGAACTCGAGAAGCAGGCCATGGCCGAATACGTGGATGAGGCCGAAATGCCTGAGGTGATGGAATACATCTATGAGCCCGATCCCCGGACAATCCTCGACGCAGTGATACCTCGTTTTACCGAGCTCCAGGTTTACCAGGCCGTGCTGGAGAGTATCGCCAGCGAGCACAGTGCCCGCATGGTGGCCATGCGCAACGCCACCGAAAGCGCCGAGGAGCTAGCTCAGGACTTGCAACTGACTTATAACAAAGCCCGGCAGCAGGCCATCACCCGCGAGATCATGGACATCGCCGGCGGTGCCGAGGCGCTGGCCCAGGTGCGAGCGACGTGAAGGAAGAGCGGTGCAAACGTCAGGCCATCATCAAGGACACGCTCGACATAGCTGGCGCTGCCGGGGCGCTGGCCGGGCTTGCGTTGCCAGTTGAGAGTAACCCAATCATCTGTTTGCGAGGAGGATTCTAAATGGCCAAAGGCACACGCGGTCGAGTAGTTCAGATTATGGGCCCAGTGGTGGACGTCGAGTTTCCCCCCGAAAATCTGCCCGAGATCCATCACGCTCTTGAAATCGAGCGGGAAGAGCAGTCCCCGTTGATTCTGGAAGTGCAAACACACCTGGGCGAGAACTGGGTGCGAGCGGTGGCTATGGACACGACCGACGGTTTGCAGCGGGGTGTCTATGCCGTAAACACCGGTGCACCCATTGCCATGCCCGTGGGCGAAGCAACTCTGGGGCGCATTTTCAACGTCGTGGGACAACCCATTGACGGTAAAGGGCCGGTGGAGGCGGATGACTATTATCCCATCCACCGTCCAGCCCCACCCTTTGAGGAGCAGGTTACTACCCCGGAATTCTTTGAGACGGGCCTCAAGGTCATTGACCTGGTAGCCCCGTTCACCAGAGGGGGCAAGACCGGCGTCTTTGGCGGCGCAGGCGTGGGCAAGACCATCATCATCCAAGAGATGATGTACACCATTGCTAAGCAGCATGATAGCATGTCCGTCTTTGCCGGTGTAGGAGAGCGCTCTCGCGAAGGGAATGACCTCTGGACGGAACTCAATGAGTTGGACGCCATTGATAGAACAGCCCTGGTTTTTGGCCAGATGAACGAACCGCCTGGTGTCCGCCTGCGGGTGGGCCTCTCGGGCCTTTGCCTGGCTGAATATTTCCGCGACCAGGGCTACGATGTGATGCTCTTTATTGACAACATCTATCGCTTCTCCATGGCCGGCATGGAAGTGTCGGCGCTATTGGGGCGGATGCCCAGCGCCGTGGGTTACCAGCCCACCCTGGGCACCGAGATGGGCGAGTTGCAGGAACGGATCACCTCCACCAAGACCGGTTCCATCACCTCTATGCAAGCCGTCTATGTGCCCGCCGACGACTACTCGGACCCGGCACCGGTGGCCGTGTTCGCTCACCTGGACGCCACCATTGCCCTGGAGCGCTCTCTCACCGAGTTGGGCCTCTACCCGGCCGTGGACCCGCTGGCTTCCACTTCCCGCATCCTCGACCCGCACATCGTGGGCCAAGATCACTATGACACCGCCCGTGAAGTGCAGCGCGTGCTCCAGCGTTACACAGATCTCTCCGACGTCATTGCCATCCTGGGCGTTGAGGAGTTGAGCGAAGAGGACAAGCTGGTGGTGGCCCGCGCGCGCAAGATCCAGCGATTCCTCTCGCAACCGATGTTCGTGGCCGAGGTGTTCACCGGCCGGCCGGGTGCCTATGTCCCCATTGAGGAGGCGGTGCGCGGCTTCCGCGAGATCCTGGAAGGCAGGCACGACGACCTGCCGGAGCAGGCTTTCTACATGGTCAGCACCATCGACGGGGCGGTGGAGAAGGCCAAGTCGCTGTAAAAGTGGGGGAATTGCTGGCAACCGGGTTGCCGGCACATGTCGCTGCTTAGGAGTTAGGGATGGGAATCCTTTATTGCGAGATCGTCACCATCGAGCGACTAGTGTACAAAGACGAGGTGGACAGCGTGACGGCACCGGCGGTGATGGGCCAGGTTCAGATTCTGCCGCACCACGCGCCGCTAATCACTACCCTCTCGCCGGGCGAGTTGGTAGTGGCAAAGGGTGGCGAAACCGAGCACTTTGCTATAGGCGGGGGCTATCTGGAAGTATTGGCCAACAGAGTCGCCGTCATGGCCGACACAGCGGAACAGTTAGACGAGATTGACGAAGCGCGCGCTCAGGCGGCCCGGGAGCGCGCCGAACGTCTGTTGCGCGAGCGCCCGCCGATGGCGGAGGACTATGCTGCCATCGAAGGCGCGCTGCGCCGCTCCCTGGTACGGCTCCGGGTGGCTCGTCGCAAACGCCGCCGGGCTATGCCGCGCCAGCAGGAACGGGGCGACTAGCCAGAGCGTGCTACCTA
>CAYNKW010000028.1:0-19117 GCA_964397845.1 uncultured Anaerolineae bacterium
TCTAGCGAAGCTCCGCCTCAAACCGACAAGTGGACATCCCAGCTTGCTGGAGTTTGTTGGTGATGATTGGAAAGCGTGGGCATTTGACGAGAGAGGATTATCGGAGGCATTACAGCGAGGCTGACGAGATAGCGGCCATGATAAACTGAAACCAGACCTGACAGGTTTTCCGAAACCTGTCAGGTCTGCGTAGCAAAGACCATAAAGCTCGTCAGAGAGGGCCGGACGAAACATAAAGTGAGGGTATGAGGCGGAACAAAACATAAACGGCCGAAAGAGGCGCTGCTGAAGTCAATGGAAATAGTCGCGCTGCCCGTCTCGACTCATTCCCTATCCCGCTTCCCCGTGTTGACGTTGCCCGTCATCTTTTCCCTTGCTGTCGCATGTGTTTTGAGCGTGTGGTTAGCCAGAGATCGGATTATGCGCGACCGTGTTGTCTGGTTCGGCGTTCTGTGGATGATATCTGCTCTGGCGCCTGTGATCTTGATCGTGACCGAGCGCACGACCCATTTTTCATCGGTTGGATGGGCTTGGGCTATCGCCGCCACCGTGGTCCTCGCCTGGGACGCCACCGCACAAAGTCGCTTCTCACCTGAGCGATGGCTGGTCGTTCTCGTGGTAGTGGCGATCCTGGGAGCGAACCTGGCCGCGCTGGTCCATCGAAGTTATTGGTGGAATCGAATCGCCTGCATCTCCCGCGACGTGGTTTCCCAGGTGCAAGAAGCATTACAAAATCTACCGCCGTGAACAGCCAGTCTACTTGTCCATCGTTGCACCCACCGAGGCGTATAGCCGCCCATACGCCTCGGCCAAGGCCTGCCGCGAAAAATCCCGCTGCCCTACCCGCAGCGCTGCCGCCCGGCAAGCCTCGTAATTCGCCTCCAACCGCGCCAATGCCGCCAGTACCCCCCTGGCGCTGACAGCTTCTACCTCCTGCCCGCACCCCGTCTGCGCCACGTAATCGGCCATCGGCAAGGCGCGGCTGACCAGCACCGGCCGGCCGGCGGCGAGTGCCTCCAGCAGTGAGTGGGGAAATGCCTTGACCAGGGTCGCGTCGGAGGCCAGCACCACTGCTGCGTGGACCCTGGCCAGCACCTCGTTCACGTCTACTCGTTGGTTTATCACCTCGACCCGTGCTTGCAGTCCGCGTTGCGCCACCTGCGTCTGCATTGCCTCGAACAACAGACCCCGCCACAAAAAGACCAGCCGCAGGTCTGGCCGGGCCTCAGCCGCCGCCAGCAACGCCTCGACCCCCTTGCTGCGAAACTGAGCCTCGGTCCATGGCGCCGACCCGGCCAGCAGCGTGAAGCCAGAGCCGGCGGGAGGCGGCGCCGGGCTAAAGCGCGACGTATCAATCCCCGGCCGGATGAGGTGCACGTTCTTCAACCCCCAGCCGCGCAATGTCTCCCGATCGCGCTCGTTGCTGACGACGATAGCCGGCAACCGTTCCAGGCCCTTGAGGTAGAGATGGCCGTGCCTCAGAGAGGGCTTTAACCCGGCCGTGACCGAGTAGACGATCGGACGCCCAAGCCATCGCAGGTAGGGAAAGAAGAAGGGGTGGGAATTGTAGACGTGGTGCAGTCGAACGGTTGCCTCCTGCCGGCGAAGAAAAGGCAGACGGTGGAAGCCATAAAGCCTCTCCGGGTAGAGAGAGCCAGGCCGGTGAGCCGGATTCAGGTAGAGTAACTGGCCACCGAACCGCGACCGCAGGCTTTCGACTTCTTGCACCACTGCGTCGAGCGCCGGCTGGGCCGGCCGGGGAATCATCAGGTGGTAGAGGGGACTCACGATCCTTGCGCTCCGGTGAGAATCAACTCACTTTGATCGCCAAAGGTTCCACTCAAGCCGTGGCGCAGCGCCAACCCCAGAGCGCGAGCCCGGCTCCGGCGACGGTGGAAGATCGCTCCGGCGACAGAGACGAGCCCCAAAGCGGCCCAGTATAGCATGAGAGGCACGGCCGCCAGGGAGTAAAACTTGCGCACGTACAGGAAACGGTTGCGCAAAAAATAGTAGGCGTAAAAGGCCTCCCGTAGATCCGACGAACGACCTGTGTCGTGGTATGCCGTCGTCGTCGGATCGATGAGGCAAACAAAGCCACATCGCCGGGCTCGCAGGCAAAGGTCAGCGATCTCACCGCTGATGAAATACTGCTCATCTAGTAGGCCGACTGTCCGAAAGACCTCGCCGCTGATGAGGATCGCCGTCCCAGGCACATAATCCACCGCGAACGGATGCCGGCTCTGGGGGAGATCAAGCCGGTGGGTGGCGACATGCCAGGCGACGTTCCGCCCGCCAGCGGCCTGTAGACGGGGCGACGGGAGCGGGTCGCGCAGCAGCGGACCAACGATCCCGGCCTGGGGTGTCGTCTTTAGGGTGGTCATCAACCGGAGGACGTCACCTTCGCTAATGGCCGCGTCATTGTTGAGCAGGAAAAGGTAGGTTGCGCCCTCGTCCATCGCCTGTCGAATCGCCAGGTTGTTACCGGCAGCAAAACCCAGGTTACGCTCGCTGAGAAGAAGCCGGATGTTAGGACAGCTTTGGCGCAACTGCGCCACGCTGTCGTCCTGGGAACCGTTGTCAACGACCCAGATGCGCGGACTGGGCGTGTGCCAGGCTTCGATAGACCGCACGCAACGAATGGTATCGGAGGCGTTGTTCCAGTTCAGAAGGATGATAGCCAACGACATGGTTTACTTTGTCCCCAAAGCCCGACGACGGCCGGCCAAAACCAATCCCAAAGCGGCGAGGGCAACGCCCCCCCAGGCAAGCAGGCTGATCCCCAGACCAATCTTGAACGCCGGAGGGTCGTATACAAACGCCACCCGGTGCTCGCCCGCCGGCAGCGCCACGGCACGGAAGGCATGATTGGCTATGTAGATCGGAACCGGCTGGTTGTCCAGCTCTGCCCGCCAACCGGGGTCGTAGCCATCGGTCAAGACGAGAAAGCCGTTGGCAGTCGTGCTGGCTCTGACCTCAAGTCGCTCGGGCTCGTAACGGACGATTTGCACCTCGTCGGAGGCGAGTATTGGTTCGTCCGGCAGGCTGATCTCAGTAGCAGGTATTCCTTCCAGGATCACTGTCGTGCGATAGTCGAACGCCCCGTCGGTCAAGCGCACCAGCGACCCCTCAGCGCTGTCTGCAATCTCGGCCCGGTAGACGACAAAGGCACGAGGCATCACATCTCTATTGCGGTAGACAGTCATGCCATGACTGTCACGATAGACCGATTCCCATTTCCCTCCCAGTTCTTGCCTCGTCAGGAGGTACTTGACGTTTAGCAGATCAAGCACCGGCGAATCAGCTTCCTTCAACAGCCAAAAGTGAGAGATGCGGACGCTGTCCTCCATCCGGTCGAACAGGTCCATATACCGTTTCGGCGTTACGGCATCGTATCCCCGTGCATCGGACAATTGATAGACCATACCACTGTTCGGCATCAGCGTGAGGCCCAGGCCGGCGACACGGTAGATGTCTGTGTCTTGTTGCAGAAATCGAATGGCTTCCGGCATCGGATAGATCTGCTCCGCTTCGATGGTGGGGTTGTAGGATGCCCCCACGAGAAAGAGGTCCAAGAAGATCAACAGGTTTAGAGAAACTACCCACGTCCTGATGCGCTGACCAGACCCGGCCAGCCACCTGCACAGGCCAAGAGTAACGAGCCCGATCACCAGGGGGAGGTACATCACCACGTAACGGGGATGAAAGAGAGCCACCATCTTCTGGTACATGGCATCCACCTGCCGGTAGTAATACTCCAGCGAGTAGGGATAGAACGGATGTCCCTGCGTCGCCCCGACCTGTCGCCGTCCCATTTCAATGACCTGGTCCCTCAAGACCACGAGACTGGCGCGGGAGGACAAGATGATCAACAGGCTGAGAAGGGTGATCGCCAGCAGGGTAATGGTCATGGCTCGAAGGGGAAACCTGCCTCTCTGTCCTGGTTGAGACGAAACTGCGCCGATCACTCGATCCAGGCCGAATCCGGCAAGAATGGCGACGGCAAGAACGTACACGTTGCGCAACCGCCCGTTGGATGCCAGACCAAAGAGAGGTAGCCGATTGACGATGTTGAAGAGGGGAATACGAAGCGCGGTGCCAAGCGAAAGGATGGTCAGAGCCACAAAGAATAACATCGGCCGGCTATTCCTATCCTTGCCGGGAGAGCGTCGTCTCCGGAGAATCCAAACGACAGAGACGATCGCCATGGCAAGAGGGAGTATGCCGGCATAGAGAGTCTGCTCGTTGTAGTTGCTGTAGGGATACCAGTAGCTGCCGTTCAAGGGAGTGCCAAAGAACTGAGGCAGGAGAGTGGTTATCGCTGTGGGCCAATCGTGCCAGTCCAGGAAGAGGGTGACCAGGAGAGAGGGCGCAGACCCGGCTGCTCTCGCCGATAGAATGGTGCTACGCCGGAGAAACTCCAGGAATGGCAAGAGTTGCATGGCCGATGCCATCAGGCCAATGATGACGGCAGTGATGATCTTGATATGTGGATCCACTAGCCGGGGCAGTCGCCAGCCGTGAAGCGTCACCATGCGGTAGACACAGTAAGCAAGCCATACCAGCATCACGTGAAACGATGTCTCTGGATGCCCTGCCAGGAACTGAACAGCAATGGTCACTGCCGTCGCAATGGAGTAGGGCCAACTGTTCCTAGTCAGAGCCCTTTCGCTGAAAAACAGTAGCGCCGGTAACCAGGCAATGACTTTGGGCAGCGGATGGCCGAGCCAGACGATCATTGGGCCGCTAAAGCTGAAGGCGATCATCGAAACTAGAGCACCGGCTTTGCTGACGCCGATCTCTCGCGCCAGGAGATAAGTAGAGAACCCAGCAACAAAGAGGGGCAGAAGGGCGGTGACAATGAACGAGAAGTTCAGAGGAAAGAGACAAGAGATCAGGTTAAAAGGGCTAAACAGAGCGGACTGGGCGTTGGCCAGGAAGGGCTGGCCGCCATTGCTGTAAGGGTTCCAGAGAGGAAAGCGACCCTGATCAAGTGATGCCACTGTGAAATGCTTCCAGGGGTAAAACACGTACACCTGGTCGAAGAGAAGCTGATTGCCGGGAAGGGCGAATCCCTCAGGCGCGAGGGGTTGCCACAGGGGATCGAGTTGAAAGATCAAATCTGTGGGCAACAAAGCCCGGCCGGTCAGGACCGCCGGCCAGAAAAAGATTACCAACGAGACAGCCAGTATGAGTGCCGCCGAAACGACCTCGGGCCATCGCGTCCGCAAAGTCTGGTTCATGCCAACCGCCCACCTCGTGAGCAATCTGTAGTGTCAAGGTAGCCATATTCTAACACAGAAGAATGGTAAGGTCAAAGCTGTGCAAGGCGGGGAGAATCATAGTTCTTTCAGCGCCCACTGGCCTGACAGACCAGAAAATGGTATAATGGTAGCCAGAAGCGACCAGAAGAATACTTGATCCCACGGAGTGACGATGGAGGTACTATCTGAAGCCGCCCGCAACATGGGCTTTGCCTTGACACCGGCTCAGTTGAGAATGTTCCAGGTCTATTACGAAAAGTTGATCGCCTGGAACCAGCAATTTAACCTGACAGCCGTAACCGAATACGAGCACGCGCAGATCCGGCACTTTCTCGACTCCCTCTCTTGCCTCCTGGGCATAGGCGAGAGCAAGGGCGAGCGCCGGTGGTGGCCCGGCGTCCCCGCACCCGGCACGCGGGTCATTGACGTGGGGAGCGGTGCTGGTTTTCCTGGCCTGCCGCTCAAGATCCTCTACCCGCGCCTTGACCTCACCCTGCTGGAGGCCACCGCCAAAAAGACCGAGTTCCTGAAACATGTGGTGACACACCTGGCCCTGGAAAAGGTGACGGTGATCCACGGGCGTGCCGAAAAAGTGGGACAGAACAAAGCCCACCGGGAAAGCTACGACCTGGTCCTGGCGCGAGCTGTGGCCGATTTGCCGGTGCTGGTGGAGTATCTCTTGCCTCTCTGCCGCGTGGGTGGAAAGTGCATCGCCCAAAAGGGGAGCTCAGCTCACGAGGAGCTGACGGTGGCGCAATACGCCATCTTGCTCCTGGGGGGTGAGGTGCATTACGTGGTGCCAGTAGAACTCCCAGGTCTGGCCGAAACCCGTCACCTGGTGGTCATCAACAAAGTGGCCCGGGCGCCACAAAAGTACCCTCGGCGCCCAGGCATGCCCGGCAAGCGCCCCTTGCTCGATGCCACACCATCTTACTCGCTTCCCGCTTCTGCCTCTCACACTCTCTGAATGCGCCCCTCTTGAACGCGTAAGCATAGTACACGGCTCAGAAATTCCTCGCCGAAAACGCCCCAGTCCGTCGTCGTCAACACAGCCTGCTGAACGCCGTCCACGGTCTGCAACAAATGCCGTTGACGATAACCGTCCAATTCAGCCATGACCTCGTCCAGCAACAGGATCGGCTGGTGTCCGGTCTCCTGTAGCATGAACTGCGTCTCGGCCAGCTTGAGGGCCAGCACAGCGGTACGCTGCTGCCCTCGCGAGCCATACGTGCGCAGATCCACGCCGTTGGCCTCAAAACGAAAGTCGTCACGTTGGGGGCCAAGAAGCGTCATGCCGCGGGCGATCTCGTCCCGCTGCACCTGGCGAAGGCGAGCCCGGAACGCCGAGACGACTTGAGAGGGCGTCAGCGGGGGCAACTCGCCCGTACCGGCTGGCATATCAAGGTCCATAGCCATCTGGTGGGCAGTGTCCGGCTCACGAGTGGGATCAAAGTTGGGAACGTAGCGCAGACGCAGAGTCTCTGTGCCGCCTGAAAGGAGTCGGTGCACCGGCTGCGCCAGGTGCTCCAGTTCGGCGAGGGCAGCCTGACGGGCAACGATGAGTTGCGCGCCGTCAGCGATCAGCTTCTCGTCCCAGAAGAGAAGCTCCTCGCTGGCGGCCCGTGCTCGCTCGCGGAGGCTGCGGAGCAAAGCATTGCGCTGCTCGATCACGTGGTTGTAATCTCGCAACACCTTGCAATAGGAGCGATTGACCTGACAGAGCGTGGCGTCGAGATATTGACGGCGCCGGCTGGGCGGACCGTCGGCCACCTCCACGTCCTGGGGGCGAAAGAGCACCACGTTAGCCACACCCAGCAGGTCCATGGCCTGCCGAGACACGCCGTTGATGCGAATCTCCTTTTGCAGACGAACGCCGTTGGCAGCCACCCGCTTCATCAGCGTGATCTCGACACGGTAGATGGTATCACCCTTGACCACCTCAGCCACCAGGCGGGCGTGGGGTAGCGGCTCCTCATCGGCCAGCCAACTGATCAGTTGGCGGTCGGTTGTAGTGTGGGGGGAGCGACTGGTGGCCAGGTAATAGATTGCCTCCAGCAGATTGGTCTTGCCCTGGGCGTTGGCCCCTTGCAAGACGATCGTCCTGGCTGGCAGATCCAGGTCCAGACGGGTGTAGTTTCGAAAGTTGAATAAGGAGAGATGCTGCAAATACAAAACTTAATCGCTACGGATGTGCATGGGCATGATGACGTAGATAAAATCCTCTGCACCGACCGGCTTGATGACGCCAGGGCTGGAAGGGGTCGCCGTTTCCAGGACAACCTGGGCTGCATCGGCCACCGAGAGCACGTCCATGAGGAATCGGACGTTGAAGGCAATCTCTACCGGCTCACCGCTGACCTGAGCGTCAATCTCGCTTACGTTATCGCCCATCTCGGCCGACGAAGCAGCAATGACCATCCGGTCCTCTCCGACGCGCACGCGGACGATGTTGGCTTCGCTGCGGGCAAAGATGTTGGCCGTCCGGCAGGCTTTGAGAAACTCATTGGTGCCGACGGTGGTCTGGGTATCGTAACTCTTGGGGATGATCTGATCGTAATCGGGAAAGCGGCCCTCGATGAGCTGCGAGACCAGGTCGGTGTTGGAGAGGTGAAAGAGCACCTGGTTGCGGTTGGAGGCGATGCTCAGACTGATGGGCAAGTCTTCGTCGCTGCTGATTCGTCCCAGCTCGGCCAATGCCCGCGCCGGGATGATGACGCTGACCGGCTCTGGGACCGGGTTTTCCAGCCGGGCGTGGCGCACAGAAAGGCGGAACCCGTCGGCGGCAGCCATGGTGAGTTGAGGGCCATCGAATTTGACCAACACGCCGGTGAGGATAGGCCGGCTCTCATCGGTGGCAGCGGCAAAAGCCACCTGGTCGATCATCTGCCGCAGGAGGCTCGTCTCCAGCGTCAATTGATGATCGCCGTCGTCGGCCGTCGGGATAAGAGGGAACTCCTGGGCGTCAATGCCTTTGATGTTAGCTTCGGAGCGGGCGCACTGGAGATGGAGTTCCTGGGTGCGGACGTTCAATTCCATGTCAATGCGTTCGACCGGCAAGGCGTTGACAAAGTCTACGAGTAAACGAGCCGGTACGGTGATCGCCCCTTCCTCTTCCACCTGGGCGCCGGTCCAGCAGTGGATGCCGATTTCCAGATCGGTGGCAGAGAGCTTGAGACGGCCCTGGTCGGTGGCCAGCATGACGTTGCTCAACACCGGCAGCGTGCTGCGCGTCGCCACAGCGCGGCCCACCGTGGCCAGTCCTTTGGCCAGATTCTCCTGCAAACAAGACACTCGCATAAAGCTGACCTCCTTAATTATACTGCGCACGATTTAGGCCCAATGCCACTTAGTCAAGAGCCTGAAGTTGAGGCTTTAGCCGTATTTTTCCTCACGCCACCGGTTCATGCCCCGCCACCCCTCGCGGAAGAGGATAAGAAGCAGCACAATGAGGGCTGCGATGGGCAGCCAGTTGATCTCTGCCCGGCCCGTGACCGGCATGGCCGGTTCGGTGTCAGACACAACTCCCGGCACGCCCTCGAGGCTCACGCCGTCCAGATTAAAGTTTGCCTCGCTCTGGCGTGGCCACTTGGAATGACCGCGAATGAAGAGCGTGAGGGATTGGGCCGTGGGGGTAATGATTGTCGTATATTCATCGAAAGTGAAAGCCTCTGCCACCACCGGTTGTTGATCCCAGGGAAGTTCCACCCAGTTCTCCACGGCCTGCCAATCGGTGCCGTCGTTATAGTCCACACCCCAATAGAGGCGATGGCCATAATCTTCAGGCGGCGTGTTGGCGCGCACCAGGCCTCGCAGGGTCAATTCATAGGCCTTACCAGGCACCACCTTCACCGTCTGGTAAATGCCTGCGTAGCGATCGTTGTGGCTGGGATCGATAATGAAGAAAAGCTGAGAATACTTGCCTTCCCACACCACCGGGTCCCACGTGTCATCCTTCCAGCCAAAGCTGGCGTCGCCGTTGGAGAACTTGTTCCAGCCGACGGCCACGCCCTCCTCTCCGAAACCTTCTTCAAAATTGCCGTTAGCCAACAATTCCGTGGGCTGAGGGGTGGGTGTGGACGGCGGAGGAAGCGGCGTCGGCGTGGAGCCAGGGGTGGGCTGAGGCGTGTCCGTCGGGCCGGCTTCAGGTGTGGGCGGCGGAGTGTTGGTGACGACGGCAGCCACGACGACAGGTGTGTGAGTAGGTGTGGGTGGTGGCGGCGGCAGCGGCGTCGGCGTGATGGTCGGTTCGACGACGGGGGGCAGGGACAGGGGCGTATCCGTGGGCAGCGGCCGTTCCGTGGCCCGATTCGGCGGAAAGTTGGCGCAACCCAACACGGCCAGCGCCAGGGTCAACATGACTACAATGAAGTGCACGCGGAGTTTTTTGTCGAACATAGTAACCTCCTTACCTGCTAAACAGCAGAGGATGTGCCGGAGGCGCGGAGCATTGTTGGTTATGTATATCATATCACCTATTTGCTTTTTTTGCAAATGCCAGCGTCTACTCTCGCCGCAAACCAATGAATCCCACTCGCACTATTATGAACATGATTATAGTGTAAAACCGCGATTTGGCAAACGCTCGGTTCGCAATCTGTAATCCGCTCTTCTCAGTTCACTGGCGTGATGCGAACGGCCTGGCTGCCTACCAGCCGTTCCAGGTCGTGGGCCAGAGCGGGACAATAACGGGTAGAAGCATTGGGAAAATCCAGTTGCACCTTGCCATTGGGGCCAGTCACCACAAAGCTGAACCGGTCCTCTCCCTGGTAGCTCTCCAGCAGAGCATAGATGTCCCTCAATCGCTGCTTGTCTTGCTCCTGGTCGGTGGTGCGCTGGAAGGTGACGTAGAGGTGCTGGTAGCGGAACAGTGCATCATCGTCGGTTGGACGGTGCACCGTCAACTGATCCTGCACCTCGTCGCAGAGGATCTTGGGCTCACGACGGCTGGCGTCCACCCTGCCGCGCACGAGGAGCAGATTGTCTTCCTGCAACAGATCGCGGAACCTGGCGTAGGTGCGCGGAAAAACCACGAGCTCAATGGTGCCCTGGAGGTCTTCCAGGCCGACGAAGGCCATGGGGTCGCCCTTCTTGGTGATGATCTGGCGCACCCAGGCGACGACGCCGGCCAGGGCGACCCGCTGGCCATTCATCGCTTCGTCAATTTGGCCGCTGAAAGTGACGATACCCTGCAGCGATTCCAAAGCTTGTTGCAGAGGGTGCTCCGAGAGGTAAAGGCCCATCAACTCCTTTTCCCAACGCAACATCTCTTTACGAGGCGGATCGGGAATGGAGGGCAATTCGATGGCTGCTCTCATGGCCAGCGATTCACCCATCACGTCGAACAGGCTCATCTGGCCCACCTCACGGGCGCGATGCGTGGTCTGGCTGATGCCGATCATCTGATCTATGCTGGCCAGCAACGCTGCTCGCCCGCCAAAGCGATCCAGGCTGCCCACTTTGATAAGACACTCCAGCGCCCGCCGGTTGACGCGGCGCAAGTCCGCTCGCTGGCAAAAGTCGTCCAGGCTCTCGAACGGCCCGCCAACCCCTCGCGCCTCAATGATTGCCTCCACCGGCCCGGAACCGACGTTCTTGACCGCGCCCAGCCCAAAGCGAATGGCCGGGCCATCGGGGGTGTCCTCGATGAAGAAATCCTGGCCACTGTGGTTCACGTCGGGGGGGCGCACCGGTGTACCCATGCGGCGGCACTCGGCCACCAGCAAGCCAACCTTTTCGGTGTTATGCTGCTCCACCGTCAGGAGGGCCGTCATGTACTCTACCGGGTAGCAGGCTTTGAGATAGGCTGTTTGACAGGTGATGACGGCATAATCGGCGCTGTGAGGCTTGTTGAAGCCATAGTTGGCAAAATACTCGATGGCGTCAAAGATGGTTTCGGCTGCCTGGCGATCCAGCCCGCTGTGCTTCATCGCGCCTTCGATAAAATGGCCGCGATGCTTGACCAGATCCTTCTCCTTCTTCTTGGCCACCGCCCGCCGGACCAGGTCTGCTTCCCCGGCCGAATAGCCGGCGACGTGGGTCAACATTTCATTGATTTGTTCCTGATAGACGCAAATACCATAGGTCCGCCCCAGGATCGGCTGCAAAGAAGGATGAACGAACTGGGGTTCCTGCCTGCCATGCATGCAGGCAATAAAGTCGTCAATGAACTGCAAGGGGCCGGGGCGGTAGAGGGCAATAGTGGCGATGACGTGCTCGAACCGGGAGGGCTTCATGCTGGTAAGGACTTGGCGCATGCCGGCGCTTTCCACCTGGAAAACGCCCATTACCTGGCCGCCGGAGAGCAATTCGTAGATGGCCGGGTCGTCGGTGGGAATCGTGTCCGGGTCAAGGCGCACGCTGTGGCGCTGCGCGATGAGTTCGCAGGCGATGCGCATGACAGTCAGCGTGGAGAGCCCCAAAAAGTCCACCTTGAGCAGGCCAATGCTTTCCAGAATCTCCCCGTCGAACTGGACCATGACGCCGCCTTCCCCCTTGGTGGGGCGATGCAGCGGCACATATTCGACCAGTGGCTTGTCGGCGACGATGACGCCAGCAGCGTGGGTGCTGGCGTGACGGGCGATGCCTTCCAGGCTCTTGGCGCTGTCAATGAGTTGCCGGATATAGTCTTCTTCCTCGTACATCTGGCGCAATTCCGGCACGTTGTCCAGGCCGTCCTGGATCTTGACCTTGGGGCCGAACGGGATGAGCTTGGCCACGCGGTCCACTTCACCCAGAGGCAGGTCCAACGCACGGCCCACGTCGCGGATGGCCGCCCGCGCGCCCATCGTTCCAAAGGTGATGATTTGCGCTACCTTGTCTTGCCCATATCTTTGCACCGTGTATTCGATCATCTCTTCCCGTTGATCGTCAGGGAAGTCCAGGTCTATGTCGGGCATGGTGACGCGGGCCGGGTTGAGAAAACGCTCAAAAATAAGCCCGTGGCTGAGGGGGTCCAGCCGGGTGAGGCCCAGGCTGTAAGCCACAATGCTCCCATTGCCAGAACCACGCACGTTCCACCAGATACCCCGCTCGCGGGCGTAGCGGATAAGGTCCCAGTTGATGAGAAAATAGGTATCGAAACCCATCTCGTGGATGATGCGCAGTTCGTACTCCAGCCGATCCCGCACCTGGGAAGTGATCTCGGGATAACGCTCCCGCAGGCCCTTCTCGCAAAGGTGGCGCAGATAGCCCTCGGCGTCGTAGCCATCCGGCACCTCGAACTCGGGCAGGTGATATCCGCTGGCTTCCAGATCTACCTCGCATATCTCGGCAATGCGCAGCGTGTTCTCAATGGCCTCCGGCAAGTCGGCAAAGAGCTCGGCCATCTCCTCGCTGCTCTTGAGGTAAAAGCTCACGCCACCCATCTGCATCCGCTTGGGATCCAGAGTGGTCGCGTTGGACTGGATGGCCAGCAGGAGGGCCTGGGGGTGGGCATGCTCCGGCAACACATAATGCACATCATTGGTGGCCACCAGGGGGATGCCCAACTCGCGCCCGATCTCCACCATGCCACTGTTGGCCTGTTCCAATTCCGGCAGCCCCTCGTGGCGCTGGAGTTCCAGGTAAAAGCGGTCGGGGCCAAAGACGTCACGGTACCAGGCGGCGGTCTCGCGCGCCTTCCCCATCTGGCCGGCCATCACCAGGCGCGGCATCTCCCCAGAGCCGCAGGAGGAGAGGCAGATGAGCCCCTCGGCGTGGTCGGCCAGGTAGGCCTTGTCCACGCGGGGCTTGTAGTAAAAGCCCTCCAACTGGCCAGCGGTGGCGATCTTGATCAGGTTCTGGTAGCCGGTATTGTTCTGAGCCAGCAGCACCAGGTGGTAGGGCTTGCGATCCAGCTTGGGGTCACGATCGGTCATACGGCGAGGCGCGATGTACATTTCGATGCCGACGATGGGCTTGACGCCAACGACCTTGCAGGCGCGATAGAACTCGATGACGCCGTACATCACGCCGTGGTCAGTGAGGGCGACGGCCGGCTGACCCAGCTCGGCGGTGCGCGCGGCCAGTTCATCCATGCGGCTCATGCCGTCCAGCAGCGAGTATTGGCTATGCACGTGCAGGTGGACAAAGTTCCCCATGTTGCTTACCCAGATTTGCCTTTCCAGGTGAATGTCAGGGTGCTTTCCTCCAATTATAGCACATTTTCTGTTTTGCGCCTGTCAAAGTATTGAACCTAACCTTAAAATTCGGTTCCCCTCATTGATGTTGATGTCTCGTCTTATCGCAAGGCACGCAGAGGCGGCCAAAGTTCCTGGAATTTTCTCAGTGTTCTCCGCAAACTCTGCAGTGAAAAAGCGTACCGCCTTTCCTATCAACGCAGTTGAAAATATTATCTAGAATTCTGAAAGAGAAAACGATGTAGGGCTATTGACAATGAACATAGAATAGGGTATAATATTTATGATGTTTGAGAATACAGACAAAAATCAATAGCCCACATCTCTCACCGACACCTTGTTTTCCAGAAAGGGGGACTGTAATGGGACCTCTAGTGCTTCTCGCTTCCCGATTCCAAAGACCACTCTTCTGGGCTAAAGCTTTTCTCAGACGCAGCCGGCGATTGCTGCCCCTGGTGGTAGTCTTGTCTCTTGTGTTGCAACTTGTTCCTCTGGGACTGCTGGCGCCAAGCAGCGTCGCCAACCGCCTGCTGGAGACCTCCGCCGCACTTGGCCACTGGTTGTCGGTGCTCCCCGCCTGGGTAGACCCCGACTCGGCATCCATCACCGGGGCACTGGCCCCGGTGAACGGGCTAGTCGCCACGTTTGGTCCTCCGCAAATTGCCTACGCTCAAGCGCCAACCACCACGCTGAATTTCGCCCAAGTCTGCGAACCTACTGTGGTGAACCAGGGCGAACTGATCACGTATTCTCTCCATATTACCAACTCTACCTTGTATACAGCCACTATCCTCATCACCGACACCTTCCCTACAGGTACCAGCTATGTTGGCACCGCGGAAAGTACCAGTGGCGCAGCCAATTGGGGAATCTCAGATTTCGATGATTATGTCTTGATATATACCAACGACTACTATGGCATCCCTGGCAACGGTCTCCCACCCGGTGGCGTGGCTATTCGAAGGTTCCAGGTGCGCGTCAGCAAGCCGTTCACAGATAGAGCTGTCATCACCAACACCGCTGTTCTCACGGCCAATATTGACTCTGAAGTGACGCGCTGGTGCACCATCACCGTCAGCGCGCCCAACTTTGTCGTCGCCAAAGTCCCCAACAGTCGCGTGGTGGACGCTGGTGGCTTCTTGACCTATACCCTCTTTGTCACCAACACTGGTCACCTCACTGCTACCAGCACGTTTACCGTCGCTGATCACATCCCCGACGGCACCCATTACATCACCTCATCGCTCCCCTCGACCTATTCGCTGGCTTCGCGCACCATCACCTGGACGTTGGACGACGACGTGGGGATCAACCGGGCTGTTACGACCACCTTTGTCGTCACTGTTACTACACTTTACACCAATGGCGCAGCTATCACCAACACCACTTATCAGGCCGAAAGCCCCGACGCTATCTTGCCGGCTGTGGGTGACCCTGTGACCGTCACCGTCCGCAGCAGTCCTGTCCTGACCCTGACCAAGGCCGCCGATCCCGACCCGGTGCAGGCAGGTGCGCTTCTGACCTATACTATCACCTACTCCAACGCCAGCGCCACACCGGCCACCTGTGTGATCATCACTGACCTCTTGCCAGCCCACGTCAACTTTATCACCACCACAGGGGATTTCTCGAGTTACGAACCAACGACCCCGCTGGCCGGGCGAGTTATGACCTATACTATTGGCAATCTATCGCAAAGCGACGGGTCTATCGCGCTGGTAGTGACGGTGACGAGCCCACTGACCAACGGTACGGTGCTGACCAACGAGGCCCGGATCAGCGCCGCCGAGCCTTCGGCCGGCAGTACCGGCCCGGTGACAACCACCGTCCAAAGTGCGCCGTACATGGTGCTCGAAAAACGCGCCAGCGATGATCCGGTCAGCCCTGGCGATACCCTGACTTATACCCTCGTGGCAACCAACACCGGCAACGTCAATGCCACCGGCGTCGTCATCACCGATGTGATACCAACGAACACGACTTTCTTCACCGCCACCGGCACTTTTACGCCGGCCAGTCCCAGCGCCGGGGACGCCATCACCTGGACGGTAGGCGCAATGGATCCTGGCGACACGGTCTCGCGGACTCTTGTCGTCACGGTTAACTCGCCGCTGCCCAACAACACAATGCTCACCAACACCGCCTGGGTCAACAGCGACGAGGGGGAGAGCGATACCGCTACCGAGACAACCACGGTCAGCAGCTCGCCAAGCCTGACCCTGACCAAGTTTGCCGATCTTGACACAGTGAACGCTGGCGACACGCTGGCCTACACCATCGTCGTGACCAATCTGGCCTCAGCCAACGCCGTGGCTACCGGTGTCGTGATTACTGATGTGGTGCCGGACAACACCGAATTTGTCACGACCACCATCAGCGGCCTCATGTTTGAGGGGCCGGACGCCAACGATGTGATGACCTGGACGCTGGGCTCGAGCATTGTGCCCGGCGGTAACGCCGTTGTCACCTTTACCGTCAACGTCACCTCGCCGTTGGCCGATGGGACGATCCTGACCAACATCGCGTCGGTTATCTGCACGCAGGGGGTGACGGCCACGGGCAGCGAGACAACCACTGTCCATGTGCCTGACCTGGAAGTGACCAAGTCGGCCTTCCCAACGACCTTTGTCCGGCCCGAGGAGATAATCACCTACGTCGTCGTCTTTACCAACAGTGGCAGCATCGCTGCCAGCGACGTGCGGGTCACCGACACGCTGCCGGTGAGCGCCAGCCTGATGACTTCGGAGACTGTCGGCGCCAGCTTTGTGGCCGGCTCGACCTATGCCTGGCTTTCGTATACGGTGGGCGTGGACAGCGCGGGCGTCATCACCATCACTGCCCAGGTGACGACGACGGCCGGTTGGATCAACCCTGCCGGCGGAACAACCATCGCCAACAGCGTCGAGGTCACGGCGACGGGCGACGGCAACGCAGCCAACAACCAGGCAAACACCACGACGCCAGTCCACGCCGGGCTGCCGAATACACTCACCCTGACCGTCGCTCCCCCGACAATGACGGTGGACAACCAAGCGACGATCACCGCTACTGTCACTGACCGGTGGGGCAACCTGGTGACAAACGCTGACAACGTGACCGTTACCTTGGAGCCCGGCAACCTGATCACGCCAGAGACCATCACCATGACGCTGGGTCAGGCGACAACAACGATCACCTCCACGGCGACCGGCGTAGTCTTTATCACCGGCACTGTGGGCGCATATCCAACCGTGACCGATACGGCACAAGTTACGTTCACCGCCGGCCCGCTGGATCACTTTGCCATCGGCCCGGTGGCTGACCCGCAGACGGCCGGCGTTGCTTTCACGCTGGTCATCACGGCGCAGGACAGGTTCAATAATACTGTGATAGATTTCACCGGCCAGGTGACCATAACCGACAGCAGCGGCACCATCTCACCGACGGTGAGCAGCAGCTTTGTGGGCGGCGCCCGCAGCGAGAGCGTGATCATCACCTGCGCACAAAAAAACGTCACCGTCACCGTCACCAACACCGCCGGCACCGAGAGCGGGGCCAGCAACACCTTCGACGTGATACCCAACGTGCCGGCCACCGTCACTATCCTGGCCGACCCGGTAAACACTCCATTGCAAGGCACCGCCTCGCTCACCGCCACTGTCACCGACGCCTGGATCGACCCCGTTGCTGACAGCACCGTGGTCACATTTACAGCAGCGCATGGCACGGTGAACCCAATTACCACCACAACGCTTAGCGGCCAGGCAACGTCGCAACTCACCGCCGATTGTGTCGAGCGGACTGGAGTTGTTGTCACGGCCACAGCGGGCTCGGCATTCACTACGACGACGGTGAGCTTTACCGCACCCGGCGCGCCGACCAGCCTCGACGTCGTCGCCGCCCCGGCCAGCATTCCGGCCGGCACTGGCGCGGCGGTCGTCACAGCTACCGTTTACGACTGCCGGCCAGGCCCGGTGCCCAACCAGGTGGTGGACTTTGCCGCCAGCCTGGGCAGCCTGCCAGGCAGCGGCACGACAGACGCAAGCGGCGTTGTCACGGTCACGCTAACGGCGGGCGCGGTCGTTGGCACGGCGTACATCACCGCCACGACCGATGATCTCTGCGACGCGACGGCGGTCGTCATCGAGCCAGGATCACTGGCCACAGTCACCGTCACGGCGTACCCGGCCAGTATCCCCGCCAACGGCACGGCTACCTCTACGATCTCGGCAGATGTCACCGACGTCTACGGCAATGCCGTGGCCGACGGTACAGGCGTCACACTAGACTACAGCCCCACGACCCTGGGTTCGCTAGCGCCGTTGAACTTTACCACAACCAACGGCAGCGGGTCGGCCGTCTTTACGGCGGGCACCGTCATCGGCACGGTGACGATCACCGCCACGGCCGGCAGTGCTGTCGGTACGACGTTGCTCACGCTGACGGAGAGCATTCAGTACGTCTATCTGCCCCTGGTGGCGCGCAACTACACCCCACCACCGCACTATGACCTGGTGGTGGAGAGCGTGATCTGGATCACCTCGCCGCCGACAGAGGGGCAGCCCTACCAGGTGCAGGTTGCCATTCGCAACGACGGCATAATGACAGTGACCAGCGACTTCTGGGTGGACTTGTGCCTGCGACCCAGCGCCACGCCGGGCATTAACCAGGCGTGGAACATGCTCTCGCTGGTTGGCTACGGAAAGGCATGGCTGGTGCACAATGACATCGGCCCCGGCCAGACGGTGACGCTGCTCACCTCCGACGCGGACGATCCGGAACATCCGGCAGATCGGTACAGCTACTTGCCGCCGCCTCTTTTTGCCAATTCGCACAACCCATTCTACGTGTTGGTGGACTCTTGGGGCCAGAGCTACGGCCAGGTGGGCGAGGGCGCCGCCGAGGACAACAACCTGTGGGGGCCGGCTAACGCCAGCGGGTTAGGCGGCTTGGAGGCAGAAGAGATGCGGCGCTCACCGGGGCCAGCCGCCCCGCCGACCGCCACCCCCACGCCAGGCGACGGCCTGTCAGCCGGGTACCCGCCGAGTCTGCACGGCACTGTTATCAACTGGGGGTTCCGCAACGAGCCAGGCATCACGATGCGGGTAAGCGGTGCCGACTGGTACCTGGATACCGCCAGTGACGCAGCCGGCCACTATGTGTTCGAGTGCCTGGGCAACGACGTCGTCTTGCTCAACGTGCTGCCCCCCGAGGGAAGCAATGCCAAGCCACTGACGACGGACCTGGCCGTCCGGCCGGCCGTTGGCGACGAGACCGTCGTCAACCTGGGTGTCTACGAGGGAGACGAACCATTGCCGTTGCCCACACCATAGAGGCCAGTCCCAGCCAGGCACGACCCGGCGACCGGGTGACTTTTTACCGTCTATGTGAAGAACAAGTTAGATACTCGCATCACCCATGCCCAGTTGACCGATTACCTGCCTACGGGGCTGAGCTTTGTGATCGCCCGGTGGCTGCGTACTTGTTCAGCACGATGGTAAGGGCTACCTCCCACAGATTTTGGCCACACTCAATTCATTTGAGTGTGGCTAAAATGGTTTGGACAACCCTTGCGAAGGTTTCAAAGAGCCATTGAAATGGGCATTTACTTGCTGACATAGGCAATTTCGACCCAGAGTATCCCACTAACCTTTGCAAGGGTCATTTGGGAAAGGCCAGCGTGAACTTATGCTTCCCGCTTGCCTCCCATAGCCTCCCACAGCCAGGGCGGAACGACGCACGGCTGGCTCTGGCGATCCA
>CAYNKW010000028.1:19217-26689 GCA_964397845.1 uncultured Anaerolineae bacterium
CCCATAGCCTCCCACAGCCAGGGCGGAACGACGCACGGCTGGCTCTGGCGATCCAGGCAGAGGTGTTTCGTCCAGCCGGTGACGAGGCGCTGGCCAGTTTCGGCGTGACGCACCTCGTAGCCAAAGGTGAACCCCCGGCTGCGGGTCTTTTCCACCCAGGCACGCACGGTGACGGCGTGGCCGTAACGTGCCGGGGAGTGAAAACGTGCCTTCACCTCGGTGACAGTAAAAAAGTAACCAGCCGCCTCGACCTCGACATAGTTGGTCCCCTGCTGACGCAGAAACTCGCTGCGCGCCTCCTCAAACCAGACCGGGTAGACGCTGTGGTGCACCAGGCCCATGGCATCTGTCTCGGCGTAGCGGACGTGGAAAGTCGTCTCGACGAATGGCGCGTCCATGCCTCACCTAGCCGAACACATGGAGCATCGCCTGGCCCAGGCGGCGGATTCCTTCCCGGCTCATCTCTGGCTTGGCATAGGAAAAGTTAAGTCTCATGCAATTGTGGCCCTCTTTACTGTCGGGGTAGAAAGCTACACCGGGCACAAAGGCCACTTTCTCCTCGACGGCAACTTTCAGAAGCTCCTCGGAATCCACGTGCTCCGGCATGCGGACCCAGAGGAAAAGACCGCCCTGGGGGCGCGTCCACGTCACGCCCGGCGGAAAGTATTCCTCCATGGCGGCCAGCATCACGTCACGCCGCTCTTTGTAGACGTTCCGGATGCGCTTGACGTGGCGTTTGATGATGCCTCGCCCGACAATGTCGTGGGCGACGTATTGGATAAAGGTACCGGTCTGGAGGTCAGCGCCTTGCTTGGCCTGCACCAACGGGGCGATCACCCTTTCTGGGGCGACGATCCAGCCCAAACGGATGCCGGGCGAGAGGGTTTTGGAAAAGGTGCTCAGGTAGATGACATTTTCCTTGTGCATAGACATGAGAGGCGCAATGTCCTCGCCCTCGAAGCGAAGCTCGCCGTAAGGATCATCTTCGACGATGAAAGCGCCGTACCTGGCTGCCAACTCGACCAGTCGCCGCCGCCGTTCGTAAGAGATGGTGGTACCGGCCGGATTGTGAAAGTTGGGCAGGACGTACATGAACTTGATCCGGTGTTGCTGAAGGGTTTTTTCCACCCGCTCGGGGTCCATGCCATCGTCGTCCAGGGGAACGGTGATAAACTGTGGCTTGTACGCCCGCCAGGCCTGGATGGCCCCCAGGTAGGTGGGTGCATCGGTGAGAATCTTGTCGCCGTTGTTGATGAACAGTCGGCCAACGAGGTCCAACGCCTGCTGCGATCCGTTGGTCATGAGAATGTTGCCCGGCACCGCCGGGACGCTGTACTTTTGCATGGACTCGGCCAGGAACTCTTTGAGTGGAGGATAGCCCTCTGTAGGACCATATTGCAGCGCCTGGGGGCCATGGTGCTCCAGGATGTAGTTGCAGGCCTCTTTGAACTCCCGGACAGGAAAGAGCTCAGGCGCGGGCAGCCCGCCAGCGAAGGAGATCATATCGGGCTGCATGGTCAACTTGAGCAACTCGCGAATGACCGAGCTCTTCATCCGCGCAGACCGCTCGGACATGACCGCTTCCCAGTCAGTGGTCCACTGGTCAATCAGTTCTGGTACAGCATATTCGAGCATGATACATGCCTCCTCAATCCTCGATTTCCAGGATATTTCCCTCTTGTTATGGGTAGAAAGCCAATCGTATTGGCCATTGCCTTCAAGAGCACCCAATACGATTGAGCTAACTGCCCAAACCCAGAGGATGTGTGAAATACCCAATTTCTAATGGTATCGATCGGGGGAGCGTTGGGGAAACAAAAAGGTGAGGGGCCCGTCGCTCCATACCTGCGACCGGCAATCTCCTCACCTGGTCAGCGTATAAACATTGGTAGCATTCCTGCTACACATATCAAGCACAGCATGGCGCTCAAGTCCACGCCATCGGCTCCTTCATAGCCCTGTCCTCAACGGTACATCGTTGCTTGACCGTCTCTCCACCCCGATCATCATTATACAACAGGGCGGGAAAAAGGTCAAATCGCCTACCCGACCGCCTGCGGTGCGGCCAGAGGTTCGATAGCAACCCGGAACTGTTCCGCCCAGGCGCTGTTCAGGGCCATGGATTGGTGCAGCAGCCGTCTCTTGTCTTCCACCGGCAGAGTCAGACAAACAGTGGTTCCGGCGCCGGGGGTGCTGGCAATGGTCACGTCACCTCCGTGCATTTCAGCGATATGTTTGACCAGCGACAGCCCCAGGCCCATCCCACCGGCTTGTTTCCGGGTTCCACGACTGGCCTGGTAGAAACGGTGAAAGACGCGATCCAGCTTTTCCGGTGGGATGCCCTTGCCCTGGTCCTTCACGGTCAGGCACAAATGCCGGTCTTTCATTGCCAACTCAACTGAGACATGGCTGTCTGGCGGGCTGAACTTGATGGCGTTATCCAACAGACGGATGACCGCTTGCCCCAGACGCAAAGGGTCGCCCTGAATGATGGGTATCGCTGTACTCCCATTGCCCCTGACTGGCGTGTGCAGAGTAATGGCTTTGCGGCGGGCACGCGGCTGCATCCGGCGACAGACACGCTGGACGACGTTTGCCAGCGAAATCGCTTCCAGGCACAGGTAGGCCCTACCAGACTCGATGTCTTGCAAGAAGAGAAGATCCTCCACAATATGGATCAAGCCATCGGTCCGCTCGTTGACCACCTCCAGTGCCCTGGCCTGGGTTTCGTTGATGCCACCCAGGAAACGATCGGCCATTAACGTTACGTAACCTTTTACCAGCGCCAGTGGCATTCGCAACTCGTGAGAGATATTGGACAAAAACTGGGACTTGAGGCAATCCAGTTCTTTGAGTTCGTCGTAGGCTGCTTCCAGTTTGGCAGTGTGCTCCTGGACCTCGGCGAACATCTCTTGCAAGCGGCGATTGGCCTCTTGTAGATCGCTCAGCAGCCTGGCGTTGCGACGCGCCAGGTGACGGCGCTCCACGGCTCGCGCCACGATGTTCATCACCTTGTCCACGTCGTCGAATGGCTTGACCAGATAATCATAAGCCCCGAACTTGATCGCTTCGATGGCAGTTTGCAGCGAAGCGTAAGCCGTCATGACGATGACGACAGCATCGCTGTCGTGCTCACGGATGCGACGCAGCAGTTGGAGGCCATTCATGCCGGGCATCATGATGTCGGCGATCACCACGTCGAACGTCTCAGCCTCCATGCATGCCAGGGCCTCCTCACCGCTGCTAGCTTCGATGATGTGGTAGCCCTCGGTACGGAGCATGAACGAAAGAAGGTCTCGCATGCCCTTCTCGTCGTCAACGATAAGAATTCCTGTTTTTTCTATCGTCATGGCTATCACCTCCCGGTGGTGGAGAAAGAGGCGCGGGTGAGGTCAAAAGGTGGCGAACGATCTCCCGCAACTCCCGGCAGGAAAATGGTTTGATAAGGTAGCAGTCAACCGCCAGCCGGTCTACCAGATCGGCGATTTGTGGTGAGGGATAGGCCGTCATCAGGATGACTTTGACTTCTGTGTGATGCTGGCGGACAGTTTCGGTAAGCTCCAGACCATTTATGTTAGGCATTTGATAGTCCGTGATGAGCAAGTCAAGCCGCTCGCTGTTCAGGAGATCGAGCGCTTGAGCGCCAGAATTGGCGGTCCACACTTCCATGCCGGGTCCCAGTCGCGCCAGGCTGCGTTGAAGTAAAACCGCCACGCTCTCCTCGTCATCTACAATGAGCACACGCCCCTTAGGGGACGAGTATGGATGAGGCAAGGAACAAAATGTCTGTGATGAAATCTGCATGGGTTCCTCGCTGCAGCTAGGCTGGTGTCAATGATAAGAAAGAGCACCTGACAAATCGCACAACGCTCTCTCAGGCAACTCAATGATACCATACCTTTGGAGGCACGAGCTTGAAGTTCGGTTCAGGAAGGGTTAAGGAAAGATCAATACCCCAGGGGAGCAGAGAAGGCTATAGCGCTTACGTAACGCTCTCCTCCTCGGTGGCAGGAGCCAACACGTAGCCCACCCCCCGGACATTGAGAATGTAAGGTGGGGTGCCCTCGGAAGTGCCTAGCTTCTGGCGCAAGTTGGTGATGTGAGGCCGGATGACCTTGCGAGCCTCGTCCTCAGAGGTTTGATAGCCATGCGCTGCCAGCACCAGTTCGCTGCAACTGACCACCTTGTCTGCGTTTTCGACCAACTGGGCCAGCAGCTTGAACTCGGTGGGCGTGAGGTCCACCTTTCGCTCCTCCACAGTGACTCGATGTCGCTGGCGGTCTACTGTCAGGTTGCCATGGCACAAAGTTGTCTGCGGCCTGGATGCCAAAGGGACGGGAGAGGGCACAGGAGTCTGGGTGTGGGGGAATGTTTCTTCGCGCAACTCGGCCAGGGTGGCACTCATCTGCTGCAACAACTGGCGGCGTCGCAGTTTCCGGAACCGCCGTGACAGGCCCTTCTCTACGCTGGCTCGAATGTCGGCCGACGAGCAGGGTTTGACCAGATAGTCAATAGCGCCACGACGCAGCGCTTCAATGGCTGATTCGAGGGTAGCGTAACCGGTGAGCAAGATGATGGCTGTGTCAGGCGACATGGCCCGCGCCTGGCGCATCACCTCCGCGCCGTCCACCCCTTCCATTTTCAAATCGGTGAGGATCAGGTCAAAGACGTTGTGCTGCACCAGCCGCAGTGCCTCATGTCCGTCCCCGGCCGTCCACACCTCGTGCCCATCTCGCTTCAGAGCCCGCCGTAACGAGAAGCGAATAGACTCTTCGTCATCCACGATCAGAATCCGTGCGCTCATAGCTCTTCTCCTCCAAATCTTCTTTCGCTTCAACTTTCACTCTGCAGCCGGCAAGCGAACGGTAAACGTCGAGCCGTAGCCGAGCTGGCTGGTCACGTCCAGCATGCCCTGGTGGCGCTCGATGATCTCGTGGCAGATGGTCAATCCCAGGCCCACGCCTTTGGACTTGGTCGTAAAGAAAGGATCGGCAATGCGCGTCAGGTTCTCCGGCGCAATGCCTACGCCGGTGTCGGTCACATGGACGGTGACAAAGCCATCGGAGTCATGGTGGGTCGTCAGGGTCAATTGCCCTCCTTCCGGCATGGACTCGACGGCATTAAGGATGAGGTTGATAAACACCTGCCGGATCTGGTCGCCCCGCCCGATGACGTGCGGCGTGGCACCGTCCAGGTGCGTTTCGACGATAACGTAGTGATTCTCCAACTGCTTGCGCATGAGGGTCAGCACCCCTTCTACGGCAGCGTTGAGGTCTACCGGCGTCATTCGCCCCTGACCCGGCCGGTAGAGATCAAGCATCTGCTGAATGATGCGCCGGATGCGCTCAAACTCGCTGGTGGCCACATCGAGATAGGTCCGATCCAGCGATTCGCCCGCTTCCGCCTCGTCAAAGATCAACTCCAGGCAGTTTTTGATGGCCTGCAAGGGGTTGTTGATCTCGTGAGCGATAGAAGCCGCCAGCCGGCCGGTGGCCGCCAGTTTCTCGCTCTGGATGAGACGACGCTGCGAACGTTCCAGTTCCTCGGCCGAATGCTTCAGTTCGGTGTAGAGCCGGGCGTTCTCCAGCGCACTGGCGGCCTGGTTGGCCAGGGCCTGGGCCAGTTGCACATCCTCTGCGCTTAAATCACTCCCATCGAAATGTCGATCCAGGGCCAGCAAGCCTAACCTTCGATTGTGCCCTACCAGTGGGACGCGAATCGGCGGCAGAGAGGATTCGGGAATTGCCGTGTGGCCATCGGACAGGCCGGCCAGCGATACCTGTCCCTCCGAAAACCTGGCTCGTGGAACATAGCGTTGCGCCGCCTCGTCCCACATTATCACAACACACTCGTCTACCTGCACAGCCTTGGCCACCGCTTGCAGCAACAAGCGGAGTACCTCGTCGAGCTCCAGCGTCGCCGCCATGGCCTGGCCCGCCTCATTCAGCAGCGCCAGTTCGACGGCGCGGTGAGCTTTGGCCAGCAGACGGGCGTTCTCCAGGGCCACCGCTGCCTGGTTGGCAAAGGCCATGACCGCTGGACGATACCCCGCATTGAGCCGGGAGGAGAAAACAGTCAACCAGCCCACCGCCTCGTCGCCCGAAAACATCGGCGCGATCACCGCCCGGGGATTGCCTAGAATCCGCGTGATCAAGACTACCTTGTCATCCGGTAGTGCAGCAGGGACAATCTCGCCAACGAGAGACCCGATGTCCTCGACAAAGACAGCACGCCGCTCGTCCCGCACGCGCTGGTAGGTCGGCGCACGCGCCACATCCAGTGACCAGTTGTCGGGCGAGGTGTTCAGCAACCCGGTCAATGCTTTGGTGAGGCGCGGCGACAGGGAAGAGTAGCTCAGTTGCGCGGAGACCGGGGTCGGCTCCAGGAGATGAACCAGCGACACAAAGCCAAAGCGACCCAACTCGCTGGCCATGACCTCCAGCACTTTCTCTCGGGAGGTAATGACGCGCTGCATGGCCACGGCTGCGGCATTGAGTGAGTGTAACGTTTCCTCGTGCTTTTGCCGCGCGTCAAACAGGCGGGCGTTCTGAACGGCCACAGCGATCTGGGCCGTCAGCGACTCGAACAGGGGCAAGTCAGCCGGTTCAAAGGCGTGCGGCTCTGCGCTCAGCACCTCCAATGCACCCAGTTGTTGATCTTGCAAAGCCATGGGCACCACCAGGGCGGAACGGGCCTCGGATAGCTCCGGCGGGAGGGTGTACCGCGACACCTCATGAATGTCGGCGATCAACAACGGCTCTCCCCCATCGAGGGCCTGGGCGATGATCTCCTGGCTGTTTGCCAGCTTGTAGCGCACTCCGATGAGAGGCAGACAGTCCCGCTCACCGCCCACCGCCGCTTTGACTTCTGCTGCCTCCCCTTCCAACAAGGCGATACCGACGTAATAGAAATCAAAGCTCTCCTGGATCAGGCGGGCGACTTCCCAGAGCAGTTGGTTCGTGTCGAGGATGGAGGTGATCTGGCGACCGACCCGATTGATCAGCGCCAGCCGCTCCGCCTCGCGCTCCAAGCGGCGCAGTTCCAGCGCGCGGACCACGGCCAGTCGCACCAAACCCGGCGACGGCGGTTTCACCAGGTAGTCATCCACACCCAGAGCCGCCAGGTCGGTCGAGGCGACGTCATCGCCGCGCGCCAGCAAGCCGATGATGAACACCTCCGGCCGGGTCTGGCGGGCGTGAAGCACCACATCTTGAATTCGGGCCAGCGGCCAGTCGAGAACCACCACCGCGACGCTGTGCTCGTCCAGCGCGGCAATGGCCCGCACGCCCCCCTCGGCGACCAGCACAGGGCTGTCGCAGGAAGAGAGGGCCTGAGCCATCAGGTCTCGGGTCTCTCGTTCGTCGCTGAGCACAAGGATGTTCCCCTGTAGCATGACACCTCCCACAGCGTTTTTTGGAACGCCCCTATTATACCACATTTTGCCCCAGGATGCCGACTGTGAAGCGAAAGGA
>CAYNKW010000029.1:0-1973 GCA_964397845.1 uncultured Anaerolineae bacterium
ACGACCAGCTTCTGTGCCCTGGTCACCCCAGTGTACAACAGATTCCGCGCCAGCATAACGTAATGCGTCGTCATCACCGGCATCACCACCGCCGGGTATTCGCTGCCCTGGCTGCGGTGCACGCTGATGGCGTAGGCGTGAGAGAGTTCGTCCGCGCTAGCCCAGTCGTACTCGATTCGCTGATCGCCCATGTCCACCGTCAGGGTCTGGTTCACCGGGTCAATGGCCGCGATACGGCCCACGTCGCCGTTAAACACATTCAAGTCATAGTTGTTTCTCAACTGAATCACCCGGTCTCCTTCGCGGAAGGCACGCCCGGCCAGGTGGCGCTCCGGCTTGTTCGGCGACGGGGGATTGAGGGCCGCCTGCAAACGCTGGTTCAGATTGCCCACGCCAACCGCCCCCCGGTACATGGGACTGAGCACCTGCACGTCGTTCGGCGGATCCAGACCGAATTTGCGCGGGATGCGGTTCTGCGCAATGTCCACAATGAGGTCGGCGGCGGCCTTGGGGTCCTCCTGGACAAAGAGAAAGAAATCGGTCGTGTCCCTGGGGAAACGCGGCATCTGACCCTGGTTAATGCGGTGGGCGTTCTCAATGATGTAGCTGCCTTCGGCCTGGCGAAAGATGGTCTCCAGTCGCACCATCGCCGCCAGGCCAGAGTCTATCACATCGCGCAGGACGTTGCCCGCGCCGACGCTGGGCAACTGATCCACGTCGCCCACCAGCAGCAAATGGCTGTCAGGGGGGATCGCCTTGAGCAGGTGGTTAGCCAGCAGCAGGTCGAGCATACTGGCCTCGTCCACGATGGCCATATCGGCGTGGAGGGGGCTCTCGGCGTGCCGTTTGAAACCTTCCAGCGGCGAGTACTCTAGCAAGCGGTGGATCGTCTTGGCCGGGCGGCCGGTGGCTTCGGAAAGGCGCTTGGCGGCGCGGCCGGTGGGCGAGGCGAGGACGTAACGATGGCGGCGGGCCTCCAGCAGGCGGAGGATCGTCTGGATGGTGGTGGTCTTGCCGGTGCCAGGCCCGCCGGTGAGCACCGTCACTTTGTGCGTCAGTGCCGTGTGCACTGCCTCCTTTTGCGTGGGTGAAAGTTTCAGCGTTGGCTTTTGGTCCAGGTAGGCGAACGTCTGTTCCCATCGGGCAGTCTGAAAAAAGGCCAACCGGCCGGCGGGATGGTTCGCCAGTGTGCGCAGCCGGTTGGCGACGCCCACCTCGCCGTAGTAAAAGGGCGTCAAGTAGACAGCCCGCTCCTCACGGACGGTCGTCCTGAGGCGCTTCCCGGCCACAGGGTAAACGATGGTTTCCCGGTGCACCTGCTCGTCGGCTTCCAGCACCCCAATGCTCTCTGCGACCAGGTCGGTGTCCACGTTGAGGATGCGGGCAGCCTCGGCGGTGAGTTCGCCCTGCGGGGCGTAGACGTGTCCCTCGTCGGCCAGCTCGCCGAGAACGTAGCTCACGCCGGCGGCCACCCGCTGCGGCGCGTCCTGCGGGATGCCCAGCTTGCGCGCGATCTTGTCGGCCGTCAAAAAGCCGATGCCATAGATATCGCGGGCCAGGCGGTAGGGGTCCTGGCGCACCACAGTGATAGAGTCGTCGCCGTAGTGCTTGTAGATCTTGACCGCCAGGGAGGTACTCACGTCGTGAGATTGCAGAAACAGCATCACCTCTTTGATCTGCTTCTGCTCCTCCCAGGCACGTTTGACGAGGGCCACCCGCTTGGGGCCGATGCCCAGCACGGAGAACAGACGGTCCGGCTCTTGCTCAATGACTTCCAGCGTCCGCACGCCGAACTTTTTGACGATGCGCCGCGCCATCACCGGGCCGATGCCCTTGATGAGCCCGGAGCCGAGGTATTTGCGGATGCCCTCGACAGTGGCCGGCAGCACAGTCTTGTAGTCCATCACCTTGAACTGGCGGCCGTACTGCGGATGGGTCATCCACAGCCCCTCCAGGCGCAAACGCTCGCCCAC
>CAYNKW010000029.1:2073-26408 GCA_964397845.1 uncultured Anaerolineae bacterium
GGCCGTACTGCGGATGGGTCATCCACAGCCCCTCCAGGCGCAAACGCTCGCCCACATTGGCGCCGGCCATATTGCCCACGGCCGTCACCACGTCGCGGAAACCTTTGGCCACCAGGCGAACGACGGTGTAGCCGGACTCCTCGTTGTGGTAGGTGATCCGTTCGACAGTGCCTTCCAGCGTCTCGCGCATGGCCTTCGCGGTTAAAGGTTGGAAAGTTGGAAGGTTAGAAGGTTGGCTTGACACATTCAAACCTTTTAACCTTTGAACTTCAAACCTTGGTGAACTCTTCCAGCAACACCGCTATATGCTTGACGCCCTCGACAAAGTCGACGATGCGGGTGTTCTCGTTGGGAGCGTGAGCCTTGCTATCGTAGTAGCCGGTGCCGGCACCAGCGGCCGGGATGCCGAGTTCACCGCAGAGAGTGTAGCGCGGGCCGCTTCCGGCCGAGGTGGGTACCACCACCAGCGGCTTGTCGTACACCCGCCCCGCGGCAGCCACAACCGCCTTGACCAACGGGTCGTTGGGATCGGTACGCTGAGGCCAATCGGCGTCCCACAACTTGACTTCGATGTCGTCAAAGCCCTGGCTATCCAGGTAGGCCCGCAAGCTGTCCAGAATCTTGTGCGGGTCCTGGTCCAGCACCAGGCGGAAGTCAATCTTGCACATGGCGGCATTGGGCAGCACGGTCTTGAGTCCCTCGCCGGTGTAGCCAGCTTTGATGCCGCAGATGTTGCAGGTGGGCTGGAAGAGGTATTTTTCCTTGAGCGGTAGACCGGTGAGGCCCAGGACGAAATCGTCTATGCTGATACTGATCTTCCAGGCTTTTTCGCCCAGGGGCATCTTTTTCAATAATTCCATCTCGGCCGGGGTGGGCGGGCGCACGTCGTCGTAAAAGCCCGGGATCAGCACTCGCTCATCTGGCCCCTTGAGGCTGCTCAGCGCCCAGACCAGCCGCCAGACCGGGCTGGGGATGACAGCCGCCGTGGCCGAGTGGGCGTCAGTGTTGGCGCCGCGCGCGTGAAGCTCGATGTAAAGGATGCCCTTGAGGCCCAACGAACTAACCGGTTGCTCGCTGCGGTTCTTGTACCCGCTCTCCCAGATAAGGCCGTCGCAAGCGATGAGATCCTGGTTTTCGTGGGCGAATTCCTTAAGATTGATGCTGCCGATCTCTTCTTCGCCTTCGACGATGAATTTGACATTGAGAGGCAGTGCGCCTTTCACTTTTTGATAGGCCTCGACGGCACAGATGCGGGAGACCAGGTTGGCCTTGTTGTCGGCCACGCCCCGGGCATAGATGCGACCATCGCGGACCTCGGCGGCGAAAGGCTCGCTGCCCCAGAGTTCCAGCGGCTCCGGCGGCTGGACGTCGTAGTGGTTGTAGAAGCCCAGGGTCTTGCTCCCTGGCGGGCCAGGGATCTGACCAAAGACCACCGGGTAGCCCGCCGTAGGCACCAGACGGGCGTTGGCGCCGATTTGGCGCAGCATTTGGGTTACCATTGCTGCTGTCTCCTCCATGCCGAGGCCCTGGGCAGCGATGCTCGGCTGGCGGCAGAGGGTTTGCACGCGAGTGATGAACTCGTCAGCGTGATCTTCAATGTACCGCAGGACTTTTTCCACGAGATCCTCCTTATCGTCCGTAGACTGAGATGGCAAACAGCTCATCTCGCTTTTTCTATCTCTACCTTACATCTGACACAGAGCGTGGTGTCGGGTAGGATCTTTAAACGTTCCGCTTCGATGGGCTGACCGCATCGTTCACAAAGCCCATACTTGCCCCGATCCAGGATGGAGAGGGCATGATCAATGGACTGCAACTTCCGCTCCAGGTTCTCCATAATGGACAAGTTCATCATACGTTCAAAGGCGTCGGGATCCACGCCGCTGTCCGCCACGCGTAACTCCAGAAGATAGGCCCGAATGCGCTCAATCCTCGCCAGTACGTGCTGACGTTCGTTTTCCAACTCTTGCTTTCGCTCCATCGTCGATTGTGTCCGCTGTTCTGCCACGAAAGCCACCTCCTACGTTCATCACCTGGTTTGGGAAGCGTTTGTCGAATAGTGACGCCAATTATAATCAGGTGCGTAGTTTTGTCAATCGGCTAACCGCTCTCTGTTGGCGTGGGCGTGGGGGAGGGCACAGGCTCCTGGGTGGGCGTGGAGGTAGGCGGTTCGACGGTGCCTGCCACAGGTGTGGCGGTGGGCGTTGGCTCGACGGTGGGCGTGAGGGAGAGGGTGGGCGTCACGGTGTTGGTAAGCGTGGGTGAGGGGATGGGCGTCACGGTGTTAGTAGGCGTGGGTGTAGTCGTCGGCGTCGGCGTGCCAGTGGGCGTCGGTGTCGGCGTGGGCGTATCTGGGGGCGTCGGTGTAGCAGTGGCAGTGGGCGTGGGGGTGGGCGTGGGGTTGTTCACCACGACCTGCACCCGCCCTTCGACGCTGTTGCCCTGGTAGTCGTAGGCCACCACCCGCAACGTGACCAGCCCATTGCCAGCGACCTGGGTATCCCACACGGTCAGTTGGCCGTCCTCCACCTCCGCCTGGTGCGGCCCGCTGACCCACCCCCAGCCGATGGGGTTGTCGCCCACGCCCCACTCGACATTGTAGTGCGAAAAATCGGGCATCTGCACGCGACCGACCAGGGGGACGAGACCCTGCACGGTCTCGTTGGGCAGCGGTTGGAAAAAGACCACCTGCGGCGGATAGGTATGCAGTGGGCAGGTCTCGGGCGGCGGCTGGGGATGGCCGTGCTCCTCGGCCCATTGACGGTATTCCTCCGGGAAGACCATAAAGTATTTCTCGATGACGACGTTGTCGGGGCAGAACTCGGTGGCCCGCTTGCCGGTGATGCGATCTATGCGCACGAGTTGGTGCAGGTCGTGCTCCGGGCCAAGGGGCGGCTGGTCAATGAAAAAGAGTTCCTTGCGCCGTTGGGGACAGACTTCGCTGGGCAGGGTGCCAGAATCGGCGCAGACCTCCAACTCGATGATGCCGGGCGGCCGTGAAAAGTCCGCCGGCGGCGTGTCGGCCAGAGCCTGCTCCATAAAGTTGTGCCAGACCGGCCCCGCGCCCCGCACGCCGGGCAGATCTTCCATGGGCGAATTGTCCGAATTACCCACCCAGACGCCAGTCACCAACTCGGGTGTGTAGCCGATCGTCCAGGCGTCACGGTAGTCATCCGTGGTGCCGGTCTTGGCGGCGGCCGGCCGGGACAGCTCGAGCTGGCTGTTGGGGCCGAACATCGGCGAGCGGGCCTCGTTGTCGGTCAGGATGTGGGTGATGAGATAGGCATGCTGGGGCGAGATGACGTAGGCTCCGGCTGGCGGTTGCTCCCCGACCGGGTGCACCACCCGGCCAGCGGCGTCCTCGATGCGCAGGATGGCCACCGGCTGGCGGTAGACCCCGCCGTTGGCCAGAACCGCGTAGGCAGCCGTCATTTCCAGCAGCGTCACCTCGCCACCGCCCAGCGTGAGGCTCAGGCCATAGTCAGGCCGGCTCAGGGACTGAATGCCCATGCGATGCGCCACGTCGAGCATGGCAGGCAGGCCCACAAAGTCCAGCGTCTTGACAGCAGGAATGTTGTACGAGTTGGCCAGCGCCGATCGCACCGAAACCGGCCCGTGGAACTTGCCGTCATAGTTTCGTGGCTTGTAGGGTGGATTCGCGCCGTCGGGGAACTCGGTAGGCACGTCCATGATGAGGGTGGACGGTGTCCAGCCTTTCTCAAAGGCCGCGACGTAGGTAACCGGCTTGATAGACGAACCTGGCTGGCGCTGGCTGAGGGCCACGTTCACCTGGCCGTCAATATCGGAATTGAAAAAGTCCACGCTGCCCAGCATGGCCAGAATCTCGGCCGTCTGCGGGTCTATGGCCACCAGCGCAGCGTTGGTTGCCTTGCAGCCAGCCAGGGCCGCAACGCGGGCCGCTGCCTCTCGCTCGGCGATCTCTTGCAGGCGTGGATCGAGGGTCGTGTAGACCTTGAGACCGCCGTGGTAGATCGCTTCAACGCCCCACCACGCCTCCAACTGCTGGCGCACGTAGGTGACAAAGTGAGGGGCTTTCAGATCGCCACGCAGGGGTTGAAAATAGATCTCTTCCTCGATGGCCTCATCCGCATCGGCCTGGGTGATATACCCGGCTTCGACCATGAGATTCAACACCACCCACTGGCGCTTTCTGGCTGCCTCCGGGTCAGTGTAGGGGTCGTAGAGAGCCGGCGACTGAGGCAATCCGGCCAGCAGCGCTGCCTCGGCCAGCGTCAACTCGGCAGCCGATTTGCCAAAGTAGGTCTCGGCCGCGGCCTCGATGCCGTAGGCCAGGTTGCCGTAAAAAATCTGGTTGAGATAGATCTCCAGGATGGTATCGCGGGGGTAGGTGCGGGTGATCTCGGCGGCCAGGACGATCTCTTTGATCTTGCGAGCTGCGGATATCTCGGCTCGCTCCTCCGGCGAGAGGAGGACGCTGCGAGCCAACTGCTGGGTGATAGTGCTGGCGCCGGAAACGATCTCACCCTCGGTCAGATTGTAATAGATGGCGCGGGCGATGGCATAAGGATCGAAACCCCGGTGCCGATAAAAGTTGCGATCCTCGGTGGCGATGGTAGCGTTGATCAGATGGGGCGAAATGCGATCCAACAGCACCTCGGTGCGGCGGCCTCCATAGGGATCGAAAATGTCAAAGAGCAAGTTCCCCTGGCGGTCGTATATCTTGGTGGTGGCAAAAGTGGCTCGCCGGACACTCAGTTCCTCGGGCGGCGGGAGTTCTCGGGCAAAGTATAGATAGGTGCCCACCAGGCCGCCGATAGTTATCAGTAGTAACAGAACAAGCCCCAACAGGCCGATTACCACCCCTGTGACCAGGCAGGAGCCCAGGCGACCGGCCGTCGTGCGGCGGGGGCGGCGTCTGGCTTGCCTGGCCGAGCGAGCGGACGGACGGGCAGTCTGACGCGGATAGGCGGCGCGGGCGTTCCGTTGACGGGCGGGCGGACGCGCCACAGGACGCGAGGGTTGAGCAGCCTGGGAGGGCCGGGGTTGGGGCTGGGGTGGCGTTAACGCTTGCGGCGCGGGCGGCGCGGCAGGGCGCTCTTTTACAGGTGAGGGGGGTCTCAGTGGCGATGGTTTTATGCCAGGCATGAGGATCGTGTCTGCCGGTGACCGCTCTGGCGCGGCAGGGGGCGGTGCGGCACTGAGGTGCGTTACAGTGGAAAGGCTCTCTTCAGCGTCCACCGGCTCCTCGGTGGCCAGCAGGCGGTAAAGCTCCAGGTGGTCTGTCGTCCGTACTTCTGTCCACCGCGTTTCCGAAGCAGGCGAGGCCACGTCCAGTGCCACGGGCAGACGATGGATCTCGTCCAGGGTCAAAGGGTGGGTGCGCAAATGCTCGGTGTAAGCCATAGTGCGCGCCAGCGTGCGCCCCGCAGCGGTGAGATGGCCAGAGGGCATCTCCCGGACGACGATGAGATTGTGCCAGCGGGGCCCGGCCGGCGTGTTGATCTTTTCCTGCAGAATGCGATAGCGCATGAGGTTTAGTGAGCTACTGGCAGCGTTTCCGTTTTGGTCATGGGTCTGCCTTTATGCCCGCTCTCGCAAGCGGGCCGTCATTGTAGCACACAACGGGGAAACAGGCAAGGAGATCCCCCGGCCCAGTCTATCCGAGTTCACGGATGAATTGCTCTGCCTCGTCCACGTCTTCTTTGCTGCCGATGAAGAGCGGCACCCGCTGGTGCAGTGCGTCCGGCTGGATGTGCATGATGTCCTGTGTGCCGTTGGAGGCGCGCCCGCCAGCCTGTTCGATGATTAAGGCCAGAGGAGCTGCCTCGTAGAGCAGGCGCAGTTTGCCGTGGGGCTTGTTAGCGTCGGCCGGATACATAAAGATGCCACCGGCCAGCAGGTTGCGGTGAAAGTCTGCCACCAGTGAACCGATGTAACGACCCGAGTAGGGCCGGCCGGTGGCCTTGTCAGATGTCTTCAAATAGTCCACGTAGTGGCGGATGCCCTCGCTCCAACGGTGATAGTACCCCTCATTGACGCTGTAATACTTGCCCCTTGGCGGGGTCTGAATGTTCGGGTGGGAAAGAAGAAACTCACCCACACTCGGATCCAGCGTAAAGCCATGCACTCCCAGGCCAGTGGTATAGACCATCATGGTGCTGGAGCCATAGATGACATAGCCCGCGGCGGCCTGTTTGTAGCCAGGTTGCAGGCAATCTTCCAACGCGCCTCGCGGCCCGTCAGAGATTTTGCGGTGGATGGAGAAAATTGTGCCGATGCTGACGTTCATGTCAATGTTCGACGAACCATCCAGCGGATCAAAGGTGAGCACATATTTACCGGTAGGAAACCGTTCGGGTATGGGAATGATACCGGCCACTTCTTCGGAGGCCATGACACATAGCCGTCCGGTGTGATCGTTGACGCGGACCATGGTCTCGTTGGCAAAGACGTCCAACTTCATGACTTGTTCACCCTGGACGTTCTCTTCGCCGGTGAGGCCCAGGATCTCCACCAAACCGGCTTTGCTCACCTCGCGAAAGATGATCTTGGCCGCCAGGGCAATGTCGTACAGTAGACTGGTGAGCTCACCTGTTGCCTCGGGAAAGCGTCGCTGTTGATCCAGAATGTGGCGCTCAATGGTGATGATTTCAGCGGTCATGGCTTTTTCCTCCTTCTCCTCTTTGAGAACTTTCAAGGGTGCGGACATTATAGCATAGATGAGCCTGATGTTCAAACACCAGTACTCCGCCGCAGTGAACAGTGAAAAGGAGGAAATGTTATTCTTCGCCTCCGCTTCGCTCAGGACAGCCGTCGCTTCGCTCCTCAGAGTGACAGGCCGTCAAAATCAAGGTAATGGGGTGCTAGACGCCTTCAGTCTCGTCCCACGACTTCGTGGAGGGTTCGAGCGCCAATACTCTGCTTCTCCTGCAAAGTCTCGGGGACACGGATGAAAAGCATTTCGACGTTGTCAAAGACGCGACCGACAAGATCTAAACTGGAGCCAGCGTGCCGGCAAAGATCTGCCAGGCCAGCGCCGTCTTGGCGGTCAGACTCAGCACGATGAACATCCGCTCTCCGAAAAGGTAGTTCTTCCAGCGACCGGCCTTCTTGTACTGCAAGAACATGTTGACTGCAAAGATGTTAAAGAAGACAAAGATGGATGCGATGATGGCGTACACGAATGCCGGAGGGTTTGCTTCCGCCGATTGGGCCGCGCCGATCAAATACAGCACGATTGTAATCCAAGGAACGATCCCGGCGAGGCAGCCATAGATGAAGGCCGTCCAGTCCGTGCGGGGAGTTGTCTGGTTGTGCAGTTCCATCATATGGCCGAACAGGTTCATCATCGCGTTCAACGAGAAGATCAGAATCAGGCTGGGCAGGTCATACATGCCGACCAGCATGCCGATCAAGACGATCATCAGTGATGAGCTGAGCGCGTACTCGTAGAAGCGGGCCGGGTTCATGCCCCTCTTGAGGTTTTTCACGTACCACCGGTAACCAAAGGTGGCAAGGCTAAAGTGTGCGACGGCCGAGATCAGTAGGAATACCGCCACTGCTGGACCAAACAACAGACTACCCGCCTCCTGCAGGTTGGGCGTCAGTTTGAAGGTCTCAAAGTCGAACCTGAGGTAAGCAGTAGTGATGGGGTAAGTCTTGTCGTTGCTCAGGACGATCATCAGGACGCCCTGTAGCAGATGGAGGATGCCCATGGCAGCGTTGAATCGGCGCAGTCCTGTAAAAGTCTTCTCCGATGCGTGAACTTTGTCGGTTGCTGCTACTGCTTGTGAGCTCATGTTATTCATTTCAGTCTCTCCTTTCCTTCATAAATGGTACACTTTGAATCGAACTGGGCGAATTGTAACCCGATAGCGGTCAATTCCTCCACGCACTCACGGGCCCGTGCTTTTTTGACCTCGGCGTGATATTTAGCTCCTCTCCCGGCTTCGCCCCGCCAAGGGGATGACGGTTCGATCGATCCGATAGTCCACAGGTGTGCCCCACGACTCTGTTCGGTTGTAGCGGCGTTGTTTCGCCTGGAAGTGCACCCGAATCGGCGCCCGATCTAGCTCCTGTCGGGCCTCAAAGAGCTCTCGGTCGCCAAAGCGGAGCGCCTCCAGCACCAGCGGTAACTCGCGCCGAAAGATGGCGTAGCGCAAGCCAGCCGTGCCAAAGACGAGTCCGCCACTTACGTGACAGTAAACGTGGAGCGATGGGCCATCTCTCTCCTGTCGCCACTCGGCCAGCACCTCGTCTCGCATCAGGCGTGTGTACCAGCCGGAGACCTGCCCCCGGTCATAGTCCGAACCGACGGTGAGAAACAGATCGCCGGTCGCATCGGAATGGGTCAGCGTGTAGCGGCGAGGCACGACCGGATCGCCTCTCGCGACACCGGGAAGAAACCGAACGTGCAGTTTTTCAGGACTTAAGCGGCTCATCTGGCCCTCCTTGGGTGACAGAGCGCTTAACTTTCGACTCTCCGGCCCATCCAGAAGCGCTTCCAATCGCCACCGCTGGTTTGCAGTGCGATCAGCGTATACAGGCTGGCCGTGAAAGAGCCCAGAACCATCATGAAAAACACCCAGGCAATGGAGCGAACCAGCGATTTTTCCCGGTAAACGATCCAGCCAGAAAAGAGGATGAACCCGACATACACATCCACCAGCGAGACGATCCCCCAGGGCATCAAGAGGAGCTGGCTTCCCTCTGCTGAGAAATCGCCCACGGTGAACCCGTAGGTGAGAATGCTCCCCATGGTCAGCAAACCCAACAGGGCTACCAGTTTGGCAATCTTCATGGCTTATCACTCCATCAGTTTGATGCTTTCAACCTTGCGCACTGGGCACCACGCTGGTGCGGATGACAACCCGCCACACCCCCAGGGCCTCGACGGGCGCGGTCGAAGCTTCCCACTCGCGAGCAACTTGAGCCAAAGTCGCTGCCTGCCGATGTTCCTTCGGCAATCCTTTCATCGCCACGGAGAGTGTAGTAACCGATGCCCGATGCCTGGATCACAACGCCGGGATCGTCGCTGGTCAGCTCCACTGCCTGTACCACGGCGCGCCCTGCGTTCAGTCGGCTTTCCCAAATGCGGCACTTGCGTCTGGCTGTGCAGCGACCCACGGCGATGCTTTCGCCGGCCAGGTTCACGACCGCCTCGGCCCCATCAGCCAGGTGACCCCATCCCTCGGCACTGTGGGCGTCCCAGCGTTCGGCGCGTACGCCAGGGGGCAGACCAGTCGCTCGTTCCGGTGTACGGCTGAGCAGGACCACTCGATGGCCATCGGTGGCTAGGTCAGCAGCCAGTGCCCGGCCAATCAGGCCCGTGCCGCCGGTGATGATCGTGCGCACGAGTTTATCTCCTTTTGCGGGGAAACCAGGGGATAAAGGCGCTGGTGGTTTCCACGTACTCTTGATATTGGGGCTTTGTCTCGACCAAGGTCTTTTCCAGCAAGGCCACACCGGAGACGCGCAAGAGCAGGGTGGTCATGATAATCGGACTAAAGATTGTCCAAAATCCACCGGTGGCAGCCGCTGCGATGAGGTAATAAGCCCACCATTGGGTGGCATCGCCAAAATAGTTGGGATGGCGGGTGTAGCGCCAGACGCCGGTGTTCAGCACTTTGCCTTTGTTGGCCAGATTGGCCTTGAAGCGAGCCAGTTGTAAATCGCCCACGGCTTCAAAAAAGAAGCCGATGGCCCACACCGGGATGGCTACAAAATCGAGAACGGTCAGTCTGTCTGGTGTGGCGCTGATTTGCGCCGCCAGCAGTGGCGCAGAGATGATCCACATCAATAGCCCCTGTAGTAAAAAGACCTTGAAGAAGCTCCGCCACCACCACTTTCCTCCCGCCTCCTCCCGCCATTTTTGGTAGCGAAAGTCCTCGCCCTTGCCCCAGTTGCGCCACAGGATGTGGCTCGAGAGCCGCAGCCCCCAAATAGTCACCAGGACGCCGATAAGCCATTTGCGGGCCAGAAAGCCATCTGGGGTGAGGGTAAAGCAGACCCAGTTGACAACGACAAAGCCCGCTCCCCAAAAAATATCCACGATGCTGGAGTCTCGTAAGATCAGGCTGATCAGCCAAACGGCTGTCATGATCCCCAAGATGACCAGGGCAACTACCCCGCAAACTTCCAGGAATGTCATTTTTCCTCATCCTTTCGGTGTGCCGCGCATACCGGTTCTACTCACCCTGCGCCGTGACACAGGCAAAGCCTACGGCGCCAGGGCCCAGGTGGACCCAAGACCGGCGTGATGTCTACAGACAGGGCCTCGCCTTCGGGCAGAAGATGCTGGGCTTGTTGAAGTAGATGTTGGGCTCTATGGGGAGCGTGGATGATCTCGTCCATAGATCGGCCCTCGGCAGCGGCTTTTGCCGCCGTCACGACGAAAGCCCATGCCCAGGCTGGGTTGTCTGGAGTCGAACACAGTCACCGGTACCGCCTTTGTTTCTCGCGCGGCCAGACGTGCAGTGTCCAAGACCGCGCCCAGGCTGATAGAGATGTGAGATGCCATAGTCGGCCACAACCGACTGTGGCAGATCACAAGTGCTCTCGGTCACTATTTTGATGGACATGAGGAACCTCCGCCATGCTCTTCGACCGCCGAAACCCAAGCGCACAAATCGCTCAAAGCGGTTGATTCAAGAAGATAATTCACTCCGTGTTTGAACGACAGCTCTCGAATGGCCGTGATCAAAGCAGTGGGGTTACTCTGAATGTCAGGACGCGTTGGCTGCACGAATTGAGAAACGTAGCCCCACATGTGATAGAGTGCATTCATCAGCCGCCCTTCCGGAGGACAGTCCCTCAGCATTTCAACCAGATCGAGAGCAAGCTGCTCGAAAGAAACGTCATTTCCTGGTTGGGCAAGCAACCGACCAATTTTGCGATAGCGGTCCACATCTCGTGCCAAGACCGAGTATTTGTGTTGTGCCCAAAGCTGTTGAGTGGTTTGGGGTAACGGGATGCGCCCCGGCTCGCGATTGCTGTATTTGTTCCGGAGGATGGCAAATTGCTTCCCCGGTGGATCTATGAATTCACTGGGCCACGATGGCGGCCCCTGCGTTATCGCCGGGCTGTGATGCTGATAGCCCCGTAGTTGCATCTCTGAGACGACGAGATCATGCCTGTGTTTTAGTGCCCCTAATTTGGTTTTCCAACGGAGCGTTTCTGGATGCCGGGCATATCCCTTTTTATGGTGGGTGATGATGGAGAGAATAGCGTGAATCTCCCCATGTTCACCGAACAAGCTCTGGCGATTAAGGTAGCCCGGATCGACGTCCCACACTCGCATGGCGATCTCTTACAATACCAGGATGACCCCAAACAGAATCTCCACTGCCAGGCTGATGATATTCGACTGCACGACCGACTTATCCATGAACATCGAAGCCGTCCGCACGACCGCCACGACGAGGTAGGTGAGCCCGAGCATCCGGTATGCTACCGGTGCGTTGAGGATCAGCGGAGTGGCGCCCAGCGCGACGAAAGCGCCGCCCAGTACGGCCCTGATCTCTGTAACACCGCGTCCACCCTCGGCGCTCAGCCCGGTGAACCCCGTCACCGAGCGGGGCCTGATCAGTGAGATCAAACCGGTGACAAGCGTGCCTACAGCAGCAATGTTTTTAAGCACTTGACCTATCACGACATCAACCCTCCCTCTGAAAGCATAAGCGGAGTTTGCCTTGTGTTCAGCGCGACTAAAACCCTCGACGTTGTCCTATCCACGGGGACTCAGCACCTTGTCTAAATTCTTCGACGCTTGGCCCTCCCAAGTGTTGCAGCCTCCAGGTGCCGTATAGGTAACTGATCACCAACAGCGCAATTGTTGCTGGCCAACCGGTAACAACGTTGATGACGGCAAGGAGTTCGGCTGCCTCACCCTGGAAAAAAGAAAGCTGGAGCAATAGGCGGACAGCAAAGAAAAACGCCCATGCCAGGGCCACTTCGCTGTAGGCAGGCCGTACCTTGGGATGCCAATACCAATCCAAAGGCCAACGGCGCGCCAAGTAGCTCGTCCAGGCCACAATAGGCCGGCCGGCTATGGTACTCACCAGGCAAGCAATGACTGTCAAAACACCGGTGACGATTCCAGGGAGGAAATACCCTTCTGCCCTGTCAAGCCACTTGGCGATCAATATGGCAAGGGCGACGCCTCCAAAACCGCCAAAGGCGTATATTAAAGGCTGGCGTCTGCCCAGGCGAAGCACAGTAATGAACAAAGCAACAACAAGAGAGCCCCACATGGCATACTCGAAACCTAGCAAGGCGTTGATTATCAGAAAGATAATCGGCGGCACAATCGAGTCAGCCAAGTTGCTGCGTCCAGCAAATACGGTGCGAAATTCTTCCATGATCTCGCAAAGCTTGCCTGTTTTCACCGTCCCTCTCCAATTTCCTGAGTGTAACACGCTGACAAAAAGACAGCCGACCGCACCGGGATCACTCCAAGTGGGGGTCGGCTCTCATTCTTGCATATCACCCCCTCCTGGTCAATCATGACTGCGGTGAGGGCTGCGACGAGACTATGCTCTGGCTTATATGTATAATACCACAAATTGAGGCAAAATTCAAGAGCAAAATTCATGACTTTACCCAAATCTCAGACAGGCTGGCCTGACCTTGATGCTGGCAGAGAGTGTAGGACATCAATGCGCCGTGTCAAGCAGTAAGCCTGGTGGGGCCAAACACGCGCACGACCAACTCGCCGTTTTGCAGGGCGACCAAGAGTGCCATGAGCGCAGCTCAGCTACAGCGTTCAGACTGCAGGACGGCAAAAGCATCGTCCCTGGCTCAAGCACCTCACCCTCCGAACGGTGTGGCTGCTCCCGCCGCCTTTGGGAGATGCTGCTGAAGGACTGGATTGGCCTCTCCCTTTCGCCCCTGGCTCGCGGCGGATAACCATCGTTCGACTGAGCCCTTCGGCTACGCCCAGGGCAGGCTCACGAAAGTCCACCGCCCCACCTGAGGCGGACCGTGTGGTCCGTTTTGAGCATGAGGTGCGCCACGGCGGGACGTTTTTCAACCAGGTCTTTGAAAGCGAAGGAAACGATGGCACTCATTCCACTACACCTCTGATGTCAGAGATGTGGATAAAGTCATGTATTTCTCGTTAGTTGACAGCGGCGGGGAAGCAGTGTATACTGCGCCATATTATCGACTCACGAGAAACCCCAGGAGTCATCCACAACTATGGAACGAGAATACCCCCCCGTCCCCCTCGTCGGCGTGGCAGGAGTTGTGATCAAAGACAGTTGTGTGCTGATGATCCAGCGCGGCAAAGAGCCGGGCCGCGGGCGGTGGAGCATCCCTGGCGGGCGGCTCCGCCTGGGCGAGCGCGTGCGCGACGGCGTGGAACGGGAGGTTTTCGAAGAGTGCGGCGTGCGCATCCGGCCCGGCGACCTGTTGGGCGTGGCCGACCTCATCCAGCGAGACGACGACGGCCGCATCCGCTATCATTACGTCCTCATAGACCTGACCGCCGAGTACCTCTCTGGCAACCCGCGCCCCTCATCGGACGCGCTAGCGGCCCGCTGGGTGCCCTTCGACGAGTTGTTCGCCTTCGAAATGCCTGACCGCCTGCGGCGTCTGCTAGACCGTGTGTTAGCCGAAGTGAAAGCATCGAAAGCAGCAGGGCCGTGAAAGAAATATCGTTGGTGGCTGTTGATCTTGATGGGACGCGGCACTCACTGGGCATCTTTGCGCCGCAGGCCGACAAGGTAACAGCTCTGGCTTTGGTGCTCGACCGGATCGCCGTGAAGAAAGAGCAAGCCTTGGCCGTAGGAGACAACCCCTGTGACGTGGCGATGTTCCCCTATGCCAGAGTGCGCGTCGCGATGGCCAACGCGATTGATGAGGTGAAGCAGCGAGCTTCTGCTGTGGCTCCCAGCAACGACAATGAAGGGGTGGCCTGGGCCTTGGAGACCTTTGTCCTTGACGGGTGACAAAGGTAAGCAGATCGGAACATCAACATGGGCACAAGGGGAGAAACGCGATGACGAAAAAGACACTCAGACAGTTTGGCTTGTGGGATAGCCCCATCAAGCCGCAGAGCCTGGCGCAGGGGCTGCGACTTTCGGACGTCGCCTGGGATTCCGACGGGGAGACGCTGGTCTGGCTGGAGGGACGCTCCGACCGGGGGGTGTTGGCCTGCGCCCGGCCCGGCGAAGCACCCCGCGACCTGACCACCGACCTCTCCGTGCGGGCGCGGGTGGGCTACGGCGGCGGCGATTTCACCGTCGCCGGCGGACACGTCTATTTTGTGGCTTCGGCCGGGCGACTGTACCGCCAGCCGCTGAAACCCGGCCCCGCCGTCCCCCTGGTGCCAGAGTTCGGGCACGCTGCCTCGCCGGCGGTCTCACCCGACAATCGCTGGCTCCTCTTCGTCCACAGCTACGAGCGGGTGGATGGCCTGGCAGTGGTGGACGTAGAGGGACAGCAGTGGCCGCAGAAGCTCGTCTTTGGCGATGATTTCTACATGCAGCCGCGCTGGCACCCCGACGGCGACAAGATCGCCTGGATCTCGTGGAACCATCCCCAGATGCCGTGGGACGGCACAACGCTCAAGCTGGCGACGCTGAGAACCGAGGGGCCGGATCTGCCCAGGGTAACGGATGTCCAGACGCTAGCGGGCGGGGAGGACGTGGCCCTCTTTCAGCCCGAGTTTTCGCCCGATGGGCGCTACCTGGCCTACGTCTCCGACGAGACTGGTTGGGGCAACCTCTATCTCTACGACTTGATCGAGGGCCGTGACCAGGCCCTCACCGCCGATGAGGCAGAGATCGGCCACCCGGCCTGGGTGCAGAGCCTCCGCACCTATGGCTTCAGTCCCGACAGCACGACGCTTTACTACCTCCGCAACAAGGCAGGCGTTCGTCGGCTGTGGGCCTACAGCCTGGCCGAAGGGACGGCGCGGGAGGTGGTGTCGCCTTTGTCAGCTTACACCTGGCTAGAACAGATCGCCGTCTCGCCGCGCCGGGAAACACTGGCCTTTATCGTCTCCTCGGGCACGATACCGAGCCGTGTGATCACCTGGGATGCTGGCAGCGATGAGCCTGCCCGCGTCTGGAAGCGCAGCACCGCCGAGAACGTGCCAGCCAAAGACCTCTCCACACCACAGCCCGTTTCATGGAAAGCATCGGATGAAACCGAGGTGCATGGCCTGTACTATCCGCCTCACAGCAACAACTTTGAGAGCAGCGGGCTGCCACCGGCAATCATACTCATCCACGGTGGCCCCACCAGTCAAGCCACCTCGTGCTATGGTGACAGGGCGCAGTTCTTTGCCACGCGAGGGTACGCTGTCTTGGAGGTAAACTACCGGGGGAGCACCGGCTATGGTAAAGCGTACATGGCCGCGCTGCGGAGCAAGTGGGGCGTATACGACGTGGAGGACGCCGTCAGCGGCGCGCGTTACCTGGGCGAGGCGGGCCTGGCCGACGCCGACGAGCTGGTGATCATGGGGGGCAGTGCGGGTGGGTACACGGTGCTGCAAAGCCTGGTGACGCATCCCGGCCTTTTCAAGGCTGGGGTCTGCCTCTATGGCGTTTCTAACCTGTTCACCCTGGCCGCCGAGACGCACAAGTTCGAGGAACGCTACCTCGATTCAATGATCGGTCCGCTGCCGGAGATCAGCGCGCACTACCGCGAGCGGTCGCCCATCTTTTTCGCCGACCGGATCACCGACCCCATGGCCATCTTTCAGGGCGAGATTGACCAGGTAGTGCCCAAGGCGCAGTCGGACGAGATCGTGGCCTCGTTGCGAGCGCGGGGCGTGCCGCACGTGTACCACGTCTACGAAGGGGAAGGCCACGGCTGGCGCAAGAGCGAGACCATTGAGGACTTTTACCAGCGCGTAGAGGCGTTCCTGAAGCAGCATGTGTTGTTTGCATAGCAGCCAAAGTTTCTGTTGAATCATAACAAAGCAAGAGTTTGCTCTACCTGTAGTCTCATTATGGGGCCATTCAGATCTAGCCTGTAAGCGAACGATCGCCCGCAGAGCACCGTCAATCGGCGCTCCTGAGAAACTGAACGTTATTGCTTATGTCAAAAACCCGTTGACTTTTTCGAACATTTGTGCTATAATAGGTTTACTACTGTATAAGCTCAGAAACGGAGACAAGGATGTCAGATTACCAAGCAGCAGTAGCGGTGCTATCCAAAGTTAAGCAGGTGACTGTATGGTCTCCCCCTGCCGTGTTAGTCACTTCCGCTGGCAAATCTATGACTTGGTGGATTGACAAACAGGTTACTGAGGGGAGGTGGCGACTTGAAGTCATTCCTGCTGAGGTCGTGGGGTTAAGCCGCCCCTTGGCAGTCTTCAGAGCCTCCAGGAAGACCAACCTTGTAACCCATTCATGGCACGGTGACCAAAATACCTTCTGTCCGCCTATGTGGTGGGACCTGGCCATAGGATCCGGTGCATGTGGCCTTGGTTGCCGGTCTTGCTTCCTGATGCTGACACACCGAATCAAACGAGATCCTTGGCGACACTTGCTCTACGACAATTTGGAAGACTTTGAGCGGGCTACTGAACGATGGCTGAAGAATAAGAAACGCCGCCCACAGCATACACTCGGAATCGGCATTGACCGCAGTGATAGCCTTCTTTATGAAGGAGTAGCTGCCCATGTTCGCCGATTGGCTCCGCTATTTGGAAGTCCCCAATACAATCCTATGGACGGCAAGATGGTGCTCCTGACGAAAACAGCTAACACCCATTACTTGGCTGCCATAAACCCTGAGCACCGAAAGCAGATCATTGTTAGCTTCAGCCTTAACCCTGAACCGATTGCCGATCTGTGGGAAGGCAAGTATCCGGATGGCGAGCGCATTACGCCGTTCATCCTCAATCGCCTAGAGGCCGCACGCTACGCTCAGGCACTCGGGTTTGAGGTGCGAGTTCGCCTCGACCCCATCCTGACGCCCAGCGGGTGGCAAGATCGATATGCTGACTTTCTTACTCAGGTGAAACGTTTTGGTTTGAACTTTGGTCGCTGGACACTGGGTACCTATAGAGAAAAGAACCCCCAACTCGACGCTTGGCGCGAGCGGTGGGGGCTCCCGGCCATGGAATGGCGGCCTGCCGATGAAGAGCTTGTTAGGGATGGCACACACTGGCACTTATCAGACAGACGTCGGGTGGAAGTCTACACGACTGTGCGAGATCTGATCCGACGCGAGTTTCCCGCTGCGAGAATCAGTTTGTGCAAAGAGACTCACAGCGTTCGAAAGGCTGCTGGGATTTGCAATGCCGATTGCAATTGCCTTCGTTAGTTGAAGATGACTCTAGAGTTGTTCGCAAGACGTGGTGAGTAGGTGACCCGCTTCTTTCTCTTGAGGCGGGTCATCGCCTTTTTGATTTCGCCAAAATAATAGGGCGAGTCCGCAAGGGCTCTCAGGATATCTACAAACTTCACTACTTGTCCTGAATGGAAGGTCTGAAGGATGTCGCCTGCAATAAGCTCTACATCAATATCTGGACGAGGCGGCATGTCGGGTGATGGGGTGAGAAACCCATTATCAAATGGATCAAAAAGGGAAAGCTGGCCTTTTTTGCGATATTTGGCAATCTCTTTAGCAAACCTGAATTCCCATCTAAGTTCATGTTCTGCAAGCCTAGCTTCCCAAAGGATTTCATTCAGTGCAAGGGCACCATTTGGGTCATGGGTTGTAAGGAAGAGGTAAAACATCGTTCGTTCTTTGTCTGGGAAGCGAAGCCTGATGCTCTTGACCGCCAGTTGGTCATCAACATTGGTTAACACCTCCTGATAAAGGTTTACCAGTTCTTGCTCCATCTCATCAGTGTATCGTTCTCCTGTGTGGGCACTTGCGGCGATTTGCCGCACTAGCCCAATCCATGCGTTAGAGCCGAACATTAGAGTATGATAATGTACCAGCTGCCTGTCAACTGGTCTCAATTTCTTCTTTAAGATCATACCTGCTTTCTTGTGCAAATCCTGATATGGAAAATTAATCATTACGTCGTGGCGTTTCTGGGAGATTATTGGAGCAACAGTAGTGAGTGGAATGGCCTTGGGGCCATATGGATCCAAAAAGTAGAAAGCGAACCTATAATCCCGCTTACGCTTAGTGAAGTCCAAAATGTGCTCTGCGTAATCCCGAAAGTCCCCATTTATGATTGTTGCTTCTCCGCCCAGTAGTGTATTGAGATTGTCAGTTGTCCTGATTCTGTCTGCAAAACCGGCTAGAGCCAAGCTCTCCTTGAGCACACTACACCGTGACCGAACCTCTTCCAAAGATGGCATTGGTTTGGACATCCAGCCCGGCTTCCTCTGCAAAATCTTTGATGCTTTCAAGCGTTCTTAGACCAATCACAGGAGAGCCAAATTTCGTTTCCTCAGATTCATCCCTTAGGGCACTGGCACGGTCACCGGCATATCTTCCAACACCTGCACAAGCATCAACATAGATGAAGTGGACACGGGCACGTTTTCCGTGTCTGGCGAGTTTGGCAGCTACCCCCCTGAGCCCATTGGTAATGATATACCCCCAACGAGGTATATACTTCCCCAGAACCAGATGCTTCACTTGCGTTTGTGTGTCGCGTAGTTCCAGTGCCACCGTGGTCACTCCTTCGCTTGCACTTCACATCTTTGCGCCGGTAGTCTCTCCAAGCCGCATCTACGAGACCGGGCTCTTGGCGCACTCCAAATCCTCTGCGTGGATCTGTCCCTAGCGTTCTTCGCGCACTTCGCGCCGGTACCACTCTACAAAGCACACCATCCCTTCAGCGAACGGCGTCCTGGGATCATAGTCCAGCAGCCGGCGCGCTTTGCTCACGTCAGCGTAGGTGCGGGGCACATCGCCCGGCTGTGGCGGCATTTGCACAATCTTGGCTTCGCGGCCCACCAACTCCTCCACGATCTCGATGAAATCGCGCAGCGTCACCGTCTGCGAGTTGCCCAGGTTGATGATCTCGTAGGCGAAATCGGCATCCAGCGCGGCCACCACGCCAGCGACGATGTCGTCAATGTAGGTATAATCGCGGTAGCTCGTGCCGTCGCCAAACATCTTGAGCGGCTTACCGTCAAAAATCCATTTAGTAAACAGGTAGGGGGCCATGTCGGGCCGGCCGCGCGGGCCGTAGACGGTGAAGAAGCGGAGGCAGGTGCAGGGCAGGCCGTAGAGATGGTGATAGGTATAGCAGAGCAGTTCGCCGGCCCGCTTGGTGGCCGGGTAGGGGGCGATCGGGTGGTCGCAGGGGGCGTCTTCGCGGAACGGCACTGGTGAATCGGCCCCGTAGACCGACGACGACGAAGCGAACACAAAGTTGCTTACTTTGTGGCGGCGGGCGGCTTCCAGCGTGTTCAGCAGGCCGCGCACGTTGACCGACTCGAACAGCCCTGGGTGCTCAATGGAGTAGCGCACGTTGGCCATGGCCGCGATGTGGATCACTTTGTCGGGCCGCTCGGCGGCAAAGAGGGTCTCCAGCACCTCGACGTCGCGGATGTCTCCCTCGTAGAGCCGGTAGCGGGAACGTCCCTCGAAGGGAGCGACGTTCTTTCGCTTGCGGGCCGGGTCGTAGAAGTCATTGAAATTGTCCAGGCAGACCACCTCGTCGCCTCGGACCAGCAGCGCCTCCGTGGTGTGATTGCCAATAAAGCCCGCGCCGCCGGTAACGAGAACCTTGGTCATAGAAACCCTCCTCTCATCACTTTTTTCCCTCAAACCTGACCACCAATTCATTCCCTTGGTGCTTCGCGCCCACCGCCTCCAGGCCCGACAGCACGCGGGGCAGCAGCAAGTTCCGCTTGTGGTTGCCGATGTGGATGACCAGTTCGTCAAAGGAGGAGCGGGTTAGTTGCACCTCTTCTTTGGCCACAAAGGGCAACAGGATGGTGAGGGTATAGCCGTGGTTGTTCTTTTCCACCCGCTGCGCCTGGCCCACGCAGTAGACCTGCGTCGGGTCGCCGTCGCCGTAGATGCTCTCGGCCATGCGGCAGAGCATCTCCAGGCCCACCACTTCCTGGTCAAAGAGGGGCACGGTCAGAATCGGCAACGGTGCAAATGCTTCCTCGATCATCTGGCTGTATTTCTTCTGTATCTCTTTCCAGGCGACAAAGTAGCCATCCTGCACAGAGGCGGGGATGATCCGGTTGGAAACGACCAGGTCGGTGGCATAGCCGTAGAGGTTAAGGTAGGTGAACGCCCGCTGTGCCTCTTTGATGACCATCTTTTCCGGGTTGAGCACCAGCCGCACCGACGATTTCTGCGGATCGACCAGCAGGGCGTGCATCCGATCCAGGCTCATGATGAGCTCGGCCACCGTGTCGAACAATTCGTCGTCGGGGATGGGAATATCTACCACTGCCCGCAGCAAGGGGCGGGCGAGCTGGACCGCCTTCCGTTCGATGGGAAAGATCTTGTCCAGGTACCAGCGGGCGATTTCTGGGAAACTGAGCAGTTGCAGCGTCGCGCCAGTCGGCGCGCAGTCCACGATGGCCACGTCATAGTCGCAGTCGTCGTGGAGGTGCACGATCTGCAACAGACTGGCCAGCTCTTCCATGCCGGGAAAGACAGTCAACTCCTCGGCGATGATCCCATCCAGGCCGCGCCAGGCAAAGACCGTGGCCATGTAACGCTGTACGTTGCCCCAGTGTTTGTCCATCTGATAGAGGACGTCTATCTCTTGCCCCCACAGATTGGGGGCCAATTCGGTCGGCTCTGGGCCGATAGGCACGTCAAAGGAATCGGCCAGGCTGTGAGCAGCGTCGGTGCTGAGGACGATGGTGCGATAGCCCAGGTCGGCGCAGCGCAACGCTGTCGCTGCCGAGATGCTGGTCTTGCCCACGCCGCCTTTGCCGGTGTAGAGAATGATACGCATAGGGACTCCTGTCTGTTGGCTGGTGGGCGATTGTACCACAGATGAAGGGGAAAATCAAAAAAGTGACTTTGCCCGGTTCTTGCAAAGGGTAAAGACTGTGGTATAATTGGGGGTGCCGCCAACCATCTATTCAGAAGAGCCAACGATGGCTTGAATGAGACGAACATGGATCAGAGCGCCCTAATCTTTTCAAGCCAGGGCGCTATCTTTATCACGAGGAGGGAGCTGAATGGCCCGACTGCACGAATACCAAGGAAAAGCGCTGCTCAAGCAGTTCAAGATTGCCGTGCCCCAGGGGGGCGTGGCGACGACGCCAGACGAGGCGCGCGCGATTGCCAAGGAACTCGGCAAGCCGGTGATGGTCAAAGCCCAGGCCTGGGTGACGGGGCGCGCCAGCATGGGCGGCATCAAAAGGGCAGCCACGCCCGACGAGGCTGCCGCTGCCGCCGAAGCCATGCTGGGTATGAAAGTCAAAGGCTTCACCGTCGAGCAGGTGCTGATCGAGGAGCAACTGGACATCGCCCGCGAGTTCTACGCCAGCGTCATCGTGGACGACCGGGCGCAGGCTCCGCTGGTGATGTTCTCCAGCGTGGGAGGCAGTGGCATCGAAGAGATCGCCGCCGCGCACCCTGACCGGGTCGCCCACACCCAGGTGGACATTGAGTTTGGGCTGCAAGACTACCAGGCGCGCAACCTGGTACGTAAGACCGGCCTCGGTGGGCGGTTACAGCGCAATCTGGGCGGGCTGCTGGTGCAGCTTTACAACGTGGCCCGCGCCTACGAGTCCCGCGCCGCCGAGATCAACCCGCTGGTACAGACTGCCGACGGCAAACTGTACGCCGCCGACTGTCGCATCACGGTGGACGATTATGCCGTCTTTCGCCACAAAGACCTGGGCATCGAAATCGCCCGCGAGTACGACCGGCCACCCACCGAACTGGAAAAGATCGCCTACGCGGTGGAGGCCAACGACTATCGCGGCACCTTTTACTTTATCCAGATGGCCAGCGACTTTCAGAAAGGTGAGGGTTACGTCGGCTTTCACGGCGCGGGCGGTGGCGGCTCAATGATGAGCATGGACGCCGTGCTGCGCCAGGGATACAAGCTGGCCACCTTCGTGGACACCAGCGGCAACCCACCGGCCAGCAAGGTCTATCGCGCAGCCAGGATCGTCCTCTCCGTGGGGCCGATTGACGGCTACTTTGGCTCTGGCTCCGGCGTGGCCAGCCAGGAGCAGTTCCACTCGGCGCGGGGCTTTGTGAAAGCCTTCCTGGAGGAGCATCTCTCCGTTCCCGTCGTGATCCGCCTGGGCGGCAACGCCGAGGACAAAGCGGTAGAGATTCTGGAACAACTCAACGGCTGCATCCCCGCGCCGGTAGAGGGTTACAAGAAGGACGACTCCCCCGACTTTTGTGCCGAACGGCTCGACGCCCTCATCAAGACTTCGGCGAGTTCAGTCGAGCCGTCCGGCGAACTGCGCCATGTGCCCCCGCCGCGGCCCCGACCTGAGCCACAGAAACCCTACAGCTTTGAGACCGTCACTGGCGGCACGGTTACGTTCGACCACGCCGTCTGCGCCACCTGTGAGACCAAGATCTGCGTACAGGAGTGCGCCCGCCAGATCCTCTCGCTGAACGAAAAGGGCCTGCCGGTGCTCAACATCACCCCCGAGGAAGCCAAGAAGGGCCGCTGCGTGGAGTGCTTGGCCTGCGAGGTGGACTGTCTGTTGCACGGCGCAGGCGGTGGACATGTGCACCTGCCGATACCGGGGCTGGAGGGGTATCGGGCAAAGATAAGTATGAGCTGACGAGGAACGAGGGAAAGAGAGAGCCAATACTGGAACAACTTGTCAAGGAGGCGGAGCCATAGGTTTCAGGGGGAGATCCTGCTCATGAGTAGAGCCAGCACGTCGCCCAGGCAGTGGACGTTGGAGGGATCAACGTTCTCACCGACGTGTTGATGGTGGGGATGGGTGGAAATCTGCCACTGCTTCATCGGGGATCAAGGCCACATCGCAAAGTCGTTGCAATATCTCACGCTGGCGATCCAGCACCGACTGCCAGAAAAACCAGTGGTTGTAGTCTTCGTGGGCTTCAACGGAGGTCTCGTCCGGCAAGAGCTGGGCTTCGAACTCGGCCAGGGAAACACCATACCTGGCTTCGAATTGACACACGTGGGCCTCGGCCTCTTGCATTTCGTTCAAAAGCTCCCGACTGCGTAAGCGGGCATACTGGCGGAATGCGCTTTGGAGAAGGCGCTCTTGTTCTGGGCCATAGAGGTCATTTAGGGCTTCCGGGATCTGCACTTCAACAACCGGCATCATTATCTCCTCTCTCTGGTTCGGGAGTATTATACCACAAAAGAAAAGACCGTGTAAAGTCAAGCTAGCTTTGACAACTGGGAGGAATCAATGTCCATCTTGATCGATCAAACCAAGCGCATCCTGGTGCAAGGCATCACCGGACGCGAGGGAAGGACGCGAACGAAACTGATGGTCGGCTACGGTACCAACGTCGTGGCCGGGGTGACGCCCGGCCGCGGGGGGCAGGAAGTGGAAGGCATCCCCGTCTTTGACACTATCGAAGAGGCATGGGAAAAGGCCGGCCCCTTGGACGTCAGCGTGCTCTTTATCCCCGCGCCGCTGGTCAAGAGTGCGGCGCTGGAGGCGATAGACGCTGGCGTCAGACTGCTGGTCATTGTGCCCGACCGGGTGCCCATCTACGACGTGCTGACCATCGCCAAACGGGCCACAGAAGCCGGTGCCCGATTTGTCGGACCGAACACGCTGGGTGTGCTCAGCCCCGATAAAGCAGTACTGGGCATGATGGGCGGCCGGGCAGCCTCGGCGCGGTCCTGGTTCTTCCAGGGGCCGGTGGGCATCTCGTCCCGCAGTGGCGGCATCACCTCGTCCATGGCCTATTACCTGGCCCGTGAGGGTATCGGCGCGACGACGTTGGTGCACGTCGGCGGCGACGCCGTCGTCGGGCTGCCGCACCCAGAAGTGATGAAGCTCTTTGAACGAGATCCTGACACCAAAGCAGTGGTCATGTTCGGCGAGATCGGCACCAGCCAGGAAGAGCAGGTGGCCAATCTGATCGAGGCGGGCGAGTTCACCAAGCCGTTGATCGCCTACATCGGCGGCAAGGCGGCCAAGAGCGGCACCCGTTTCTCCCATGCCGGCGCCATCGTCGAGGGCGGGCGCGGCACCTACGAGGGCAAAGTCGAGCGCCTGCGCACGGTGGGGGCGACGGTGGTTGAGTCTTTTATGGACCTACCGAAGGCGACGAAGAAAGTGTTGGCCAATCTGGATTTATAAATTGGTAACTGGTAGATTGATAAATTGGCCGGCGCTGTACCATTAACCAATCTGCCAATTTACCAACCTACGGAGGAGGAACAATGACCGAACAAACCTGGTCACAACCGATCACCAAAATTGGACCGAATAAAGTGGCCGTGCGCGGTTACCGCATTGACGAGTTGATGGGCCGCCTGCCGTTCG
>CAYNKW010000030.1:0-25696 GCA_964397845.1 uncultured Anaerolineae bacterium
GTAGGACGATTTGACAACTCGTCCTGCCGTGTGATATAATCAAGGCAGCAAGGGGATGACAGGCTTCGACAAGGGAGGCTGTTCACGGATTGCAAGCCGAGGTGCTCCACCCTCGTTAATCAGGAGCAGACACACAACTGCCAAGAGAACCAATCTCGCGGCTCTCCCCATGGCCGCCTAGTCGGTCGCAAGGAGAACTCTGATTCCCACGGGAGTCACGTCCGGCCCGCCTCTCCCCCGGTGAGGCGGCACCGGGCGACAGAAAGACCGGGGTGCGGTGTGCCCCACGCCAATAAGGCGCACCAAAGATCATTGGCTGGCCGGCTGGGAACCCTGCTGGTCGGGGTCATGGCTGGTGAGAAAAGGATAGGCCAGCTAAGCTTGTAGTATATCCGTGGGCGAATCTTTTGGACCCGGGTTCGATTCCCGGCATCTCCATAACGTGCCATGCAAAAGCTCCCAGCATAAACCGCTGGGAGCTTTGCGCTTACTTTGGGTGGGTTGGGGTTATTCCCAACCCCTCTCGTCCAGGATGATTCTTGCGTCCTCACCCAGAGCGCCGGCCGGGATGAATTTAACCCGATCCACTTTGACCCGGCAGGTTGACTGGACAGCCGCACCTAGTCCTTTAGCCAGCGCTTCGCGGTCTGCGGACTCGTCAGCCAGCACCACCCGCAGAGTCAACTCGTCCCGGTTCTCGGGTCGGGTGACCACTGCCTGAGCGCGCTCGATCCCTGCTACCTGGCCGAGGGCAAATCTCAGTTGGTTCGGATGAACGAACATGCCCCGCACTTTGACCGCGTCCCCAACACGCCCTACCAGAATGATTGAGCGGTCTTTTTGCTGGCTCTCCCCAGGGGCAGGGTCCATGTTGATGGCCAAGTCACCGGTGCCGAGACGGATCAGAGGATAGGTCTCGTTGAAGGTTGTCACTACCACTTCACCCGCCTCGCCAGTCCCAACCGGCTGCCCCGTCTCAGAGTTAACGACCTGGATGATGGGCCTTTTGACCAGGCGCATCGGGAGGCCGCCCCCGGTATTGTAGGCCAGGAAACCAAGATCGGCTGTGCCATAAGCGTTGGTCACACTCAGGCCATATTTTTCCACAAAAGTCTGGCGCAGAGCCGGCGGCAGCGGCTCGGCAGAGACAAGGGCCTTTCGCAGAGAGAACTGGCCACGGAAATCCAGGCTCCTCTCCTCGGCTTTTTCGATCAGCGCCATTAACCAGGACGGAGTGCCGATATAGCCGGTTACGCCCAGGTCTAGCATCATCTTGATTTGCAGGTCTGCGTTGCCTACGCCGGCCGGGATCACCGTCACGCCGATTTGTGTAAGGACCTGATCGAGGGCCAGGCCGGTCGGGACCAGGTGATAGCTAAAGGTATTGATCACGACATCCCCGGCGGTAAAGCCGGTGATGGCAAAGACGTCCCGCACGGTGTCCATCGCGGCGCTCTCGCCGGCCGAGGGTTCGTAGAGCGGACCGGGGGAAAAGAAAACGTGTTGCAGCGTGTCGAGAGGCACAGCCAGGAAACCGCCAAAGGGCGGGTTGGCTGCCTGGAGCTCCACCACCCTATCTTTGCTGGTGACTGGAATCTTATCCAGGTCGGCGAGGGTCTGGATGTCGTCAGGGGATACGCCGGCCCCGTCCATAATATCCTTCACCGCCGGGGCGTTGGCGTAGGCGTGCTGGATGATGTGCCTTAGTTTTTCATTTACTTTTGACATGCTTGGCTCCTCTGAAAAGCGTTGCTCAATGCCGGGGATCAGCCCAACCACCGCTTGCGCCGTCTGTAGTGCTTTACGTCACGGTAGCTCTTCCGCTCGCCGACTGTGGTCAGCCCGAGGTAGAACTCTTTGATGTCCTCGTTCTCCCGTAGCGCCTCGGCCGGGCCATCGAGCACCACGCGGCCGTTCTCCATCACGTAACCATAGTCCGCCACGTCCAACGCCGCCCGTGCGTTCTGCTCCACCAGCAGGATCGAGGTGCTCTCCTCGCTGTTGATGCGCCTGATGACCTCAAAGATCTCCTTGACCAGGAGAGGGGCCAGTCCCAACGAGGGCTCGTCCAGCAGCATCAGGTCGGGACGTCCCATCAGTCCCCGGCCGATGACCAGCATCTGTTGTTCACCGCCGGAGAGGTATCCGCTGACCTTGCGCCGCAGGTCCTTGAGCCGGGGGAAGTAACGGTAAACTTGCTCAACATCCTGGCGAATTTCAGGGCTGTTGGGGCGCACCAGCGCGCCGACCAGCAGATTTTCCTCGACGGTCAGGTGCTGAAAGATCCTGCGTCCTTCGAGCATCTGGACGATGCCCAGCCGGACGATCTCGTCGGGCCGCATCTTGTCAATGCGTTGGCCGTTGAACTCGATGCTACCTCGGGTGACCTCGCCTTGTTGAGAGCGCAGCAGGCCGGAAATCGCCTTGAGCGTTGTCGTCTTGCCCGCTCCATTGGCACCCAGGAGGGTCACAACCTGCCCCTCTTTGACCTCAATGGAGACGCCGCGCAGGACGAGGATCACGTCACTATAGATTACCTCAATGTTGTTGATTTTTAGCATCAAACACCTGCCTGCTGGTAGGAAAAGGGGAGCGCCCCCGGAACGCGCTGGAGGACGCTCCCATCATCTTGCTGCAATGAAACGGCCAAACTAATCTCCAGCAGAAGGGCGCAAGTCGGGCAGTTCGAAAAAGTCCTTGACCATGACGAACTCTACCTTGCCGCCCACAAACTGAAACTGGCGGATCTGCGCCACGTGGGGCGCGCGGGACCCATCGCGAACGTCGTATTCCCAGACGCCGAGATTGTCGACGGTGCCCAGCTCTTTCATGGCGTCAAAGAATGCGCTACCGTCCAGATTCTCAAAGCCAACCGTGTCAATGGCAAGCTCGACGATGGTCTTGAACCCAAAAGTGCCCGCATAGGCTGTCAGGTAGCTAACGCCCCTATCGGTCTCAGGATAGCCGCCGGCTTCAAAGGCCGCCCGCGCCATCTGGACGCCCTCCACGTCGGTGTCATTCCACCATTTGTAGGGAAAGACACCATACGTGCCAGTAGCCGCCGGGGCGTTCTCCCCCAGGAACGTCAGTACGTCCGTGTTCATGGCCCAGTTCACGCCACCGACGACCACCGAATCCCACATTCCGAGGGCGCGAAGCGTGCCGATCACCTGCGCCGGGCCGAAGCCAAGCGACTGGATGTAGATCACGTTTGCGCCCTGCAAGGCCAGACTCTGTAACGGGGTGACCACATCCGCCTCCGCAGACACTGCCTGCGTCTCCAGATCGAGAACGGTGATGCCTATTGACTCGGCGTAGGCCAGTGCCTCCGGTGTGGTCGCACCGGCGCCGAAGGGACCCTCCCAACCGATCACGCCGACTATAATCTCATCACCGGCACCTTCAGGCTTGACGTCATCCCAGTTCTCACTGAGGAACAGCAGGAAACCGCCAAACTGGTCGGGGTAGATCGGATAGATGCCAACCGTGAAACCGTCAGGCGGATCGTAGAAAGCCTTCGCGTTGAGGCCGGCGCAAAAGTTGACCACGTGGTCTTCGTAGACCATGTCCTTGAGCGCGATGGTCGCGCCACTGCCGTAGGTGGTAATCGCCATCAGATTGGGATATTCTGCTTTTGTTTGCAGATAGACCGCTATTTCCTGCTCAGGGTCGTACTGCGTATCGGTCAGATGCAGTTCGAGCGTCGCGCCACAAATGCCGCCGGTTGCGTTGACCTCGGCAATCGAGTCATTGAGGGCGTTGACAAAAGCGGTGCCGAGGATGGTAGACAACGGCCCGGTCAGACCAGCTTGCGAATGGAAGTAGATGGTTTCGCCCTCCAGGCCGTCCGCACAATGTCGCACGGGCGGTGGCGTGGCGGTGACCACTTTTTCCACTTCCACAACCTTGGTCACTTCCTTCTCAATCACCTCAGGCGTGCCCGCGACGATGACCGTCTCTTTCACAATTGCTGTGACAACTTTTACCTCAGGCGTCGGCGTGGCACAGCCCGCAGCAGCGGCGACCAAAGAGACTGATACCAGCAGAAGTACGAGTTTCCACATTACGTTACGTTTGCTGCTCATCTTTTTTTCTCTCTCCTTCCTTCATTGAGTGTGAAAATCGAATCCAAAAGCGCTGATCCCAGGTCGGCGCTATATCCTATCCTCCACCTCCTTTCTTGTCTGCCATTCGTTTTATTCCAAATTCGTCGTTGTGTCCTAAGTCCTAAGGATGCCTTAACTACGATCTGCGGGATTGGACGATCTCGGAGAGATCCATCACCCGCATCTGGACTGTAGTCCGCCTCGAGCAAGTTTGATGATCAGCACGAGAAAGCAACTAATGCGAGAAGGGCCTCAGACGCCAGGCAGCTTTGAAGAGCTGCCACCAGTGGGCCAGTCCACGCGGCTCAACGATGAGAAAAAACATCAAGATCAAGCCAAAGAAGATCGGTCTGAACGAAGTCTGTAGTCGGGCCGTCATCGCTATTGGCATAGCCGTCGCCACGGCTCTCCCCAACGAGTTAGAAACTTCTTGCATGCCAATGATAAAGGTTGCCCCCAGAAACGGGCCAATGTTCGTGCCCAGTCCACCGACGACCAGCATACCTAACATCATGATCGACTCTATTAGACCATATCCGAATTCGGTGCCAACTGCACGCTGGGTGTGGGCTTTCAGAGCGCCTGCCAGACCGGCGTACATGGCGGCGATAAAGAAAGCACGTAGCTTGTAACCAAAGAGGTTCACCCCCAGCAGTTCAGCCGCCAGGTCGTTATCACGGATGGCGACAAACGCCCGGCCCAGGCGTGTCCGCGAGATGTTGGCTGCCAGGATGGTGGTAACGATCAGAACCCCCAGCGTGATGTGGATAAAGCGAGCCGGTTCGTCAAAGACATAGCTACCGATGTGCGGGACGGGAGTGGAGATATGCCCCTCTGTGCCGCCCAAATATTTTGGGAAAGCGTGTTTGGTCAACCACGGAATAATAAACTGGGCGGCCAACGTCGCCATGGCCAGGTAAAAACCCTTGACACGCAGCGATGGCAGTCCAAAAATCAACCCGGCAAGACCTGCCCCCACCGCTGCAATCGGCAGGGCGAAGAAAATCGGAATCCCCAGGTAAGTGACGGTCAACGTAGAGATGAATCCACCCACCAGCATAAAGGCTGCCTGTCCCATTGAAATCTGTCCGGCATACCCGGTCAGAATATTCAGTCCTTGCACGGCGATAATCCAATAGCCAATACGGTTGACCTGTATGACGACGGAAGGCGGAGCCCAGTAAGGTGAGGTGGCCGCAACGCCGATTGATACAAACAACAGTACCCAATGCCAGGGTTTTCGCAGGTAGCCCATATCCTGCCGATAGCTGCGATCAAAGTCGCCTGGAGGACGCATAACGGCCATATCTCATTCTCCCTGAATCTCCCTGAATCTCCCTAAATTCTTTCGATACGCTTCTGCCCGAACAGCCCTTCAGGCCGGATGACCAGGACGATCAACAGCAGCACATAGGGCGCGATCTCGGTCGAGTGGCGTATCTGGACCAGTTTCGACGTTTCGACGAACTCCTGGGCCAACCCTACGGCGATACCGCCCACAATTGCGCCGGGGAGTGATTCCAAACCACCCAAAAGAAGTGCTGGGAAGGTCACCATCACAACCATCGAAAGGCTAAGGCTGACCCCGGTCAGCATGGCCAGGAGAACCCCGCCGGCGGTGGCAATCACGCCGGCAATGGCCCACGAGAGTCCGAAGGCACGCGGGACATTGATGCCGACGCTGCGCGCCAGTTCATGGTCCTCGGCCGTGGCCCGCATGGCAAGGCCGGCGCGGGTGAATTTGAAGAACAGCGCAAACAAGATTGCGCCCAGGATGGCCACGACAAAGGCCGCAACGCGCGTCTTTTGAATATAAATGGCCCCGCGGAATGCCGGAGCAAACGGAATCTTGAAAGACTCGATGGGCGGGAAAGGCTTGGGAAAGTTTCCTCGAGGCTCAATGCCAAAAAAGATGCTGACCAGCCCTTCAATGAGCTGCGCCAGGCCAAGCGTCATCAACACAATAGACAGAAGAGGTTGCCCCGCCATAGGGCGCAGGGCAAGCCGTTCGATGAGAAAGCCAACCAATACAGCGACGGCAAAGGCCCCAAGGATGGCGAATCCTAATGGCAGATTGAATAACTCACTGCCAGTTTCGTTTGCGCCGGCAAACCACCACGTCACGTATGCGCCGAGCATCAACAGGTATCCCTGCGAAAAGTTAAAGACTTCGGATGATTTATAGATCAGCACCAGGCCCAGCGCGATGAGGCCGAGCACTCCTCCGTTGAGAAGACCATTTGCGATTGCCTGTGGTAAAAGAACCCAATTCATGTTTTTTCAGTCTCCTCCAGGGTAATGATATTGACTGCTGTTTCGACAATTCCCTCACGCCCGTCGCGGTAGCGGACAGCCGCGCTGACCGTTACAGAGTCCTGGTCACCGTATATGGCGTCAATCATGTCACCGTATCGGTCCACGAGAAAGCCTCGCCTGAGCTTGCGCGTGCGAGTCATCTCGGCTTCGTCGGCATCAAACTCTTTGTGCAGCAAGACAAATTTCCTTACGCGCCCGCCAGGAGGCAAGGTATCGTTGACGTGCTCTACAGTCTGTGAGATCAGTTGGCAGACCTGGGGTTTTTGCGAAAGGTCAACAAAAGTGGTGTAGGGGATGCGGTTTTTCTCCGCCCAGCGCCCAACGTTCTCGAAATCTATACTGATGAGCGCGGTTACGTAATCCATTCCTTCCTCTTCACTGCCCACCGCCATTACATCGCGGATGTAAGGGCTGAATTTCAGACGCCCCTCGATGAACTGTGGTGAGAACTTGGCGCCACCGGCAAGCTGGATCATGTCCTTCAAACGGTCCAGGTAGATGAGATGCCCGTCGTCATCGATGTAGCCTGCGTCACCGGTATGGAACCAGCGCGTACCTTCTTTATCAACCGAAAGGGATTTGGCTGTTTCCTCGGGGTTTTTCAAGTAGCCGTGAAAGATGTTGGGGCCGCCCAGCCAGATTTCACCACTATCGGAGATTTTCACTTGAAGGCCTGGAGGGGGTTTGCCGACACTGGCGAACTTGACGTCGTCACGATAATGCTGGGTACCAACCGCCGCCGACTCGGTTGAGGAAAAAATCTGTACAAGCTCGAGTCCGAGCGCACGAAAATAACGAATTACGTCGGGGCTCAAGGCCGCTCCGGCTGTAATGGCGAAACGCACCCGATTCAATCCCAACTGACCTCGTAATGGGTTAAAGACCACGAGATCGCCAAGCCAGTACAGAAAAGCCAAAAGTGGCCCTATTGGTTTGCCCTCATAGCGACGGTCGGCCACCTTGTAGCCAACAGGAAAAAAGAGCTTGTAGAGCGTTCGGTTGATCCAGGTACTGTCAATAATCCGTACCTGGATCATGGCCGTCAGATTCTCCCACAGCCGTGCGGGGTAAAAGATAAGGTCGGGCGTGATCTCGCGAATGTTCTGCTGAACAGTCTCCGGCGATTCGGGGAAATTGATAATAATACCAAACATGCAATGTGGTGCGACGGAAAGTGTATGCTCGGCGATCCAGGCCAGCGGGGTGAAGGAGATCTGGTTATCGGTATCGTAACGCGGTTCGATTTTTAGCATCGCTTCTATGCCGGTCATAAAGTTGAGGTATGATAGCATCGCGCCTTTGGGTAAACCGGTAGTGCCAGATGTGTAACATAGGTTGCATAGATCGTCGCCTTTACCCTCGGCTATCAGCTTGTCAAACAGCTCCGGCTGTTCCTCGTGTAACTTTCTACCGAGGGCCAGCACCTTCTCATACGACATCAGCCATCGATCATCATATCCCCACATACCACGTGGGTCCCAATAGATCACCGCTTTTACGAGGGGGGTTTTCTCTTTGATTTCCAGGAACTTGTCGCACTGCTCTTGATCTTTGGCAAATGCAAAGACCGCTTCCGAGTGCGAGACGACGTACTCCATCTCATTGGGGATCACATCGGTGAATATGCCGACTGTAGTAGCCCCGGCCGCCATGATGGCCAAATCGGCCCACAAGTGCTGCCGATCGTTATCACCGACAATGCAGACAAGATCACCTCGCTGTAACCCCAATGAGACCAGGCCCAGGCAGAGATCGTGCACCTGTTGAAACGAATCTTGCCAGGTGAATTCCTGCCAGATGCCAAGCTTTTTCTGACGTATGGCTACCTTTCCGTCACCGTAGCGCTTCACCTTGTCCATGAATTGTTTGGGTAGCGTATCCAGGACTTTGAGCGATCTGTCCTCCACGATTCCTCTCCTCCCGTCTCATTTTTCCTGCCCCAGATAAGCCTGGATGACCGTTGGATCGTTGCGTATCTCCTCCGGCGCACCCCCGGCAATCTTGCGACCAAAGTCCAGGACAATGATGCGATCGGCAATATCCATTACTAACCCCATATCGTGCTCAATCAGCACGATAGTGATCTCTTGCAGCTCGTGAATATCGAGAACGAAACGAGCAATGTCTTCTTTTTCTTCCACATTCATGCCCGTCATTGGCTCGTCAAGCAGTAGCAATCGAGGCTCTAGTGCGAGTGCGCGACCCAGTTCGACACGCTTGCGTAAACCATAGGGCAATGCGCCAACGATTGCCTTGCGGATGTGCTCGATTTCGAGAAAGTCAATGATTTCCTCGACGACCCGCCGGTTTTCTACTTCCTCCCGCTGCGCGCCAAGCCAGTAGAGCATGCTGCCAAGCATGGACTGGCGCATGTGGATATGTCGGGCGGCCATCAAATTGTCTACGGTGCTCAAGCCGGTGTAGAGCGCGATGTTCTGAAAAGTGCGGGCGATACCCAGGTGGGCGATGCGATGCGGCGGCAAACGAGTGAGGTCGTGCCCCTGAAAAACGATCCGACCTCTGTCTGCCCGGTAAAAGTTGTTTATACAATTGAGCATTGAGGTCTTGCCGGCGCCGTTGGGGCCGATGATGGCCAGAATCTCCCCCTGCCGGACATCAAAGCTGACGCCGGTCAAGGCCTGGATACCTCCGAAACTCAACGAGACGTTCTGCACGTTCAGGTGAATAGCATCAGTAGCCACAAGCATCCCTTCTGGCTGACAATGTCTGCCTCTGTTTCTTGTTGAGAGCCGAGGATTTTATCAGATGAGCAAAGTATTTTTATCAGAATGGTCAACAATGCCGGACTTGTTTTCAACGGTCACACAGGAAATGTCCAAACCATCCCAGGGGGGGAAACGGCGATGAGGCAAAACAGGAAAGCGAGTTCGGCGAACGGCACCTTGTCTGGCAACTCTGACAAACAACGGGGATGTGCAGGTTTATACACTAAAATGGAAAAATTGTCAAGCTCAAACGCTCATGGCTTTACCCCAGGTGGGAGAACCCTTGCGAAGGTTTGGAGACAACCTTCGCAAGGGTAGATGGGGAGGTTTACAATTCAGGCAATCTGCTGTATAATTCACGACAGACGGCTTCCCGCCCGGCCGGAGCATACGGCACGCTTGTGTTAATCTGTGTCCCATTCCTCCTGTCGGTCTGGGGGCGCAGCCCTGCCATACGCTCACGTTGTCGGTATATCTCGAGAATTCAGTCCAGTTGTTGCGTTACTTGCAACACATCTCTTGTACCATGGGGGCAAATCCATGGACAGGGGGTGTGTCATGCGACGCGCAAGCAAGAAACGATTGGATGCCATCTGGCAGATGATCGAACAGGAGCCGGGTATCCGGGCCGGCAGAATCGCCAAAAAGTTGGGCATCCCTCGCTCATCGGTGACGCGGGCGCTGCCGGCGCTCGATGATGAGGGTCTGTTGCTCAGCGAGGACCAAAAGGGCCGCTTGTGGCCGTGGAGGCGGCGGAAATGAGAGGAAATCTTTTGCTCCGGCGGGATCGCCAGACCCCTGTGAGCAGGGTACCATTTGTTGCGTTTTGACGGCCGGATTGTGGTATAATAGACGTAGCAGCAACAAGGGCACAGGAAGGATAGAAACATGGAACGCGCAACGGGCAAAGCAGAACGGCTGTTGCAATTTGAGCAATTGTTGTTGGCCTTTCCCGAGGGACTGCACAGGGCAGAGATCGCCCGGCGCCTGGGCGTGCACCGCTCGACGGCGGGGCGCTACATTGATCAATTGAGCCTGCGCGTCCCCATCTGGCAGGATGGCAGCCTGTTCGGCATCAACCGCGATGACTATTTGACCCACGTAAGAGTGACCATTCACGAGAGCATGGCCTTGCACCTGGCAGCCCGCCTGATGGCCACTCGCACCGACAAGCACAACCCCCACGCAGCCTCGGCGCTGCGCAAGTTGGGCCACGCTTTGCACCGATTGGCCCCCTTGGTGAGCCAGCACCTGCTGGCTTCGGCCGAGGTGATGGACAGCCAGGCCCAACGCCACGATCCCGTATACCTGGAGGTGCTGGAGAAGCTGACGCGGGCCTGGTCCGATGGCCGGGTAGCCCGCCTGTGGCACCGGCTGGAGGACGGGCGGGTGTACGATTACAACTTTGCGCCCTATTTCATCGAGCCCTACGCCGTGGGCCAGACGACCCACGTCATCGGCTGGCGCGAGCCGCCCGGCGCGCTGCGCACCTTCAAGCTGGAGCGCATCCAACGGATCGAGTTGACCGACGAGGCCTACACCATCCCGGAGGACTTTGAGCCGCGTCACTTGCTGGCCGACGCCTGGGGCATCTGGTACACCGAAGCAGAGCCGGTGGAAGTGGCACTCAAGTTTCACCCCCGCGTGGCGCACCGCGTGCGGGAGACCCAGTGGCACCGCAGCGAGGAGGTGGAGGAGCAGCCGGATGGCAGCCTGATCTGGCGGGCGCGGGTGGCGGAAGTGCAAGAGATGATCCCCTGGGTGCGGGGTTGGGGGGCAGACGTGGAGGTTTTGGCGCCGCAGGAATTGCGGAGGGCACTGGTGAACGAAGCGCGAAAGCTGGCAGACGTTTATGGCATTCAACCGATCCCAACCCTCCAACTGCTGTGGGCCAAGACCAGCCGGGACAAGACGGAGACGCACGCTTTGATCTATCACCTGATAGATGTAGCTCAGGTGGTGCTGGCGCTGTGGGATCGATCCTTGCCCCAGGCCACCCGCCGATACTTTGCCCAGGCAATGGGCATGGATCAAGCATCGGCGCGGCAGTGGCTGGCCTTCGTGGCGGGGCTGCACGACCTGGGCAAGGCCTGCCCCGCCTTTCAATCGCAGCACGAGGCCAGCAAGCAGGCACTTCTAAAACGCGAGTTGTCGTTCGAAAAACAGCGCGTCCGCGCCAGTACGCCCCACGGATGGGTTTCGGCTTGGGCTTTGCGCCAGTTGCTCCCCCAACAACTCGACGTGGACGACAGGCTGGCGCGCCAGGTTGCCTGTACGGTCGGTGGGCACCACGGTGTGTTTCCCACGAACCTCAAGTTGCAAAAAATCGGCCCCAGCCGCCGTGGGGGAGCGGATTGGGACGCCGTGCGCGCCGACCTGTTCAACTCGCTGGCTGACCTGCTGGGCGTTCGTCAGTTACCGCCCTGGCCAAAGATGCTGGTGGACGACCAGACCTTTTGGACGATGCTGGCCGGGTTGACCTCTTTTGCGGACTGGTTGGGCTCCATCGAGAGCTATTTCTTCGACCTGGCCGCGTCCGATCTAAACGCCTATGCAGACCTGGCCCATCAGCAAGCCAAGCTGGCCCTCGAACAACTGGGCTGGACGGGCTGGTCGCCCCCCACGCAAGCCGCCGACTTTCAGTCGTTGTTCGATTTCACGCCCCGACCGCTGCAGGAGGCAATCGTTTCCCTGGCTGAAGGGATGGATGCCCCGGCGCTGGTCATCGTCGAAGCGCCCACCGGCGAGGGCAAGACCGAAGCCGCCCTCTATCTGGCCGACTATTGGCTGCAGGCCGAGCAACAGCGCGGGACATACATCGCCATGCCCACCCAGGCCACCAGCAACCAAATGCTGGGTCGCGTGAAACGCTTCCTGGAACAGCGGCACGCCAGCCAACGGGTAGGGCTACTGCTGCTGCACGGCAACGCAGCCTGGTCGGACGACATGGAAGACCTTCGCCTGGCTGCCATTGACGAATCGGGCGAACACACCGTCGTAGCCCATAGCTGGTTCCTGCCCAAAAAACGCAGCTTCTTGGCTCCCTTCGCCGTGGGTACCGTGGATCAGGCCCTGATGAGCGTTTTGCAAACCAAGCACTTTTTCGTCCGCCTGTTCGGGTTGAGCCACAAGACCGTCATCTTTGACGAGATCCACGCCTACGACACCTACATGTCCACCCTGTTCCAGCGCCTGCTCAAATGGCTGGCGACGATGGACACCACGGTCGTCCTACTTTCGGCCACCCTGCCGGATCAGACGCGCCGCCAATTGATGGAGGCTTACACTGGCCGTCCCTTCACCCGACCGATCCCCTATCCGGCCATCTCTTGGGCCACCACCGAGGCCGACGGCGTGTTCCCCGTGGAAACCAGCGCCACCGGCTCCCGCACGCTGACCGTGGAATGGACCGATCGCCAGCCCCAAACTCTGACAGAGACCCTGCGAGCGGAACTTGAGGAAAGCGGATGCGCCGCCGTCATCTGCAACACGGTGGGGCGCGCCCAGACCACCTACCAAGCGCTGCGCGACCTCCAAATCGTATCGCCCGACAACCTGATCCTCTTTCACGCCCGCTTCCCCCTACACCAGCGCCAGAAGATCGAATCACTGGTGCTGGACCGGTTCGGCAAGAATGGGGAGAGGCCGGAGCGCGCTATCGTCGTCGCCACCCAGGTCATCGAGCAAAGCCTCGACCTGGACTTCGATTTGATGATCACCGACCCGGCCCCAGTAGACCTGATCCTGCAGCGCGCCGGACGGCTCCACCGCCACACTTGCACGGACCGCCCATCACGTTTGACGATTCCTCGCTTATTGATTACAATGCCTGAAATGCAAGACGGCCTCCCCCAATGGGGCAGCGACGGCTGGATCTATGAGCCTTACGTCCTGCTGCGTTCCTACCTGGCCTTGCGCGGGCGATCCAAAATCGCCGTCCCTGCCGACGTGCAGCCGCTGATCGAGGCCGTCTACGACGACGAGAACCCCATCCCCGCCGATCTGGACACCTCGCTGCGTGAAGCGCTGGAGCAAGCCTACTGGGCAATGACCCAGAAGATGAAACGGGAGCGGTACAAAGCCTGCAAGAACCTGATCCCTCCCCCGGACGACGAGGACGTGCTGAGCGCGGACAACCGCCAACTGGACGAGGACAAACCCGAATTGCACGAGACCTGGCGGGCGATGACGCGCCTTACCCGTCCCAGTGTCACCCTGGTCTGCCTGCACCGGCAAGCCGGCGGCGTGACCCTTGATCTGGACGGAGAGCAAACTGTTGACCTGGAGGAACGACCAGGCCGCGAACTGACTGCCGAACTCGCCCAACACACCGTCGCCATCTCCAGCTACCCGGTGTTCAAGCATTTCATTGACCGAGATCCACCGCACGGTTGGCGCAAGCATCCGTTGCTGCGTTACTACCGCGCGGCCATTTTCACAGAAGGGAAGATCGATTTGGGAGACTACTGGTTGATGCTCGACCCCGAGCTAGGTGTGATGATGGAGAAAAAGGAGGACTGATGGACCTACACTTTAACCTGGTAGACGAACCCTGGCTGCCCTGCATCCGAACCGACGGCGAGCCGGTCGAACTGGGCCTATATGATACGCTGGTCCAGGCCCACACGCTGCGCGAACTGCACGGCGAGACGCCGCTGGGCACGGCGGCGCTGCATCGCCTGCTTCTGGCTGTGCTACACCGCGTCTTTGGCCCCGAAAGCCTCAAAGCCTGGTCCCAACTGTGGCACAAGGGGCATTGGGACGAGACAGCTCTGCAGGATTACTTTGATCGCTGGCGACATCGTTTCGATCTCTTTGATGACGAGCATCCCTTTTTCCAAGCCACCGACGAGCGAGTCAAACCCAAGTCAGTCACCAGTCTGATGTTCCGCGTGGCCTCCGGCAATAACCCCACGCTGTTCGACCATCACACCGACGCGGAAGGTATTACCCTCACCCCGGCACAGGCAGCGCGGGCGCTGGTCGCTGCCCAGTCCTTCGGGTTGGCCGGCCTGAGCGGTCTGCAACAAAAGTTCACCGATGGTTCTTGCGCCCGGGGCGTCGTCTTTCTGGTGCAGGGAAAAACCTTTTTCCAGACGTTGGCCCTCAACCTGGTGCGCTACAAAGGTGATGTGCCTATGCCTCGCCAACCCGATGATTGCCCGGCTTGGGAGAAGGACAATCCCTTTACTCCCGAACGCTCCATACCGTTGGGCTACCTGGACTACCTAACGTGGCAGAATCGGCGTGTCCTGCTGCTGCCCGACGACACACCTAGCGGCCCCGTTGTCCGGCAGATGACGATGGCGCCGGCACTCCGTCTGGATGATGCCGTCCTGAACCCGATGACTCACTATCGCCGGGACGAGAAGCGCGGCCCGTTGCCCCTGACATTCCGCGAAGGGCGCGCTCTCTGGCGGGATAGCGCTGCGCTCTTTCAGTTGCATGACGAGGGCCAGCAGCCTCCCCAGGCATTCCATTGGCTTGCTGATCTGGTAAATAGGGGACATCTGTCAGAGTCGTTTATCTACCGCTATTTGGCGCTGGGCATGTCGAAAAAGCAAGCCAAGGTCTACTTTTTCCGCCACGAGCGCACGCCCCTGCCGCTAACATACCTGGCGGATGAAACTCTGAGCGAAAAGCTGCGCGATGCGTTGCGAGCTGCCGAAGGCGTGGGAACCGCCTTGCGCCGGGCCGGGTGGGAACTGGCGCAGTGGATCGTCTCGCCAGCCGACAGGAAAGAGGCCCACAGAGACAACACCCAACTCGTCTTTTCCCAACTGAACGTGGAACGCCGCTACTGGTCGCGTCTGGAAGTACCCTTTCAGAGCTTTGTCTGCGACCTGCCCCGCGACCGCCGGGCCGCGCTGGACGACTGGATAAAGACATTGCAACAGACCGCGCGCCACGCCTTCAACGAAGCCGCCGAGGGCGTCAGCGACCCCATCCGTGGGCTCAAGGCTGTTACCATGGCGCGGGGCACATTGGAAAGACTCATGGCACGGGCTCTTGAATCAGAAGAGTGAGAGACGCCCATTCATTGCGTAACCAACCACGGAATAGGAGGCACCAATGACCAGACCCCATCCCTTTATCACCCACCTGGAAGGCCTGCGCGACGACCGGGGTGCGCTGGCTGCCCTGCGGCGCGGGCTGGGCCATCCGCCCGGCACCGTCGCCGATATGTACCGTTACGTCGTCCCCTTGCTGCCGGACGACGCGCCATCCTGGCGAGAGGACGCCTACTATTTGGTGGCCGCCCTCTTTGCCTACCACCCGCTGGAGGGCGGCACTGGCAACATGGGCAAGCACTTTGCCCGCACTCGTGATCCCAAGGGCGACGACACCGCCATCGAGCGCCGCTTCACCGCCCTGCTGGCCGCCCACCCTGACGACCTCGACTTTTACCTGCGCCAGGCGATCAGCTTTCTCAAGTCCAAAGAGATGCCGGTCAACTGGCATCAACTGCTGTTCGACGTAATGGCCTGGGGCCACCCAGACCGTTATGCGCAAAAAGACTGGGCGCGCGCCTTCTGGGGCCGCCCACAAAAAGACCAAAATACAAAGGAGGACTGAAAATGTTTGTTGAACTGCACATGCTCCAGAACTTTGCGCCCGCCAACTTGAATCGGGACGACACCAACAATCCCAAAGACTGCGAGTTCGGCGGCGTGCGCCGCGCTCGCATCTCGTCCCAGTGCATCAAGCGCGCCATCCGTACCTCGCCTGTCTTTGGGGAAACAACCAGAGTCAAGATCGGCACACGCACCAAGCGATTGGTCCATCAGTTGAGCAAACGGTTGGTCAAAGCTGGCAAATCGGAAGAGGAGGCCCTTGAGGTGCTGACCGACTTTGTGCCCCAGTATGCCAGCAAGCTGGACAGAGACGGCGAAAAGACTGCCGTCCTGCTCTACCTGAGCAACGCCGAGATTGACAGCGTCGTGCAGGCCCTGCTCGAAAACTGGGACAGCCTGTCGGATGACAAGGCCACGAAAAAGCTGGTCCGAAGCCTGGTCAAGGCCCACAAAGGCCACACCAGTGCTCCCGACATCGCGCTCTTTGGCCGTATGCTGGCCGAAAAGCCCGAGCTGGGCCTGGACGCCGCCTGCCAGGTGGCTCACGCCATCTCGACCCACCGCGTCGCGATGGAGATGGACTTTTTCACCGCCGTGGACGACCTCAACCCCGAGGACACAGCCGGGGCCGGGATGATGGGCTTCACCGGCTTCAATAGCGCCTGCTTCTACCGCTATGCCCGCATAGATTGGGGCCAACTGGTCGAAAATCTCAACGACGACGCCGACCTGGCCTGCCGTACCGTCGAGGGCTTCCTCCGCGCCGCCGTTGCCGCCGTACCCTCCGGCAAACAGAACGCCTTCGCCGCCAACAATCCCTCCAATTTCCTGCTGGCCGTCGTGCGGAAGGACGGCATGGGCTGGTCGCTGACCAACGCCTTCGAGCGACCCGTCAACCCACGCCGAGATTCCGGCCTGGTCGCTCCCTCTGTCGCCGCGCTGGATGCCTAATGGGGCCGCCTCTGCCAGGTCTACGGCACCGGCACGCTGACCCGCGTGGCCGCACTTCCGCTGGACCCTGGCTTGTCGCTGGAGCACCTGGCAGCCAACCAGGTCGAAAGCTTGAAAGACTGGGTAAAGGCCATCACTGAGGCACTGCTCGCCAGAGAGGAGGCCGCATGAGTGTCTTGCTGTTGCGCCTCTGCGGGCCGATGCAATCGTGGGGCGTGCAGAGCCGCTTCACCGTGCGCGACACGGGGCTGGAACCCTCCAAGAGCGGCGTCGTCGGTCTCCTCTGCGCCGCCCTGGGCCGCCGTCGGGAAGAACCGGCAGCCGACCTGGCCGCCTTGACGATGGGCGTGCGCGTGGACCAGGAAGGCACCATGGCCCGTGACTATCACACCGCCGGCAAGAGCGGAATCCTGAGGGCGAGCGGCAAGGTGGAGCGAAAAACTCTCGTTGTTTCAACCCGCTACTACCTGGCCGACGCCCGCTTCCTGGTTGGCCTGGAGGGGGACGATCTCGACCTGCTGGCCCGGCTCCACGCTGCGCTGCGTGACCCCCACTGGCCGCTCTACCTGGGACGCAAGGCCTTTGTGCCTGGGGAACCGGTCTGGCTCTCTGACGGCCTGCGTCCTGGTGAAGCCCTGATGGAGGCGCTGCAAACCTATCCCTGGCTGGGGCCCGAGCACCAAAAGCCACCGGAGCAGGTCCGGCTGGTGCTCGAAGATCCCAATGGCCCGGAGGTGCGGCCCGACCAGCCACTTTCCTTCGCCGACCGGCGCTTTGCGCCCCGGCGGCTCCGGACAAAGTTCATTCCCGCACCGCCAATAGAGAAGGAGGAATCATGTACCTCTCCCGCCTGATCCTCAATCCACGCAACCGCCGCGTGCAGAGGGAAATCGCCGGGCCCTACCAGATGCACCGCAGCATCATGCGCGCCTTCCCTGACAACCTGCAGCCAGAGGCCGAGCGGGTACTCTTCCGCCTGGAAGCACACCCTCGCATCGGCGCACTGACTCTGCTGGTGCAATCGCTGGCCTTGCCCGATTGGTCCTGGCTGGCAGAGCCGGGCGCTCGGGGTTACCTCCTGCCGGTGGACGAACCCAACCCGGCGGCCAAGTCCTTCGACCTCAACCTCACCCCCGGCCAGGTGCTCGCCTTCCGCCTGCGGGCCAACCCCACCGTCAAGCGCAAGTTAGACGACGGTACACGCAAACGAGCGGGCCTCTACCGCGAGGAAGAGCAAAAAAAGTGGCTGGAGCGCAAGGCAGAGCAAGGCGGCTTTCGTGTGCTCTCTGCCCGCACCGGTAACCAGGACACCATCAATGGGTATATCCGCCGTGGTGAGGAGCGCCACAAGCTGCACCTGCTCGCCGTTCAGTTCGACGGCCTGTTGCAGGTGGCCGACCCCGACCGGCTGCGCGAGACCGTCCGGCGGGGCATCGGCAGCGGCAAAGGACTCGGCTTCGGCCTGCTCTCCCTGGCCCGGCCGCCAGCGTAAGACGGGATGCCATCCCGTCCTACTGATCGCCCGTTAAATGTAAGCAAGACGGGATACTATCCCGTCCTGCAAGCGGGATCGCGACCCGCTTGACGTACAAGCCCGGGTTTGTACCTTAACAACCGAAAGGAGTTTGCAAGATGCGAGACCTGCACGAACTGCCCAAGCTACGCGACAGCCTGAGCTATCTCTACCTGGAACGCGGTCGCGTCGAGCAAAAGTACAAAGCCGTCGAGTTTGTCAACAAAGAGGGGCGCACCATGATCCCGGTTGCAGCACTGGCGGTGTTGATGCTCGGCCCCGGCACCGTCATCACCCACGCCGCTGTCAAAGCCCTGGCCGACAACGGCTGCCTGGTCGTCTGGTGCGGCGAGGACGGCACGCGCTGCTACGCCCAGGGCGGCGGCGAGACACGCAAAGCCTATCACCTGCTGCGCCAGGCCGAACTGGCCAGTGACCCCCAGAAACGGCTCCTGGTGGTGATGCGCATGTATCGCTACCGCTTTGGCGGGGAGCTGGACCCCAGCCTGAACCTGCTCCAGATCCGGGGCAAGGAAGGCGCGCGCGTCCGCCAGACCTACGCCGAGGCCAGCCGTACCTACGGCGTGCCGTGGCACGGGCGGCGCTATGACCGCCGCAACTGGGGCAGCGGCGACCCGGTCAACCGCGCCCTCTCGGCGGCCAACGCCCTGCTTAACGGCCTGTGCCACGCGGGCATCGTCTCGGGAGGCTACTCCCCCGCCCTGGGTTTTATCCACACCGGCAAGCAACTTTCCTTCGTCTACGACATTGCCGATCTGTACAAAGCAGAAATAACCATCCCCCTGGCCTTCGGGGTCGTGGCCGAATCCACCGAGAAACTGCACAAGCGCGTCCGGCTGGCTTGCCGGCAGGCCTTCAAAGAGCACCGGCTGCTGAAACGCATCCTGCCCGACATCCAGCACGTGATGGACGTGCCAGACAGCCTGCTGATAGCCGGGCAGGAAGCCGACAGCGACCCGGCCCGGCCCGAGCCCCTATGGTCGCCGCGGTATGGGTTGCTGGCGGAGGAGGAAAACGACGATGGTGGTGATGATCCTGGCCAAAGTCCCCACCTCCCTGCGGGGTGAGTTGACGCGCTGGCTGATCGAGACGCGTCCTGGCGTCTTTGTGGGCCACGTGAACGCCATGGTCCGAGACCGGCTGTGGGACAAGTGCTGCGAAAAGAAGCGCGCCGGAGGTGTTCTCCAGATCTGGTCCACCAACACCGAGCAGCGTTTCAAGATGCGCGCCTGCGGCGACACGCAGCGCGAGATCGTCGAATTTGACGGTCTGCAATTGATCCGCCTGCCTGCCGGCGATGTCTGACGTGGTGTCTGATGCGAAGCGCTTCCGCTTTCTGCCGGCGGCGAGATCGTCCCCGCTGCCCCAGGCGCTAACCCCTGACTGTCTAATCAACGCAGTGGGGAACGTTTCGCTTCTGGAGTGCATATACCAGGATGCTCTTTGTAGTTTAGCGTAGCATGATGAGAAAACAATCGCCTGCACTTCAACTACAGCGTGATACCAGGACAGTCAGGGGGGCGCCAACGCAAGATATAGTGTCTTGTAATCACACAATACACAACCTGTTGTGTGAAACGCCTGGACGTAAAACGGAGCCAACACACATATTGTGGTAGACGGCATCGTATGCCACAATATGTGGGGTTTTCCCCACACCCGTGGGGGTGAACCGCAATATAGGTGGCATCTAAGCAGGGTGTGTGAGTTTTCCCCACACCCGTGGGGGTGAACCGCTTGATGTCGCCCCATCGCAAGCGGATCACCTCGTTTTCCCCACACCCGTGGGGGTGAACCGCTGCAATCGAGCGCTAATGGATCGTCGTGGACGTTTTCCCCACACCCGTGGGGGTGAACCGAGCAAAAGCTGCGCTGGCACCCAGGCCCAGCGTTTTCCCCACACCCGTGGGGGTGAACCGATAACGCCAGACGACGAGCCCGGCATCACCAGCGTTTTCCCCACACCCGTGGGGGTGAACCGTTCAGATGGGATCACATGGACATCGCCAGTTAGTTTTCCCCACACCCGTGGGGGTGAACCGGAGGGGGCGTCTCAGGAGGCAAAGGCAAAGGCGTTTTCCCCACACCCGTGGGGGTGAACCGGCGTGGCCGGTGATCGTGGCGTTGCAGCGAAAGTTTTCCCCACACCCGTGGGGGTGAACCGTCCTGAAACTCCTGCGCCAGCGGCAACGTGCGTTTTCCCCACACCCGTGGGGGTGAACCGCCTACTGGGCGCCCGCCAAGCAGGTTTGTGCCGTTTTCCCCACACCCGTGGGGGTGAACCGACAGCCCGCAACTCGCCCCCTTCGAGGCCACAAGTTTTCCCCACACCCGTGGGGGTGAACCGAAGCGTCTGTGTCGCTCTTGTAGCGGTGTGGAGTTTTCCCCACACCCGTGGGGGTGAACCGACAAGGTGCTTCTCAAAGACCTGCCCAAACACGTTTTCCCCACACCCGTGGGGGTGAACCGGGCGGTCCGGATACGGCCTACCAGATCATGACGTTTTCCCCACACCCGTGGGGGTGAACCGCCTCGTCCACCCGCCACAACACCGCCACAAATCGTTTTCCCCACACCCGTGGGGGTGAACCGTCCCCCGTCAGCTCCCGATCCCACCGCTCCTCGTTTTCCCCACACCCGTGGGGGTGAACCGTCCCTGCCGGCGATGATCCGTCCGGCGAGGTCGTTTTCCCCACACCCGTGGGGGTGAACCGGGGCGACGCGGAACATCTTTATCTATAATTGCGTTTTCCCCACACCCGTGGGGGTGAACCTGGCGGGATCACGGAGGAGGAGGAGCCTGTGGCGTTTTCCCCACACCCGTGGGGGTGAACCGAAGATGTGCAAGATGGCAGCGGCGCAGGGCTGGGTTTTCCCCACACCCGTGGGGGTGAACCGTTTCTCTGGCAATCCTGGGACTGCCATGCCTACGTTTTCCCCACACCCGTGGGGGTGAACCGCCAAGGGGCATATTTTTCGCGAGGACCCGCGCGTTTTCCCCACACCCGTGGGGGTGAACCGCGCAGTGGCTATCTCTTTCGTGGTCAGGCTGCGTTTTCCCCACACCCGTGGGGGTGAACCGTAGTCAGTCGCAGGCATCTTGGCGAACACGCCGTTTTCCCCACACCCGTGGGGGTGAACCGTAACTTGCTTCCGCTGGACGATCGTCCGGCGAGTTTTCCCCACACCCGTGGGGGTGAACCGTTAGTCTCAGTACGAGACTGAACCTGGCGATAGTTTTCCCCACACCCGTGGGGGTGAACCGACCCTTACGCTGATCGTCCCCATATGGCTGACGTTTTCCCCACACCCGTGGGGGTGAACCGCCCTCACTGGTCCACATGCTGCCGAGCGCAAAGTTTTCCCCACACCCGTGGGGGTGAACCGGGAGGTGAGGCGTGGCTACAGACCTGATGTTGTGTTTTCCCCACACCCGTGGGGGTGAACCGGCTGGGTGGCTGTTCCGTTGCAAGTGCGGGTTAGTTTTCCCCACACCCGTGGGGGTGAACCAGAGTAGCATCCTGCAGAGCGTTCAATTTGAACCGTTTTCCCCACACCCGTGGGGGTGAACCGTGCTACGACTGGTTCAAGAGTTGGGTAGAAGAGTTTTCCCCACACCCGTGGGGGTGAACCGGGGTGGGGACCGGGGCAAGGCGCCGATGGGGCGTTTTCCCCACACCCGTGGGGGTGAACCGCCCTTTCTGCCTATACCAATTTTTGCATCAGGCGTTTTCCCCACACCCGTGGGGGTGAACCGGGAGTTGGCGGGGTGTCATGGCGTCACCATTGGTTTTCCCCACACCCGTGGGGGTGAACCGTATACATGCGTTTATCGCGCCATGTTTGGCCTGGTTTTCCCCACACCCGTGGGGGTGAACCGGAACATCGAGGACAACCGCCTGGCCAACCTCCGTTTTCCCCACACCCGTGGGGGTGAACCGACAAGCCGACTAGTCTGCGACGTCGGCGGCCCTGTTTTCCCCACACCCGTGGGGGTGAACCGTCGTATCGGACAAAATCTCGCGCCGAACCCGCGTTTTCCCCACACCCGTGGGGGTGAACCGCGCTGCGGCTTATCCTTGCCCATCCTGGCTGCGTTTTCCCCACACCCGTGGGGGTGAACCGAGCCTGTGGACATGGGCGCGGTGGTGGACGCAAGTTTTCCCCACACCCGTGGGGGTGAACCGTGAGAGCGATCACGTTACAGGAAGCGTTGAATAAGTTTTCCCCACACCCGTGGGGGTGAACCGTCTACAGATGACCTGGTTTTGAGGGGCCCTTAGTTTTCCCCACACCCGTGGGGGTGAACCGTCCACTACCGCCGACTTGCTACACGTTGCCATCGTTTTCCCCACACCCGTGGGGGTGAACCGTCGCTCACGGGTTCCGGGCAGGTATTCGGGCAAGTTTTCCCCACACCCGTGGGGGTGAACCGTCATTTCATTCTCCTTATCCTGGCACGGTTACGTTTTCCCCACACCCGTGGGGGTGAACCGGCGGCAGACGTCTTGCCTGTGCCAATTCCGCCGTTTTCCCCACACCCGTGGGGGTGAACCGTAGACAAAGTCGTCCAGGCAATGGCCGACAACGTTTTCCCCACACCCGTGGGGGTGAACCGCTTCGTAGGCATTGGACATCCGCTGGCCCAGAGTTTTCCCCACACCCGTGGGGGTGAACCGTCTCATGGTTGAAGGTGAGTCTGGAATTCAGTGTTTTCCCCACACCCGTGGGGGTGAACCGTCTACAGATGACCTGGTTTTGAGGGGCCCTTAGTTTTCCCCACACCCGTGGGGGTGAACCGTCCACTACCGCCGACTTGCTACACGTTGCCATCGTTTTCCCCACACCCGTGGGGGTGAACCGTCGCTCACGGGTTCCGGGCAGGTATTCGGGCAAGTTTTCCCCACACCCGTGGGGGTGAACCGGGCTAGACGTGGGCGGGTATATGCTGCGGGACAGTTTTCCCCACACCCGTGGGGGTGAACCGCGTGGAAGCCAGTGGGGAAACTGGCCTGCAACGTTTTCCCCACACCCGTGGGGGTGAACCGCAATCGACAGGACAAGGATAAGTCATGGCAACGTTTTCCCCACACCCGTGGGGGTGAACCGGCATTCGTATCGACCGTCAACCCGGCATTAGCGTTTTCCCCACACCCGTGGGGGTGAACCGTCAATACAGGCAATGGTGAAAGCACTCGCTCTGTGTTTTCCCCACACCCGTGGGGGTGAACCGTATACGCTGATACTGCTGACTTCTCCTAGTTCGTTTTCCCCACACCCGTGGGGGTGAACCGTCATATCGTGAACGTGACACAACACACCTACGTTTTCCCCACACCCGTGGGGGTGAACCGACGCCACATTGCCTGAAGAGCTCGTCTCAGAGGTTTTCCCCACACCCGTGGGGGTGAACCGTCATGTTAAAGAGAGTAATTTTGTTAGCAGCCGTTTTCCCCACACCCGTGGGGGTGAACCGTCCACTGCTGAGTAGTTCTGGCGCACGACAACGTTTTCCCCACACCCGTGGGGGTGAACCGCCCGTCGCCGTCGCCAAGTCGTCGGCCCCCACGTTTTCCCCACACCCGTGGGGGTGAACCGCGTTGGCCAACCCGACCAGCATAGCAGAAATAGTTTTCCCCACACCCGTGGGGGTGAACCAAATCCCTTGACAAATCACACAAGATATGATACAGTTTTCCCCACACCCGTGGGGTCGGTGGCTGCTCTACTTCCTCATCGTGCGGGCTGTGCGCCTGGCTGATGACAAGTCGCAGGAGTGAACCCTATCCGGTGGAGGATGTGACGGGAGGTGGGCTCAGGCGTGCAATCTCGGCAATGAGGGTGGGAAGGTTAGGCGCAGCAAAGCTGATGCCAGGGGCCGGACGCCGGTTGCGTTTGATGTCGGGGGGGTTCGTTGTAGTGGTGGGGGAAGGTACTGGTCAGTTCGGGGACGCCTGGGTGAGGCTGTGGATCATACCAGCGGATACGCTTCGCACCCTGGAAGACAGTGTAGCTGTAGTCGCTGATCCGGCCAGCGACAAAGTCAACTACCTCGCTCACGCGCAATTCAATTCCGTTGCGAAGGCAAACGCTACCCTTGACCATCGCCGTTCCACGGCTCGTGGTGTAGAGATGAAGGGATGACGAAACGATGTCCGGATAGGTCTGCGCCAGGGTGTAGATCAGCAGTTCATAGTCCGCCTGGGATGGAAAGCTCATGATCGTGGCCTGGGTTAGCCGACTACTTCAATGAGGGGCTCTCCAGATGCCAGGTGTAAAAGGTCGCCTTCACTGGCCGCACCTAGCTCAGCAACGCGCTGCCTGGAATACTGTCGCAGAAGATCTTCCCGGTGTTGTTTGATCTTGTAAAACCCGGCCCATTCACTGAAATCTTCCAGGTTTTCGCCGTCATCCAGCCGGCCCTGAGAGTACAGGTCGTAGAACATATCTGAACTGATCCAGTACCGTTGCTCAAACTTGCGCAAAACCTGGTCAGCAGCGCGCAGGTCGTCTAAAATCTCACTGAGAGTAATAGTTGTCATGTCTATGCTCCGTTCAATGCCACACGAAACTGACTATACGTTCCGCCTCTTCGAACAGAGGGTCGACGTTTTCCCAATACGAGGCGTCGCGGCGATCTTGCAGGGAGAAGTTGAATTGCGCTCAAATGATACCATCATTTCCGGCATCCGTCAACTTTTGTCGCCCCCCTACCCTACGATGCTTCGACCCGGCGGGGGGATACAGAGCGGAGCCGCGCAGAATCAGACGTAAAGGAGACAGACAAATGACCATGGACCTGCAATGGGCCATAGAATGGCTGATCGATCAGGTAGTCCAGGGAGAGTGGAAAACCGAGGACTCGCCCGACCTGCGGCGGCTGCGGAAAGAGGGCTACCTGGCCGACATTGACGTGGTGATCCCCTACCAGTGGATGCTGTGCACCAAGGAAGTGCCGGGGGCACGGGCGGCGCTGCGCAAAGCCATCGTCGAGATGCGCCAGACCCTGGATGAACTAGAGGCGCTGCTGGATGGGATTGACGCTGCGGAAACAGAGGCCCAGGCTGCCGGCCACCCCAACTGGGCGCCCCTGATCGCGGTGCTCAAGGCACCATTCGAGTTACAAAAGCCAGAGGTGTGTGATCCGACGGACGTGAACTGCATTGCCGTGATGTTGCGCGACATGCTCTCCGATGGCGACTGGGAAAAGGTGGCTACCCGGATCGAGACCAGAGGCAGTCCGGAGCAACGTGGAACGGACTTACCACTGGCGCGTAGCCTCCAGACATTCGAGGCAAAATACGAGGTAAATCTGTCACAGTTACTGTTCAGCGAGTTGGATCGGCAGGAGATCGAAACGATCCGGCAGACAGCGACCGAGGTCGCACCCAACGGGCCTACGGCCGAGCGTCCCCCTACGGGGACGCGGTAATCCCGTCCGCGTAGGCGGACGGCCGGCGCCTTGCGCCCTACAAAGGCGATTTCAAT
>CAYNKW010000031.1:0-25661 GCA_964397845.1 uncultured Anaerolineae bacterium
ATGTCTAGAGGAATGTTTATCCCCCACATCTGGGGATTCATTGGCGCCTCACCCTTTAGGCCACTATATCTAGGAGCGTTCATCACTCAACTACCACATATTGGGGCCAACGCGCTTTATTCAAGCGCCAACATTGAGCGCTTACTCCTTCCCCCTTGTCCCAACCGTGTAACGCTCACCATTAGGGACAAACGTGCAAAGATGTTGATGTCTCGACTCCTTTGACATTTCCTGCCATTCCCTCTATAATGTGCACACCGTTCGAGCATTGGATTCGGCCGCATCAAGTCTGGAGCATGGCTTCTACGCTACGACTATCAACCGCGCCTATTACGCCATCTTTTACGCGGCCAGCGGATTGCTATTGACCAAAGGTATCAGCCGCAGCAAACACACCGGTGTCATTGCTGCCTTTCGCGAGCATTTCAAGTCGGGGCTCATCGAGGCTGAATACAGCGATCTTTACGGCGACGCGATGGATGCCAGGGTAGGCAGTGACTACGACGTCACCTTCGAATCGGATTCGGTAACCGCCCAGGAGCGTCTGGAGGATGCTAACTGCTTTGTAGACCGGGTGGCAGCTTTCCTCTTCGATACGGAAGGTATTCAGTGATGAAAGGGCATTTCTTCCTCTCAACTCATGAACAAGAAGCGCTGGACATTTTCCTCGAACGGCTCTACGCGCGCCACGGCGACCGCGTGCGCTCGGTATTCCTCTTCGGTTCCAAAGCCCGGGGCGACGCCGGTCCTGACTCTGATCTGGACCTGCTGGTCGCCCTGACGAACGATGATCCCCGTCTGCGCTCTCAGGTGCGGCGACTGGCGGCGCGGGTCTCGCTGGAATATGACTTGCTGCTGTCGGCACACGCCGTGGGTCACTCGCAGTGGGAGAAGCTGACTCGCTACCACTTCCCCCTCTATCAAGCCATAGAATCCGAAGGCATTGACCTGACCCCTCAATCGGCCTGAGACGTGCTCTCCAGGCAAACTTGCTCCCCGATTTGCCTAGACAGTTCTCGAATTCGATTCAGTACCCCGGCAGCGTTTTCTCCTTCAAATATCTTGTTGTTTCTCTCCTGCTCTTCGACTTTGTGTTTTCGGGCCCGTTGGCGTATACTGACGGCAAATGCAAAGCCCACCCCGCCGGGTTTGTTTCATCCGGTAGGAACTGGTACCACAGCGCTCTTCCTTGCAGTCCCTTTGGGCCTTGAATCAATACTGTCCGGATACCCGTAGCGCACCTTAGCAAAAACTGCATACTTTGCACCGATTACGGTTCCCAGGGTGGGGCGAAAAGCCGCCGGTTTCCCTCCTTGGCCAGCTTGACGCCAGGGGCATCCAGATCGATCCGGTCCCAGAGCTTGCAGGTCACCTGTTTGTGTTTCTGGTCCAGTCCTTCACAGTAATTGGCAAACAGGCAACTGCGGATCTCGCGGCCCCGGCCCAGGCGGATCTTCCAGAACCAGTCCGGGTCAGCCAGGGTCTGTCGGGCCGCTGCCACAATGTCCGCGTCACCTCGGGCCAGAATGCCTTCTGCCTGGTCGAAAGTGCAGATTCCGCCGGCCACGACGATGGGCGTCTGAAACCCCGCGTCCCGGACTGCCCTCCGGATCCGTGCGGTGGCGCGCACATTGCGCCCGAAGGGGCCTCGCTCGTCCGAGATGACAGTGGGCATACACTCGTATCCGCTGCGACCCGTGTAGGGATAGACAGCCCAGCCCACGGCGGGCTGTTTAGCGTCTTCGAACTTGCCTCCTCGTGAGAGGGAAAGGTAATCCATGCCGGCCCGGGCGAATTCCACCCCAAAGTAAACGGTGTCTTCAAGAGTGCTTCCCCCCGGAATGCAATCTTTTGTCACAAACCGACATCCCACCGCAAAGTCGTTCCCCACTTTGGCCCGGACGGCGCGGTAGACCTCCAAGGGAAGGCGAACCCGGTTCTCCCGTGGTCCTCCGTAACCGTCGGGGCGGTTGTTCAGCGCGGAAAGAAATGAGGCCATCGTGTAAGCATGGGCATAGTGGAGTTCCGCACCGTGGAAACCGGCCTTCTTTGCCCGCAGGCCAGCTTCCGCAAAGAGGCCCGGAAGCATTCTGGGAAGATCCCGGATTTGAGGCTTATCCATGCTCGTGACCCACTCTCGATAACCGTATCGTAGATCTTCCAGTTCCCTAGAAGTGAGGACCACTTCCAGTTCCCCCTCCGCCAGGTGGAGCAAAAGGTCTCTGATCTCTTTGTCGGAGGAGGCCCTTTCCTCCAGAGCTTTGCGATGGCGATCAGTGATCTGAAGGTACTTTTGGAAAAACTTTTCTTTTGGGGGGCGGCGCCTGATGGTAAGAAAGTCGATGATCTGGATGAAAAGGCGGGTGCGTCCCTGACTGGCGCGCCGCACCGCCTCGACCAGCCTGGACAATCCGGGAAGGAAACGATCGTGACCGATGCGAAGAAGGGGCCCACTGGGGATGTCCCGGACTCCGGTGGCTTCCACGACCAGTCCTCCCGGTTGACCCCGGGCGAACTGTACGTACCAATCGAGGACATCCTGGGTGACAAAGCCTTCTTCCGTGGCCCGCCACGGGACCATGGCCGGCACCCACGTCCGTTCCTCAAGCTGGACCGGGCCCACCTGGATGGGCTGGAACCATCTTGAGGCCACGACTTCTTTGGCGGTCGGCCACCGCGCCGGAGGGAGGCTGTGTCTAATCCTCTGGGGAGGATGCCACATGCTTTGCTCCTTATAGATTCCCGGGCAGAAAATGAAACTTTGTCAAAGCGAGAAAAGCGCTTTCCTCACCACAAAAATTCGGGGAAAACAACCTCATTCCTTTTCCTCTGCTCACGTTCGTCAGGCCTTTACTATCCTGCAGGGAATAGAGCGCAGGGCGGGGTTGCCGGAGATAGGGTCCCTGGCCATGTCGTCAGTGAGGAGGTTGACGTTGGCTTCGGGCCAGCCATGGGTAATGCACAGCACGCCGGGCAGAATGTCGGCGGTCACTTTGGCCGGCAGCTTGACCTCCCCTTGTAGTGACTGTACGATCACTGCTTCACCATCTTGGATACCCAATGATCCTGCTGTACAGTCGTTCACCTCCACAAAGGGCTCCAGCGCTCTCTTATTGGCCAGCTTGTAGCGGCGAGAGTGAGTCAAGTGCCGTCTCCTGGCTCCGGTGATCAGAGTGAACGGATATTCTTGAGCCACCCCTGATATCCCAACTGGCTTGGTCTCCAACTCCTCGTATGTGGGCAAGGGATCGTGTCCGTATTTAGCCAGAGTCTCCGAATAGATCTCCATCTTGCCTGACGGAGTATTAAACCCTCCCCGCCGGTACCTCTGCTCGGCCCGAGACCGGTAGAAGACGCCGCCCGGATTCTCACGTAGCTGCTGCAAGGTAACACCGGTGGGTCGGAGCAAGTCAGCGAAAAGCTCATGGGCATCCTTCCATGGGAAATGCTGGCCGTACCCCATCTCCGCTGCCAACTTGACCCAGATCTGCCAGTCAGGCAGAGAGTCCCCCAGGGGCTCAATCACCTTATCGGCCACGAAGATAAGAGGGAAATTGAAGGTGCAGTAGTCTTGCAAGAGTTCGCTCTCTAGCCAACTGGCGGCTGGTAGAACGATATCGGCCAAGGCGGCCGTCTCGGTCATAAAGGGATCAATGACCACACTCAATTCCAACTCGGCGAAGGCTTCCCTGACTTTGCTTGCGTTAGGCGCGGTCAGGAGAGGGTTTGAGGCCTGTATGATCAACCCCTTTATCGGATAAGGCTTCTCCGTGAGGATCGCCTCATAGAGAGAGGCATCTTGGTTCTGGTGGGTGAATCGGTTGAACAGCGGATAGTCCGCGCCAATGCTCATCTCTGGCGAAACCCTATCCCTGAACCGCAAGTCGGCCAGTCCGATGGGGTCGACATACTTGTTGCCGCCCAGGACGTCAAAATTGCCGGTGATGCCTATCAAAATGGAAATGGCACGTATAGCTTGAACGCCGTTAGCATTCTGTTCCAGTCCCAGGCCCTGGGCGATGGTAGCCGGTTTGGACTCAGCGTAGGTTCTAGCAAGCTCGACCACCCTATCCGCCGGTACGCCCGTGATCTCCTGTGCCCTCTGCGGCGTGTATCCCTTTACATGATCAACCAGCTCATCGAAACCGACTGTCCATTCTTCCACGAAGGCTCTATCGTATAACTCCTCCTCGATAATCACATTCAGCACTGCCAGGGCCAGGGCGCAATCCGTGCCTGGCCTTACCTGGGCGTGCAAATCTGCCCTCCTGGCTAACCTGGTGACTCGAGGATCGACCACGATTAGCTTGGCCCCGCCTTTCTGCAAACGATTGATGGTGCTCAGTGCCGAAGGCGAAGAATCTGCCGGGTTCCAGCCCCACAAAACTACACACCGGCTACCCCGAAAATTAGGAGCCGCTGCCTGGCCGAGGTAGTTGAAAGTCAGGCTATTGCCAATGACCCTGCTGTAATAGCAATAAGATTCAGCCGTACCAAAGTTAGGTGTGCCGTACAAGTCGCAGAACCGCCGGGCCAACCGATCCACGTGAGTATCGAATAAAGACGAGCTAACGTGCACAGCCAAGGCCTTGGGACCGTATCTGACTTGGATGTCTTCCAACTTGTCCGCGATATAGGACAAGGCCTCCGCCCAGGTGATCGACTGCCAGCCCCTATTTGCCCTCCTCAAAGGACTTTTGAGCCGATCCTCCGAATAGACCCAATCCATAATGCCCCTGATTTTAATGCAAGGAATGCGAAAGACGTGTTCCTTCATCCCTTCTACTTTGACTACTTTGCCCTCTTTGACGTGGATGTTCAAGCCGCATTTAAGGATGCACATCCCGCAATATGTCCTGGCCACTCGAATGCCATCCACTCTCGCCTCCCTTACCGTAGCTCGATTTGGCAAATCGAGCTACCGCCCATATCCTTACCGTAGCTCGATTTGACAAATCGAGCTACCGCCCATATCCTTACCGTAGCTCGATTTGGCAAATCGAGCAACCCCCCAACTCTCACTCACAGCAGTCTTGAGGTTCATATCCTTACTCCGGCAAGATATCCATCCCGAACAGCATTATGCAGTGAGCGAGGTTTGACGGCATCACCGATCAAGTAGAGCTCGTCGCAAACGAACTCCAGCGATCTCACCAGTTCCTGCCGCGATCGCCTTGGCCCCGCAATGACCACCGTGTCAGCAGGGAGTAGAGTTTCGTTCCCATCAGTATCCTCGACGAGGACACCTTCGTCGGTGAGCCCTTTAACCCTCGTGCTTGTAAAACTATCGATGTTGAGTTCCTTCACCCAGGCATACGAACCGCCCAATCTTCTTGGGACTAAAGATGTGCGAGTATTTCAACTTCCCAAGTCTCTCTTGGACCATCATCTTTTCCTTCTACTGTATGGAAGGGTGGGCAATGGTTCCACAAAGCGATGACTATTCCACCCAGAACCGCCTCAAACAGACATCATCTCCGTGAGGAAGAGATTTGATCGTTTCCCAATTGATCTTCGTTCCCAACTCCTGATTGATGTCGGCCATAAAGATCTCTATCCATTTATCGCAGCCAGGCTGATCCTGATCCAGCCTGTCCATCCTCTTATGCCATTCAAACCAGGGGCAACCATTGTGTTGGACAAACGCCTCCTTATCATCCTTCCCCTCGACCAGGATAGCATCTTCCCCCATGCAAACGCTGCTAAAGACACAGTTTTCAGCGATCTGTCTAGGCAGGGGCCCGTCAGGATCGATGTGTTTCAGGTAGTTTCTGGCCGTCTCGTGGCCCACTTCCGTCCAATACCTTACCACCAACTCACGTTCGTCCACCTGGGGACACAGGGCCTTAGCGGCTCTCAACCACTGAAAGTGGGAAGCCCTGTGAATCTGGCTTAGAATGTCGAACTTTTTCTGAAGAGGCGGCTTCTCCATTCTTCATTCTCCATTCTCAAGATCTCCTCGACAGTGATCTCAATGGGCAGATGCGGCTCATGCTGCTCTATGGCCCCGCATCCACGATGACCGTGACCTTGCGGCAGCAGAGTCCTCTATCTCCCGCCAACTCATCTCTTCCATCAATATCTTCTCTGTCATCTGAGTTTCTCCATCTCCTCGTTGACCTCGTGCAGACCCAGTTCCTCCAGTTTAGCCGCGGACGGTATTCCGGTCTCGAGATCCCAGCCGGAGAAGCGATAGAACTCCTCCAGCATGGGCTCCAGCTCCACCACTTGGCCAGCCGAAGGGCCACACTCCTCCGGCAACGGCTCCTCCAAGAACCTCCTGGGTAATCGGTCGTCCTTCCGACGTATCCCCTCTCGCGCTCCAAAGCAGCGCTCCAGGTTGAATATCCTCTCGCCTATCTTTCGTACTTCATATCCGTCGATGTCCCATCCTACCGCCAAACGAAGGGCCTCGGCTGTACCCTTGAAATCCATGATATCCATGCAAACCATAGTGTTCTTGCATACGTTGAGGGCATCACAGACAGCACACCAATCTTTGAAATAGGCTACCAATAAGCCTTTGCCCTTGTGTTCCAGGCGCATAGCGGTCTCGGGAATAGTAAATCTCTCCTCACCAAGTTTGGGGTCGCCGGCCAGTTCAAAGTAGGGCTCTGACCTCAGGTGGTCAGCCCCTCGGGTGGCCGTGGCAAAGGTCAAAGCATAGCCTTTCATACCCCTGGGTTCTGCCTGGATCATCTCCAACCCTTTGACATGCATGGCAATCTCCTCTGAGCCACGACCTAGTTTTTGGGCTGCGGCCCTCACCCCATCGGCCAGAAAGTCGCCGAACCCCTCCCTCTTGGCGATCTTTTCTATCAGGGTCAGGACAGTCTTTTTGTTTCCCCATGATAGATCCAAGCCATCGGCCTCTTGGCTCGACAAGATGCCCATCTGGTAGCACTCCATGGCCCAAGAGATAACCTCAGAGGTGGTTATAGCATCCAACCCATAGCGGTTGCACATATCATTGGCCCGCAGGATCATGGCCAGATCATCGATCAGCACCCTTGAGCCAAAGCCAGCCATGGCCTCATACTCCGGCCCCTCGCCGTGAAGCCCAGCAAATGGCCCCGCCCGGACGACAAAGTAACGACTACAATGGATAGGACACCCAAAGCAAGCCTTGTTCTTCACATTGTATCGTTGCCCCAGGGTCTCCCCGCTAATATTATCCGCCCCTGGAAAGTAACCGGTCTGAAAATGCTTGGTGACTAGGAAGCCTTCTTCACTCAGCGGATTGATGTTGCGCGGCGTCCCCAGCACCGACCGAGACCAGAAATCAGGATGGTCCAGGATATTCCTCTCCAGACGGCGAGTGAACTCCATCCATTCCTCCGGGTGGGCTACCTCCAGGCGATCTGTCCCCTGCACAGCCATCGCTTTGAGGTTCTTGGAGGCCATCACTGTCCCCATGCCTGTCCTGGCTGCGGCACGGACGTTATTAGCAAACACTCCACAAAAACTGACCCCTTTCTCTGCGGCCGGGCCACAGACCGCCACCGAAAGCGAGGGGTCGCCCAATTCCTGCTTGATGATCTCCGTGGCCTGGTGGGTGTCCTTACCCCACACATTCTTGGCATCGCAGATCTTGACCTCATCTCCACTGATAAAAAGGTAGACAGGCTTATTGGCCTTTCCCTCAATTATAATCTGGTCGTAGCCTGCAAACTTTAACTCGGCGCCAAAGTGCCCCCCGGCGTTGGAATCCCCCAGGATGCCCGTATGAGGTGACTTGGCGCTGACGTTCCAACGTGAGCCCAGAGTAGACATGAGTCCATTTAGAGGGCCCACCCCAAAAGACAGGACATTATCCGGTGAGCGGGGATCCAGGCCCGCGGGGATCTCATGATAGCTCACATAGCTATTAAAACCCCTTCCACCCAACCATTTGCGAGCCCATTCCATATCCAATGGCTCTCTGGTAATCCGTCCAGTAGAAAGGTTCACTCCAAGTTTCCTACCAGCGTAACCGTAATAATCAGACATCGATTATCCCCTCCGCTTTCCATCCTTGGACTACTTTCTTGGCTTCTCGCCTCGCAAAGGCGAACCGCTTGTTCAACGCTTCAAGGTTGACAGCCCCTATATCCGCCTCTTTAACCACCGGTCGGGGGTATGTCTCCCTGGTTTTATCTTCCCACTTAACCGGGGCTAGGTGAATAGCCCGGGTTTCGCAGCGGGACACACACACTGGCTTCCCACCGCAAAGATCACATATCATGGGCACACCTGTCTCAGGGTGTAGGGCCACCGCCCCGAAAGGACAGGCCTTGACGCACTCCCCACAGTGAGTGCATTTGTCGGCATCTACCAATATGGCCATGGTCGCCTCGGGTCGATAGATAGCCCCGGTTGGACAAGCCTCCACGCAAGTAGCCCGCAAACACTGCTGACAGACCACCGGGTAATCCACGCCGGTATCTTCCAGGCGTGAGACCCTGATCCTGGACCAGTACGGACCGTATACCTGCTCATGGGCGAAAGAACAAGCCATCTCACACATACGGCAACCAGTACACTTGGCAGCATCAACTTCTATCTTGAACCTCACCAGAACCTCCTTCTTGCGGACGATATCACTAGCTTCCTATCTCACGCCTTAGATAGTTACCCTTCCCGGGGCCGATGAGTATCACGTTATTCCAGACGGCGACGACCCCATCCTTAATGGTCATGGTCGGCCGCCCTTTCAAGGTCTTTCCATCATACAAGGAGAAATCGGCAAAGGAATGCAACTGCTTGTGGTTGACGATCATCTCCTTTTCAAGATCTACCAGAACCAGATCGGCATCGCTGCCCACAGCAATGGTGCCCTTACGGGGATATAGGCCGTATATCTGGGCCGGAGCCTTGCTGGCCTTTTCCACGATCTTCTCTAGAGGGACACCTCTCTTGTGATATCCCTCATGCAACAAAACCGGCAGGTGGGTACCCACGGCGGGGTAGCCAGGCATGGCTTCCATCAAACCCTTATCGACTCCCTTGGTAGCCGTGTCCATGGATACGTTGTCGGTACCAAAGGTGTCTATCGTGTCATCCTTGACACCTTCCCACAAGGCTTCCACGTCTGCGCGATCCCTGAAAGGAGGAACCATCTTTGCCAACAAACCGATCTCGTCGTGCTTGGTCACCGACAGATAAGGGGAAGTGGTCTCAACGTAGAGCTGAGCGCCATCTCGCCCTTTAATGCGTCTCGCCTCTTCCAAAGCCTCTTTGGTCGATAGGTGGACGATGTAGAGCCGCACCTTTGCCAACTCTGCCAGATAGGCAGCCCTGATCACCGCTTCCTGCTCAGCCTCATTAGGATGAGAATCGGACCAGTCGGCTAACGTGCCGTTGGGGTTGCCATTGGCCAGCTTCTCCAAAGCTACATCTACCATGGTGGCGTTCTCGGCATGGACGCAAGAGATGGCTGGGTAACCCAGGTGGGCTACCTTTTTGAACCCCTCCAGCAGGAACCCATCGCTTACTGAGGGGATCAATCCTGGGATACCGCACATGTAGAACTTGAAGGAGGTCACCCCTAACCGCTGAGTATAGTCTGGTATCTGGCTCATCTGATCCTGGCTATTAATGGTCAGATGAAAAAAGATGTCCGTATACACATTGGCCTCAGCCGTCGCAATCACGTCTTCGAACCCCGGTAGATACGCATCGGCACCGCCCATGAAGCAGCCGATTGTCGTTACCCCCCCAGCCAAAGCCGATGCGGTCTCTGTCTGGCATTCCTTCTCAAAGGGGCTGCAGATCCCCAGGTGAACATGGGGGTCGATCAGGCCGGGCAAGACGTATTGCCCCTCGGCATCAATGGTACGCCTGGCCTCGGGCATAAACGACGGACTACCGATGATGACGACCTTTCCATCTTGTACTCCCACATCTGCCCTCACCACGCCTGACCCTGGAATCACTAAAATTCCCTTAGTGACCCTTAGATCCAGCATAATTCTCCTCCTCCTATAATTGGACCATAGCCTCTATTCGTCTATATCTCTCATCCACGATCTCTTGTACCTTCTTCAATTCTTCTCGATTCAAGTGAGAGTATTTGCCCACCAGCTTTGTGAACTCTTGGACCGGTTGGGGGAAATCAACTTTCACAGTTATCCGGAACTTACCATTCACCGCCTCCCATAGGGGGAAGAAATTGGTTTTGACGGCCATGCGAGAGACCTCGAGGCCATCTTCTGTGGGGAACCTCCAACCGATCGGGCAGGGGGAGAAGAGATGGATATAGGCCAGCCCATCCTTCACCTCCATGGCCCGCCTCAACTTGTTGGCAAAGTCAGCCAGATAGGCGACGCTAGCAGTAGCCACATAAGGTATCTCGTGCATGGCCAAGATCATGGGCATGTCCTTGTTCTTCTGCAGTTTCCCTCGGCCCACCGTGCCCACTGGAGTGGTACTCGTCCAGGCCCCGAAAGGAGTTGTGCCGCTCCTCTGTACACCTGTATTCATATAGCCTTCGTTGTCATAGCAAATGTAGATGATATTTTCACCGCGCTCGGCAGCACCAGAGAGGCATTGGAAGCCGACGTCGGCCGTGCCACCATCGCCGGCAAAGGCCACCACATTCACATCCCTTCCTATCTTCTGATAATGTCTCTTGATACCGCTCAACATGGAGGCGATGTTATCCAGCAGAGGGAAAAAGACAGGGACCTTTGCTCCTGTCGTAGTTCCGAAGCCGACTGTCCCTGCACCTCCCATGCAGCAAGGAGGGATGGCCAAGATAGAGTTGGGTCCCAACAGCTTCATGGTAAATCTCAGACCTAACTCCCCGCTGCATCCCAGGCAAGCGGATAGGCCAGGAGAGAGCATGTCCTCCCGAGCGCTAACGATCTCGTACAAGGGAGGGGTATCTAGGAGTTCAATGGCCTCTGTGGGGCACCATTTGACACACTCCGGGTCGCCATCGCAAAAATCACATTTGATGACCTGGGCCATCTTCTCGGAGTAGTAGACCCCACCGTAAGGACAGGCCAGAGTGCACAACATGCAACCTATGCACTTTTCCTCATCGACATGCACCACACCGTCTTCTTCATCCTTGCTGATGGCTCCCGTAGGACAGACCGGTATGCAAGCCGGCTCGCCACATTGCCGACAGGTGATACCCCCAAAAAAGGCCTCATCAATCAGACGGATGACGTGGACCCTGGCCTGTGTCGTATCGTACTCTCCCTGTTTCTTCATTGAGCAGGCAAGTTCACACAGCCGGCAGCTGGTGCACAGTTCTGGATTTATTTTCAAAGTGGCATGTACTGTACCCATTTTTCACCTTTCTCTATTTGGAAAGCCGAAACTAGATGTGCTTGGCTTCCTCTTCAGACCGCAAAAACAGACGGCGACTCTTTGCCAGGGGCCGGGTGTTGACCTCTGCTTTCTCCCGGTGGGTAAGAACGGTCCGGTTCTTGATCAGAGAATAAACTATCCCCGGATCGACCTTCTGATTGATCACTACTGCACCAACCAACTGGTCTCCTCGGAAGATCAGATTTTGGTAGCTCTCCTCGCCCAGGAAGCGCTTAACATAGCTCTCGTAGCCATCCTCGGCCCCAAAGACGGAACCGATGAAGAAGGCAATGTTGCCAAAGTAGGAGAGAATATTCATTGACAAAGTACCCTCATACCTCTCCTTGATGCCGGCCATATTCAAGCCGGCCACTTTGCCCTGCTCAGCGGCGCTAGGCATGATAGGGTTAAGGACCGGCCTATCAGTGAAAAAATCTTTCGCTTGAGCCACATCCCCTGCCGCATAGATATGGGAATAGTTGGTCTCCATACTTTCCTTCACCAGGATGCCCTCATCCACTTCAATATCGCTGCCTTCCAAGAGGTTAAGGCGAGGATGGACGCCAATGGCAATAAGCAGCAGGTCGGCCTTCAACTCCTCACCGCTGGACAGGAGTATCCGTTTGCCTCCCTCTTCCACCTGCTCGATGGTAGCGCCCAAGAAAAACGTGACCCCCCGGGCTTCATAGCTCTTCCTGATCGTTTCTGCTGGCTCGGGTTCGAGGTATAGGGGCAAGATCTGCTCCTTTTTCTCAACTACAGTTGTCTCCAGCCCCATCCCTCTCAAGCCCAGGACAGATTGCAGGCCAATCAAACCAGCCCCCAAGATGACGGCCCTTCGCTTGCCCTGAGCCGAGGCCATCAGTTTCTTGGCATCATCCAGGGTCCGCAAGGCCAAAGCTCTCTCTGAGTCAAGCCCCTTGAGGGGGGGTATAGCAGGAGAAGCCCCGACAGCGACCAGCAACTCATCGAAGGCCAATTCCTGGCCGTCCTCCAGGGTGATCTTGCTCTTGTCAGGTCTTATCCTGACCACTCGTTTGCCCAGCATCAAACTGGCGTTCCGAGCGGCGTAAAAGGGTTCACCGTGCATGAACAGATCCTTCTCCGCTATCTCCCCAGCCAGTAAGTGAGGAAGAACCGTTGGTGAATAAGAAGGATAGCTTTCCTGCGAAATGACGACGACCTCATGGTCAAAACCTGTCTGGTGAATGGCCTCCAGGGCGCTAAGGCCTGCCGTGCTATTGCCAACGATTATCAATCTCTTCTTGGCCATGACTACACTCCTTCCTCGGGTAAGCCCAACTGCTTGAGCTTCATCGCAGTGGGAACGCCCTCCTCGTTCCACCCCCTGGCCAGATAGTAAGCGGGCAATAAATCGTCGAGGTGAGCCACCTCTTCCCTCGCTGCCCCCTTGGTCAGGGGTTCTTTCAGCATCCTGTCGGGCAATGTATCGTCCTCAGCAGTCAGACCGGCTCGTTGATTGAAAAGCCTTTCTACGTTCCATATCTTCTCGCCGATATGGTGTAGCCTTGCTCGGTTGTACTCGATGCCAGTAGCTGCCTTCAACATGGCCATAATCTCCCTAATCCCTATGGCAAAGGTGGCCCAGCGGCACACTCCGGCTGAATCCGCCACCGCTATGAAATCCTGATGAGCCTTGGCCCAGGCCGCCACCCCCTCAGCGGACTTTGGCTCCGGTTCCTCGAGCAAGCCGAGGAGCCTGGCCGAGACCATGGACGTGGGCACCGCACAGGCTCGGTCACTAGCGGTGGCATGATGGAGGCTCATCACCGGGTCCCCGCGGGGATCGTGAGCCGCCAGCGCGCCTCTCTTGACCCCCATGAAGAGACCGGGATCGCCGTACCTACTGGCCAAATGGTAGCCCCCCTCTGCCAAAAGGTCGCCGAAGCCTCGACGCTGGCCCATCTCCTCCAGCAGTCGGTTCAAGGCTTTAGCATCACCAAACCTCAGCTTGAACCCCACCTTCTCTTCCGGCAACAAGCCCTTCTCGGATAGCTCCATAGCGCAGGCGATGGTCACTCCCGCCTCTACTGCGTCCATACCCAATTTGTGGCAAGTATAATTGGCCTGCGCAAGAGCCACCAGATCGGCGACGCCGCAGCAAGCTCCCAGAGCCCAAACAGCCCCGTACTCTGGGCCTCCGCCCTCGAAAGACCCCTTGCCAGTGGAGGTGATCCGAATGCAGGCGATGGGACAGGCAAAGCAGGCTGTCTTCCGGCTCAAGATATCGTTAGTGATGGCATGTCCGTCGATCTCGTCCAACCTGGCGAAAACCCCTTCCTGGAAGTTGTGCGTCGGTAGCAGCCCTCTCTCATTGACGAACTCGGCCAACACAGCAGTGCCATAGTTAGGCAGGTTTCGGGAGGTCATGAGCTCACCTTTGATGCTATCCAGGGCAGCCCAGGTCGCCTCCCGAAAGCCTTCCTGGTCAGCTACTCTGATCGGCGCCGTCCCCCTGACCGCCAGGGCCTTCAGCTTCTTGGCCCCCATTATCGTTCCTATGCCTGCCCCATTCACCGCCCACAGCTTCTCGTTGACCAGGGTAGCCGTTTTCACCAACTTTTCCCCGGCTGGGCCGATAGAGGCCACTTTTACTTCCTGGCCCAGCTCATCGATCAACAGCTTCTCACACTCATAGGTGTCCTTCCCCCATAGATGATCCGCCGGGCGAAGCTCGACCTTCCCGTCGTCTATCCAGAGATAGACGGGCTCCTCTGCTCGTCCCGCGATGACTACCAGGTCATAGCCAGCCAACTTTAACTCGGCTGGAAAATGGCCACCACTGTCGCCGCAGACCAAACCACCTGTCAGAGGGGACTTGGTGACCGCTACGTACCTTCCCGTGGCCACGGCCCCACTGCCGGTCAAAGGACCAGTGGCCAAGACTAACCTGTTGCCGGGATCGAAAGGATCAACCGTGGGATCGAGCTCATCCAAGAGGATCTTGGCAGCTAAGCCTCGGCCACCTAGATACTCCTGGGCCAAAGGAGCCGGCAACTCCTCCTCTGATAGCTCCCCCTTTGTCAAGTCCACTCTCAGTATCTTGCCACTCCAACCAGTCATTCGATTTCCCCCTTCGCTTCAGGATCGCACACCTCTGTTCTTGGCTCAAGGGCGAGCCCTTATGCCAAAGACCCGTGATGTTTCATTTTTTCTAATCAACCTCGATCCCTAGCCAGGTGATCTCCCGTTCGATCTTCCCTGTGCTAGCCTGCTGAGTTATGTCGATCGCTCTCTGGAGATGATCGAGGGTGATATCGGCTCCTCCTAGGCCGTCGATAAAGCCTACCGTTGGTGGGGCATCTTTTAGGTCGCGGAGAGCCGCGCGAAGTTCCATGTAGACGATGCCTGTACCCCAGCCGAAGCAAACCTGCCGGTCTATGACCCCAACCGCTGCCTTGCCTTCCAGAGAAGCGCGAAATATCTCACGGGGGAAAGGCCTCAGAGCCCGCAACTTTATCAGACCCACTTGTATGCCCTCATCCCTGGCTCTATCCACTGCCACCCTGGCCGTGCCCGACACGCTGCCCGTGGTAATCAAAACATAGTCGGCGTCGTCAAGTCGATATTTCTCCACCATACCGCCATAGGAGCGGCCAAAGAACTCCCCAAATTCCGTATCCACCTTATCGATCACCCTTTTGGCACACTGCAAAGCCTCAACGTGTTTGTAACGATACTCCATCAAGAGGTCCCCAGGCGTAAGGGGATCGACGGACATGGGTATCTCGGGATCCAATTTCACGTGGGTTGGCGTGTAAAGGGGCAAGAATTGGTCCACCTTCTCCTGATCGGGGATTTCCACCGGCTCAGACATATGAGAAAGATAGAAACCGTCATAGCAGACATTGACGGGTAGGAGCACCTCTGAGTTTTCAGCTATCTTGTAGGCCATGATGATAGTGTCCAGGATCTCCTGGTTCGTCTCCATATAGAGCTGAATCCAACCAGCATCCCGAACGGTAAAAGAATCCTGCTGCCCTCCCCAGATGCTTTGGGGTGATATAACTTCTCGGTTGACGATACACATCACTATGGGCAGCCTCAGGGTGGAGGTGCGGATATAGGGCTCATACATCAGAGCCAGCCCTTGCGAAGCGGTGCCGGTGAACACACGGCTGCCGGCCAATGAAGCCCCGTGCAACACGCTCAAGGCCGAGTGTTCGCTCTCCACCTCCACCATGCTGGCGTCCAAAAAACCGTCAGCCACAAACTGGGAGATGTATTCCACCAAGGGGCTCTGGGGAGTTATAGGATACGCTGCCACCACAGCCGGCCTAGACAACATGGCCCCATAAGCCCCGGCCTTGTTTCCGTTTAGAACTTTTATCTCGCTCATTCCCTTACCTCTTCAACCATGCTTATGGCGTGCGCAGGACATTCGGAAGCACATATTCCGCAGCCCTTGCAATAGCTCAAGTCTGCTTCGAAATAGCTGTCGTATTCCCGTATGCACTGGGTGGGGCAGTTGAGCCAACAACGGCCACATTTAACACACTTGCCCCTGTTGGTCACCGGCCGTTGATAACGCCAATCACCAGTATTGACAACGTACATTTCCTTGCCGATGGGACCGACATATTCTTTGCCCAGTTTCATGAGTCACCTGCCTCTAGACCTACGACTTTCGTGGCTTCGAAACCTGACCGCGCCGCTTTCACATTCTCTTCCACCAGCGGGCGGCCAGCGAACGCCTGCTTAATGCTCTCCACAAGGGGCTCCAAACCTATCCAGCCCGTCGTAGCGACAAAGGCCCCCAACATGGCAGTATTGGTGATGGGGACACCCAACACATCGACAGCTATGCCAGTGGCGTCTACCAATCCCACCTTCTTGACCGTGGGAGGTAGATCCAGCCGAGCAAGATTCCTTCGTTCGTTCAATACCACCATCCTCTCTCCCGACAGACCGGCAAATACATCGACAGCGTTTCTGAGGGTGGGGTCCATCACGACAACGCAGTCGGGATTGTAGATCTGGGTCTTTTCCCGTATTGGCTGGTCGTCAAAGCGGACGAAGGCAGAGATCGGAGCCCCACGCCTCTCAAAGCCGAAGAAAGGAATGGCACTGCCAAACCGGCCCTCCATGACCATGGCACTGACCAGTATCTCTGCCGCTACGAGGGTCCCTTGCCCTCCCCGGCCATGCAACCTTATCTCTCTCATACCTTACCCTCCTAGGCCTCATAGCCAAGCCTGATAGACCTTCGGTCTGACTGAGCAATCGCTGACACGACCGCTCTTTCGACCAAATGTCACAAACCTGTGTCACGTCGTTCGCATTCCACCTGAATAGAATTCACAACCAAGTGACAATCTTTACTGTTATTTTGTGACTATTTGTGCTTCACATAGCCGCACCATTCCACCCTGTAGGAAGGCTTCTTGCCATATAGAAGATCATCGATCCAGAGCAGAAGCCTCCTGGCCAAACCAGAGCGAATCGCTGCCCAGACAGCCAGCTTGTGATACCAACTGTTAGGCTTATTCCAGGGACAGACCTTAATGCATACAGAGCAGTTATCCCACTCCTGAGGGTTGGAATACCAATACCTAACACAGGTCTCGGGATCCATCTGCCACTTCTCCACGCCCCGCACCACCGTCTTATCTCCAACAGGGATGCTATGGGAAGGACAGTTGATGGCACATTTCTTGCAGACGTCGCACAGATCCTGGACTCCTAGATCAACCGGCTTATCCACGACCAGAGGCAGATCGGTGGTCACTGTCCCCAAGCGAAGACGAGGGCCAAACTCCTTGCTCAACAGAAAACCACATCTCCCCAGCTCCCCTAGCCCAGCCTTTACGGCCAACGGCACATGTAGCACATCTTCCCGACGCACGTGATGCGCTCGGGCTGGATAACCTAGCTCTCGAATATAGGAAGCCAACTGACATACGGTGTGAGCCACTTTGTTGTATATTTGTCCCACCTCAGCATTCTCAATGAAGCTGGGAGAGGATTTGAGCCGCTCATAATCCATCTCTATGCCAATGCATATGGCGTAGCGATGGTTAAGCTCTATCTTGCGTCCAAATTCCGGGGTGTCAACATCATAACTCATCCCCCGATAATCATAGACATAGGCCTGATCCAGCTCGGTGATACCTACAAGATCCGCCCCGAAGAACTTGGCCAGTCCCTTGATACGACGGGACATAGCAGCCGAGTCTGGCACCGGGGTCTTGACCGGATGGACTGGGCCATCCACCGCCTCCACCATGTAGCTCAAGAGCCCCGGGCGCTCCTCGGTAGGGAATACGGTCCGCTGCAAGGGGTCGAGGGATTCGCTTTGTCCTCGGGCTAGGGCTTGCTCCCCCAGCTTGCCAAGGGGGGCCAATGTAAAGACTGTCTCCCTCTGATCGAACTGTTCCCGTTCTCCAACGATCCTTGTGGTCATCTCGTGCTCATCTTCTCATGCCTGTCGGGTCGCCAAGAGAGATCGATTCTCTCTGAGGGCATCCAATATGAATTCCACATCGTCCAGGGTATTGTAGAGGTGAAGGGAGATGCGCAAGCCGTCATCACGGCTGGAGGCGATGATGCCTCTATCCGCCAGCCTTTGGACTAACTGCTCGACCTCCTTGGCCCTGATGACCACCAGAGGGCCTCGACGGTAATCTTCCAGAGGGGTGATGAGATCCAAACCTAGCTCCACTGCACCCTTGATGAGGGCTTTGGTCAATCTGGCCACATGCGCCTCTATCCTCTCCAGGCCCACCTCTTGGATGGTCTTCAAGCCAGCCAGTGCCCCATAAACACCAGGGATGGAGGGCGTGCCAGCCTGGAAACGACGCGCCGTGGATGAGTATTCAGCCTCATAAATATGATAATCAAAGGGCTCGGTGCGGGCAAACCAGCCGCTGCAGACAGGCTCGAGCCCTTCGATCAGATCCTCCCTGACGTAGAATAGGGCTACCCCTGATGGCCCGAGCAGATATTTCAGGCAACCGGTGACCATGAAATCTAGATCCCACTCCTTGACGTTTACAGACATGGTACCGGTGGACTGGTATGAGTCGAGCATCAGATAGGTTCCCTTCTGATGACATAACTCTTGCAGCTCCGGGATGCGCAACTTGGCACCAGTCCTGTAGCAGACATGGGTAGCTGATACCAGCAACGTCCTCTCATCTATGGCTCGTTCGAAAGCGCTGAGAGGAATATCGTTGTCGCTGGCCACCACGTGCTGAACCTCGGCCCCCAACCGCGCTTGGGCATGCCATATCTGCAACACCGTGGGGAATTCGAGTTCTGTGACCACTACCTTGGGCCGCCCCTTATGCTCGAGGGCACTGGCCAGGAAATTCAGAGCCGCGGAAACGCTACTGGTGACGGCCACCTCATCGCTCTTGGCGCCAATCAGGGAGGCGAAAGCAGAACGCAGTTCCTCCATCTTCTCCGTCCAGAGACCCCAGGGAGAGCCCAAGGCCTTCCAACTCTCCAAGTATTCTTGTAGGGCAGCCTCCACCCGGAGCGATAGTGCCCCCTTGGAACAGGTATCACAGAAAGTCTTACTTTGAAATATGGGAAATTGAGATCTGATGGCTTCCCCCACTCCTGGTATTATAGACATGCTACCCCCCATCCTTTCAATAGATTCATGTATTCTCATTCGAAAGTGAGGAAACCCAGCCTCTCCAGCTCCTCAAACATAGCCACTGCCAGCTCCAGATCCATGGGGCCGATCTCGTAGCCAACGATCCGCGCGATCTCTTTAATAGTCCTCTGCCCATTGCTCAAATTGGACATCTCTGCTAGATGATCCATATAGAAGGGATCCTGCGCGCCATAACGGGAACCAAGTTTGATGGCCAGATATTTCATGTTGATCAACCCGAGTCTCTTCATTTTGGGTTTCCAATCAACCTTATGAGATTGCGCTATGATATCACTCATGGCAAGTAACCTTTCCTTTCATCCTATTGTTGCCGATCGACGCCACTCGGCAACACTACAACAAGCCTCGATGGCGACGCAAAAGCCGCACGTACTCTTCCAGCCCTTCGACCTCCTCTCGCTGCCGGCAGATTAACTGGGCCACCAATTCCTCTTTCTTTTCCTCTGCCCGTTTGCGCACAGTCTCTCCCTCACGGCGGACCAGGGCTAAGGTCGAGTCTATATCTTGGCTGCCCATCTCGCTAATGAATTTCATTTCGTCTTGTCGGCTGGCCAGTATCTCGTCTAGACGATCCTCATCGGCCGCCAGCATCTCCTGCCGTGTCAGTTCGTTGAGCTTGAATAGCCTCCTTTCCGAAGCCGACTCCACATCATGCATTAGGGATATAGCCTCTGGCAGACCGGCGTTAGCCACCGTCAGGGCCATCATGGCCGTAACCCAGGCAACCCTTTGTAGCTCGACAGCATCCAGTTTCTCCGGGGTATCATATTGAGTATGCCAAAAGATGGCCGGCCATTGAACGAGGCCAACCGATGGAACACCCCAACCGCACATGCCTGAATTGTCGCTATGCATCCCGTAAGGAACCACCTCGAACTTGAAGGGCGAGGCCCCCTGGCCTAGCTCAGCCGCTGCCTCCCAGGTTCCCAGAGGCTCGCCAAAGACCGGGTATTGCCGCGAGGATCGCTTAAGGAGGCTTGCACACAGGTCGTTGGTAAATGAAGGGGTAGCCGCTGACGTTCGACACAAGAGTAATGGACCTCCTGCCACAGCAGGGGTCGCACCCACCGTATCCACGGCCAGGGAAGCGATGATATTGCCTAGCTGATCCTGTTTGGCGGCAGGATATGCGTTGGAGATATGGCCTTCGGGGCCCAACAGGAAGACAATGGAGCGTTTTGGCCGCTGGATCTTGCCTTGCTCTATCAGGTTAGCCATACACCTAGCGCTCTCCAAGAGAACGCTACAGCCGGCGGCGTTGTCCATGGCACTAGGGCGTACATGGCAGAGATGGGCCATGAGCACCACCTCTTCCTCCGGATACCGGCTACCCTCCAAGACGCCTACAGGGTTCTCCATAACCCCTTTAAAGGTTTTGGTATCCACCTTGGCGAAGGCCATGACCGGTCCTTTACGCAAGAGTTGTCGAAGGTAATCGCCTTGGCGAGGTGAGATCGAAAACCCCCACCCTCTGAGTGGTTTCCCATCGCTTCCTTGCTCGTAGAAGGTATACCAAAGGATCATATCTGGGAACTTTTCCCTGGTCTTGATCCCCGGTATCTCTAGAATGTCATCAGAGACATAGCCCAAAGCGCCGTATTTCTCAACAGCCAGAGTGTAAAGCAGCCAATTGGCCCCCTTATTGGCGAAAACTATCTTGTCGCGGACATCCACCCCTGCATAGTCCTCATCCCGAGTGCCATCGCCCACGTAAACCAATTCCGCCTTCACGCCCTCAGGTGACGTGGCCGCCGACCAGGAGTGGAGACAGGCCGGATCCTCTTGAAAGGTGACCAAGGTTCTCTCCTCAGGGGAAATCACCTTGAAGGTCGCCGACTTGGGTTCCCAGGCGTAGGGATAAAGCCAATTCCCGGGCATCGTCTCCCCATCCAAGGGTACCTCTAGGATGCTAGTCTTGAGGCCCGCCTTCTCCAGCGAGCGCAAGACATACTGCGCGGCCTCATGATATTCGGTCGAGCCCAAAGCCCGATTATAGAGAGCGATCTCTTGCACATGAGCCAGGATCCGTTCCCCACTGATGGCCTTGGCGACTGGATTTGCGAGGCTATGAACGCTAACCAATTTTGTCATCTCTCTTTCTCCCATCAATCTGAACGCGAATTAGACCCCCCAAGAGAGGGCTGGATCTGAGCATCATACCCGCACCTTTTTCCATGATCCACTTTGGAACCTACTCGCTACGAGCAACCCCTGAACGATGGCAGAGGCAGCGATGGCATACCAAGCTCCCGAGACGCCCATGCCCAGGGGGAAGATAAGTATATAGGCTAGGGGCAAAGAAATAAGCCATTGGGTAATAACAGCGTAATGGAGGAGTGGCTTGGTATCGCCAGCTCCCTGCAATGCACCGCCTATCACTTGAGTCAAGGCAGAGAAAGGCTGGGCGAGAGCCACGATCCTCAAATAGTCCGCCCCCGCACGAATCACTAGAGGGTCATTGGTAAAGAGATCAACGAGGGGCGTGGCTAGGAAGAACAGGATCAATCCCGCTGTCGACATAAAAAACACACCCAGCCCACCAGCTATCCAGCCGCTTCTGTACGCCTCTTCTACCTGACCGTCTCCCAAGTTTTGTCCCACCAGGGACAGAGCTGCCACAGAAAAGGCGGAGGCGGCGAAAAAGGAAACTCGGCCCAGCCTCAAGCCGATGGCATAGGCCGCCAAGCCCACCGTAGCGGCTGGAGTTGCTGCTAGGATGCGTAGGAAGAGCAACGCAGCTCCGGACGTTACCATGCCCCCTATCGACATCGGCACTCCGATGCGCAGGATGCGCCACATCATCCGCCAGTTTGGCCTGTAGGAGGTCCCCGGCAGCAAGGCGACTCTAGAACGCCTGCTGTAGAGGACTGCCAAGCCTACGAACGTGCCAACCAGGCGGGAAACGATGGTGCCCAGCGCTGCTCCATTTACACCCATCGGCGGGAGGATACCTACCCCATAGATGAAAAGATAATCCAAGACGACATGGAGCACATTGATCAAGACCAAGAGATAGAAAGCAGTGACGGTGTCCCCAGCCCCCTGCAACAGTGCCCAGGGCAGGTAGCTGGTCATCATGAAGACGAGACCGGCAAAGTAAATCCGCGTGTAGCCTGTTCCCAGGGCCAGAACCTCCCCCTCAGCCCCCAACAAGATCAGCAGATGCCGGCTGAACAAAGCTCCTAGTCCACCCAGTAGCAGACTTATCAAAGCGCCCATGACCAGGGATTGACGAGATGTGACACTCACCTTTTGGGGGGATCGTTCCCCGATAAAATGAGCAGTCAAGGTCATGGCTCCCACGACTACCCCGTGCATGCTCAACTCCGAGAACAATGTAAGCTGCCTCCCCATGCCCACCGCCGCAGTGGCCGCTGCCCCCAGGCTGCCCACCATGGCGATATCGATGAGATTGGCCAAGGTCTGAACGAGGCGACCAAATAGCACCGGGCAAGTCAGAAGCCAGACGGTCTTTGCCAGATTCAGCATCCCTCCCCGCCTCTCCAACCACACCGGAGGTTCTCCATCCCCTTCCACTCGCTTTTCGTGATCCTCCAAGACCAGTGTACGGTATCGTCCTTTGCCTTTCAGACCGTGCATTACCTGATCACCGACAGTGTTAAGCCATTCGCAACTCCCTCTTCTTCTCCAAGGAACTTTCCCTCACCGCCGGGCGGCCTTCTCTGTTACAGGGCTATGTCACGCTTTTCGTCTCAGATCACACCTCCATCTAAAATCGTAAAGTGTCCTTCTTTCTGGAAGAGCTCGCCATCTACATAAACCTCCCCCTCTTCGCGCAGGTCGCACACTATGTCCCAGTGGATGGCAGAGAGGTTCTTCCCGCCTGTCTCTGGAGGGCTAAAGCCGAGGGCCATGTGTATCGTGCCGCCGATCTTTTCGTCAAATAGAGTATTACGCACAAAGCGTTGTATGTTAAAATTGGTGCCGAAAGCGAACTCGCCGAGAAAGCGCGCCCCCTCGTCCGTATCGAGCGTCTTGAGGAGGAACTCTTTGTTGTGATCCGCTGACGCCTTGACCACACGCCCCTCTTCAAACCAGAGCTGAACGCCGCGTACCTCGCGCCCGGCGTAGACGCTGGAAAAATTGAAAGTGATATGGCCATTCACCTCGTTTTCCACCGGTCCAGTAAAGACTTCCCCGTCGGGAAAGTTTCTATTGCCCCGGGCGTTGATCCACTTGCGACCGCCGACGCCCACCCGCAAATCAGTGCCGGTCGCTTTGACATGGACCTCATGGGCAACATCGAGATACTCCACCAGGCGCTGCTGGTGTTCGGCCTGCTGCTGCCAGCGCGCCACAGGATCGTCTTCGTTCAGGAAGCAAGCGTCAAAGACAAACTCGGCATACTCCAAGAGGCCCATCTCGGCATCCTGGGCGTAGGCGGGATTGGGAAAGAGTGTGCCGCAGCAATTGAGGTCCCCTGCCGCCTGGCGCTGCATAACGAGATCGGTCAGCGACTGGCGCGCCCGCTGGGCCCGCACCATCTTGGCTGGGTCCACATTGGTCAAGGCGCGGGTGTTGCTATCGCTTCTGACGGTAAAGCGCACGTCCATCCGCTCAAACTCCATCCGCATGAGGTCAGGCACCATATCGAGCACCCGGTCAGATGCATAACGGAAAATGACTTCGTTGAGCTCGGGTGGTTCCATTTGCACGTGGGGATAAGCGTCTCGCTCCAAGACGGCGCGGACAAGCTGGAGGATCAACGGTTCGGCGAGCGTCGTCCCTCGGATCAAGACTTTGTGACCCGGTTGGACCGGCGCGCTGTACCGGGTCAGTACATCAGCCCATTTGCGAATACGGGGATCGGTCATGAAAAACTCCTTGTGCAAGATCTGTGTCACACTACTCCACGTTAGAAAGCCCAAAGAGCCGGGCCAGGTTGCCCCCCATTACTGCCTCTAGTTCCTCCTCTGTCAGACCAGCCGCCTCTACAATAGCCAACCCCAGTCGAGGCGAGAGGGCTGGCCAATCGGAACCATATACCACCCTCTCTTTCCCGGCAACAGCCACTAGCTCCTTGACAAAGCTTGGCTCAGCCGTCGCCGAAGTCTCAAAGATCACGTTCCTGGCCCTCTCGGCCACCCACTTTGTTCCTACCCGGTCGGCCCCTCCAAAGTTAGAGTGCAACATAAAAATGGTAGCCTCAGGATACCTCTCCGCTAAAAGCCCTATACGCCAGGGGTTGTCATGGACGCGCAAGCCGCAATGAATGCCAACTGGTATCCCCAACTCTACCACCTTATCGAACAAAGGCCCCATTACTTCCATGTCGCCTACGTCGAAACCTTGACTCGGGGGATGTAGCTTCAACCCCTTCAACCCTAGCCGGGTTATAGCCCTTCCCAGTTCTTTGATAGCAGTTTCTCCATGACAGGGGTTAACCATGGCAAAGCCTATTATCTGCTTCGGGTATCGTTTCGTTACCTCGGCCACATAGTCGTTGGCTTTAGCCAATTCCTTCGGGGTCCGACCGCCAGCAAACGCCGTGGCGGCATCCAGATCATACTCTTGCAGCATGTTCAACAGATCTTCTGCGGTGCGTCCTAGCCTCTCTGGGTCGTTACTAATATGGGTATGAGCATCGATCCTCATTGTCTCTCTCCTCATGGCAATAGGCTATTTTAGCCCTGTCGTGAACTACCGACTCAAGGCATCCGCTGGTCTAGACCGGGCGCAGCGGGTCGTCCTCAAACGCTGCGTCCAAAGAGCCTGGCGGCGCTCTCCCCCATCACTTTCTTTTCCTCTCCCCCGTCCAGTTCGGCCATCTGCACCTTCAACATCTCCACTTGGGGATGGAGCCGGGGGAAATCGGAGCCGTACATTACCCGGTCAGCGCCAGCCTGCTCAACGACCTGGCGCAGCAGCTTCTCGTCGTTAACGCCTGAGGTGTCAAACCAGACGTTGGGACACTCTCTAGCCAGCACGTCTACCCCGATGCTATCACGACCTCCCCACCCCATGTGAGCCAGGATGATGGTAGCTCGCGGAAACGCATCGGCCAGCGCTTTCAACTCAAAGAGATTCAGGATCACATAGGGTATTCCCCCCAGGGACCGCCCGCTATGTAGGATAACCGGTATACCTAGCTGCGATACTCTTTCAAAGAGCGGATCCATCTGTTTTCGGTTGGAAATTGCAAACCCCTGAGGCGCTGGGTGGAGCTTTAGGCCTTGGAGTCCCAAGTCGTTTACAGCTCGATCCAGTTCCTCTAAACCCTCGTCTCCATGAGAGGGATTCACTGTAGCGAAGCCTATTAGCCGCTCCGGGTATTTCGTCATCGCCTGAGCCATATAGTCATTCGCCTCAGCGATCCTATCGGGCGTCCCTGTCAGGCCACTGATATCCGGGAAAGTCACAGCACAGTCGATCCGATACTCCTTCAGCATCTCCAGCAGATCTTCTGCTCTCTTCTCGCCGGAGCCTAATCCTATGTGTGTGTGAACATCAAGCCTCATCTGTTCTACCCCCTAACACTACAATCTCACTTGTGTCATTCTGAGGAGCGAAGCGACGCCCCTCCTGAGCCCTTGGTCCTCCGGCCCAAGCCCCTGGTCCTTTGGCACTTAGTCCTGTACCCTGTACCTGTCGGTTCAGGACAGGTGCGGCCTAAGTACAGGGCCCAAGGACGGAGGACCAAGGCGAAGGAAAGAATCTAACCTTTTGTACGCTCTTGGCACTCCAAAGACGAGATTCT
>CAYNKW010000032.1:0-15083 GCA_964397845.1 uncultured Anaerolineae bacterium
TGCGGTCTGGGTAGGGACAATGCCTGCCCTGCCTCAAGATATGGGTAATCTCCAGACGCGCCGACTTGCGCAGACGGGCGGGGTGGGGTAGAATTCAACAGATCACCACCACACAGCAACGTGAAAAGGAGGTGGACATCCAAGCATACCTGGAAAGCGAGTATCGGCCTGGCGAATAAATCGGATGGTAGCCAACCAACACTGCCGGATTAGCAAAGAATCGTCAAAAAAAGAGTGACCTGGGACGCAGTTCGGTGTTATATCTTCACAGGGATGTTGAGAATGTCCAACGTCACCAGGAGGAAGAGCAGGATGATCAAAGCAGTTATCACCGGCCTGGGAGCCATCACGCCCATTGGACTCACGGTAAAGGAGTTTTGGCACAATTTGACGGCCGGCGTATCCGGCGCAGACTATATCACCGCCTTCGATGCCACCGACTTGCCCGTGAGAATTGCCTGCGAAGTGAAAGGTTTCGACCCGGCAAACTATATGGATCGTAAACTGGTCAGGCGGACGGCACGCGGCACGCAGTTCGCCATCGCGGCCAGCCGCATGGCGCTGGAAGACGCCGGACTGGCGATAGATACCACCAACGACCACGACATCGGCGTAGTGATGAACACGGGTGGCGGCGGCATTGCCGACGTCGAAGATGCCACGCGGACACTCCTCGACAAGGGGCCCAGGGGGATCAGCCCGCTATTCATCCCCAGCATCATGCCCAACGCTGTCTCCTGCCTGGTTTCAATGGTCACGGGCGCGAAAGGGCCGATCGTCACCAGCGCCGCTGCCTGCGCCAGTGGCAACTATGCCCTCGTAGAAGCGCGCCGCCTGTTGCTGCTGAACGAGGCGATGGTTCTCATCGCTGGCGGCACAGAATCGGGCACCAAGCGACTAACATTGGCCGCGCTGGACCGCATGGGGGCGCTTTCCCGCCGCGACGACGACCCACAGCGCGCCTGCCGTCCCTTTGACAAGGATCGCGACGGTTTCGTCTGCGGCGAAGGAGCAGCCGTCATGGTGGTGGAGACAGAAGAGCACGCCCGCCAGCGGGGAGGGCACGTCTACGCCGGGATCGCTGGCGGGGCCATCACGGGTGACGCTTACCACGTCGCCGCGCCGGATCCGTCGGGACGTGGCGCGGCACGAGCCATGCAGTTGGCCCTGGACCAGGCAGGGATGCAACCAGGGGAGATTGACTGCATTTTTGCCCACGGCACCAGCACAGCGTTGAACGACGTGACCGAAACAAAAGCCATCAAGCAAGTCTTTGGCCAGCACGCCTACGAGGTTCCGGTGACGGCCACCAAGTCAATGGTGGGACACATGATGGGCGCGGCGGGCGCCATCTCGGCGCTGGCAGCGGTGCTCAGCATCCGCGACGGGATCATTCCCCCCACGATCAACCTGGAGACGCCCGACCCGGAATGTGATCTGGATTACGTGCCCAAGGTGGCCCGTCGCCAGCCAGTGCGTGCAGCCCTGGTCAACGGCTTTGGGCTCGGCGGGCAGAACGTCGCGCTCATTATCAAGGCTTAGTACTTGTTCATCTACTGACCCTTCAGCCTCAACAGCCGGCAAGCTGTCTCGGCCAGCACAGCCGCGCCAATAGGAAAGGCCGACTCGTCCACGTCAAAGATGGGGCTGTGATGCGGGCGGCTCTTGTCGCCGATCTGCGCGCCGAGTGAGAACATGGCACCCGGCGCCTGGCGGGCCATGTAGCTGAAATCCTCGGCGCCCATGCCCGGCTCCGGGGGATGCAGGCCGTCGGCGCCCAACATCTCTTCGGCCACCTGGCGGATGACCTCGGCGACTTGCGGATCGTTGTAGAGGGAAGGGAACCCCTTCTCAATCGTCAGTTGATAGTCGCCTCCCAGAGCGCGGGCCACACCCAGGGCTTTTTCCAGTTCCTCCCACAATTGCTGGCGGGTCTCCTCGTCGTAGCTGCGGATGGTGCCGCTCATCTTGACTTCGTTGGGAATCACGTTGTCGGCGTCGCCAGCGTGGAGCGAGCCGATAGAGATGACGGCCGGACGCACGGGGTTGATGCGCCGTGCCCGGACGCCGTGAACCGCGTTGATGACCTGGGCCAGGATAAAGATCGGATCCACGCCCTTGTGCGGGTAAGCGCCGTGACAACCTGCGCCAACGAGAGTGGCGTAAAAGGTATCTACCGCCGCCGTCGCATAGCCGCCGCCAATTTCGACCTTGCCGGCCGGGATATCGCTGGCTATGTGCAGGGCGATGACGGCGTCCAGGCTCGCCAACGCCCCCTCCTCGACCATCCGTACGGCCCCGCTCTTGCCCTCGTCGTCCTGGGTTTCTTCGCATGGTTGAAAGAGAAAGCGGATATCGCCTGCCGGGCGGTCCTCCATCTCGCTCAGCAGTTTGGCCACACCCAGCAGGATGCCCACGTGAGTGTCGTGCCCGCAGGCGTGCATCACGCCCGGCGTCTGCGAAGCATAGGGCACATCGTTGGCCTCCTGCAGCGGCAGCGCGTCCATGTCGGCGCGGATGCCGACGGCCGGACGGCCTTTGCCCAGATGGCCTACCACGCCCGTCTTGCCAAGGCCGGTCTCCACGCGGAGGCCCATGGCTCGCAGTGTGTCGGCCACCAATCGGGCCGTCCGGTGTTCCTGAAAGCCCAGCTCCGGGTGTTTGTGAACCTCCCGTCGCCAGGCGACGATCTGATCTTGCAGTGTGCGTGCGCGTTCTAGCATGATTATATTCTCCTTGAATGATGTTCCCCTTGCCGGGCGATAACCTCGTCTACCCCCAGCAAGGGGGTTCTGAGCAATCCTCTTGCTTTCGTTATGTCAAGTGTACAATCCAGAGGGCGCCTCAGACCCGAAGCCGCTGCCAGGGCCGGTACCACACCGGACAAATCGGCCCCGTGAAAGCGAAGCAGACGGACGCCAAACTCGTAGCGATTGAGCGCCTGTCCCCCTGCCACGTGCAGCACGCCACTATAGTCCAGCGTCGCCAACTCTAGCAAGGCCGCCGCCAACGTCTCCACCCAGATGGGACAACGGCGCTCGTCGGTGAAGAGTCTCACCGGCCGGCCCCGGCGCAGCGCCTCCAGCATCCAGCGCGTATGGTGGTCGAGGGCGTCAAAGCCGTAGATCAGCGAGGTGCGGACGACGGTTGCCCGGGGCATCAATTCCCTCAATGATGCCTCGGCATCGGCCTTGCTGCGACCGTAGGGAGTGATGGGCAAAGGGGGATCGGGTTCGACGTAATTGCCCTTTCTCCCATCAAAGAGGACGTCAGTGGATAGATGAATCATCCGCGCGCCGGTCTGCAAAGCTGCCAGGGCCACGTGGCGCGTGCCATCCACGTTGACACGCTCCAGATACTCACCACTCCGGCGCGCGGCGGTATGGATAACGATCCGGGGGACAACCTGCTCAAACAGATGGACAACCTCTTTGGCGTCACAAACGTCCAGTCTCATCCAACGGCAGCCAGGAATCAAAGGCTGGTGGCTAAGGTATGCTGCCGTAACGTCCCAATCGGCCTCGGCGCGACGTGCCAGCCGCTGGCCCAGGTAGCCGCTGCCGCCGGTGATGAGCAAACGAGGCCGCTCTGACATGGTGCTTTACAGAAACCGTTCAAAGAAGATGAGCGAATAAGCGCCAGCGAAGGCAAAAACGGTCGTCTTGATGCTCTTGCCCAGCCAGCAAAAGAGCAAGAAACGAAGGAGCGGATAGCGCAACACGCCAGCCGCGATGCCGGCCAGGTCGAAGAATGGATTGGGTACAACGGAGAGGGTGAAAATGGTCAGCGCCCCGTTGCGCTGCATCCAGCCCGACAGGCGATCATACGTGCGGCGGTTTTCGACAACGGCCCGGCCGCTGTAACCGGCCAGGTAACCAGTGAGCTCGCCCAACGCCTCGGCAGGACCGGCCACCAGCCCCACGAGCAGCGGGTTGAGGATGCCGCCCATGGCAAAGACCAGGGCCAGGCTCGGTGCAGGCAGGATGACCGTGGCATTGCCCAGGAAGCTGACCAGAAAGACACCGGGATAGCCCCACGGCTCGAACTGCTCCAGCTTGTCGGCCACGCGCCAGATGGCCAGCGTGATGGCGACGACGACAGCGATGGCCAGCAAACGGGTCAGCAACTCCCGTCGCGAAGCTGCGCGGGGTACGTCCGCTCCCTGCTCTGGAGTGCGCTCACGCTGGCTGTCGTTCAATGCAATCTCCTTCTCTCTCTACCGCTCTTCGATACGGATAGTCTTGATCAGATCGCCAGGGGAGGACGCCCTGCTGGGATCACGAAGCGTCAACGATTGAACCACGTCCATGCCCTCCGTCACTTGCCCAAAAACGGCATGGCAGGACACGTCACGGCGGGAGCAGTCTTTGAGATTGCCATTTTCGTCGTAGGCGTCCAGCCATGGAGTGGCCCCGTAAGTGATGAAGAACTGGCTGCCGTTGGTGTTCGCACCAGAGTTGGCCATGGAGAGAATGCCGGGGCGATCGTGTTTCAGGTCGGGATGGAACTCGTCATTGAAGCGATAGCCTGGCCCTCCCGTGCCAGTGCCCGCAGGATCGCCGCCCTGGGCCATAAATCCCTGGAGGACACGATGGAAAGTGGTGTTGTCGTAAAATCCCTGGCGAGCCAGAAAGACAAAGCTGTTGATGGTGTTGGGCACTTGTTCAGCGAACAACTCGACGACGATATCGCCCTTTTCGGTTTCAAAGGTGGCAATGTATGTCTTGCTGGGGTCAATCTGCATCGCCGGGGGGGCGCTGTACATGTTGTTACGGTCTGCCGGATTCTTGGGCATTGAAAAAGACTCCTCTCTTCCCGGTCCCACGGTAAACTAAAGGGCCGGGCCAACCAACAAGACGGCCATAGCTTGCCACCAATCCACCACCAGGAACGACCAGGGGCGGTCGAAGCCGGTTTTTGCCGAGACAGAGATCGACTTTGCCCCTGCGCGCCACTGGCCGATGGCCGGGCGCGGCGCTTTTTCCGTTTCTTTCTGGCTCGTTTGCTCGTATCCGTTCAGGGGGCAGACCAGAAACCGGGATAGTGTCAAATGACACCTTGCGACATGGAAACGCGATTGGCATACTGCTAGTAGTAGGTGCTCTGCAATCTCATACTACTACTGGCTGTGGTATACACCCCCAGGGCGGAACTGGGGGGTCACCTGACACTATGTAGGTTTTTGGTGCTCCACAAGCAGAGTAGTATTGCTTGCGGGCGCTTTTCCCCTGGCAGGGGTGTCTTTCTGTACAAAAAACCCGGTTTCTTGACCCCCAGGTGAACGGTTACGTTTGCTCTTTTTAGACATAGAGACTCCTCATCAACCAGCCCTACAAATCAGGAGAGAAGGACACGCCAAGGCGCACGATTCTCTCGCGGCCTTCCAAAACCTCTTTGGTGGCGTTCATTGTATCCACCACCAACCTGGCGTGGCGGACGACCCACGGGTAGTCGTAGACGCCGTGAGCAGCGACAATGACCACGGCGTCCTGCCCGGCCAGCAAAGCCGGCGTGAGCTCCTGGGAAGCAAAAGTGACCTTGCGCCGGTAAAAGACATCCTGTCCCACGCTGTAGCCGGGCACGTAAGGATCGTTGTAGACAACCTGCGCCCCAGCGTTGAGCAGCAATTCGATGATCCGTTCGGCAGGCGAGTTGCGGGCGTCATCAATGTCTCTCTTGAAGGCCACCCCCAGGATGAGCACCCGCGCGCCTTTCAGCGGTTTGCCCCGGGCGCTGAGAGCCTGACCGACGCGCTCCACCACGTGGTAGGGCATGGACTGGTTCACCTCGGCGGCCAGTTCGATGAACTTGGTGTAAAAGTCAAACTCGCGGGCCTTCCAACTCAGGTAATAAGGGTCCACGGGAATGCAATGCCCGCCTACCCCGGGACCCGGACAAAACGGCATGAAGCCAAAAGGCTTGGTGGAGGCCGCCTCGATGACTTCCCAGAAATCCAGGCCCATCCGTTCGGAGAGCAGCGACAGTTCGTTGACCAGGGCAATGTTGACGCTGCGAAAGATGTTTTCCAACAGCTTGGTCATTTCAGCGGCGCGGGGCGTGGAGACGATGTGAATCTGGGGTGTCAGTTGCCCCAGCAAGCTGCCGGCCAACCGGGCGCAAAGGGGAGTGAGCCCTCCCACCACTTTGGGCGTGTTTTCGGCGGTGAAAACCTTGTTGCCGGGGTCAATCCGCTCCGGCGAAAAGGCCAGGCAAAAGTCCACGCCAGCCTCGAGGCCCGAAGCCTCTAGAATGGGCAGCACGACTTCCTCAGTGGTGCCGGGGAAGGTAGTGCTCTGCAACACGATCAACTGGCCGGACTTGAGACGCGGCGCAATCCCCTCGGCAGCGGAGCGAATGAAGGAGAGATCGGGCGATTTCATGGCGTCGAAGGGCGTCTGCACGCATATGAAGGCAGCGTCCACCTCACGCAAGGTCTCATAGTCGGTCGTTGGTTTGATCAGGCCGCGTTCCACCAGATCTGCAACCGCCTCGCTCTCCACGTCCAGGATGTAGCTCTGGCCATCGGTCAGGGCCGATATCTTGCCTGCGTCCACGTCCAGGCCAACCACTCGATAGCCACGCCGGGCAAAGCCGACCGCCAGGGGCAGCCCCACGTAACCCAGGCCAATGACGCATATCCGCGCCCTGCCATCAGCGATCTTGTCTTCCAGTTGCAAACAGGCTTCGCACACAGTCTCACTCGCTGGATCCAAGTTCAACCTCCTTTTTCGTCGTCTCGAGCATCGTCGCCCTGTACTGACCGTTCAGGACAGTGCCCGGTAGCGGTGCTCCAGGGTGACCAGAGCCACCACACCGGTCAGGGCCACAGCGCCGCCCACCACATAACCTTCCAAAACCGTCGCCTGGGTCACAAAAACGGCCAGCAACCCCAACGCACCACCTGCCAGGTAAAGGATCATGACCGCTTCTCGCTGCGTGAAGCCCATGCTCACCAGTCGGTGGGACGTGTGATCCTTGCCGGGGGTGGTGAGCGGATTGAGTCCCCGCAGCAGGCGGGAGATAAAGACGAGCGTTGTATCAAAGATGGGCACACCCAGGATGAGCACCGGCACCATCCAGGTTACAATATCCACGTTCTCCAGGAAGCGGAGCTTGATGCCCACAGTGGCCAGCATAAAGCCCAGGAATAACGCGCCAGCATCGCCCATAAAGATGCTGGCCGGATTCAGGTTATAGACGAGAAAGCCAATGCAGGCACCCAGCAAGGCCGCCGATAGCACCCCAACCAGGTATTGGCCGTTCATGGCAGCCAGGAGGAGAAAAAAGCTGGAAGCCACCACTCCCACGCCACCCGACAGGCCATCCATGTTGTCCAGGAGGTTCATGGCATTGGTGATCCCCACCACCCATACCAGCGTAACGGTGACGTTCAGCCATTCGTAGGGGAAAACGTACACCCGCACCTCGGTGAGGAGCAAGATGCCCGCCGCCCCAAACTGGCCCAGCAACTTGAAAGCCGGGTGCAGGCTCTGCCGATCATCCCACAAGCCAAGGAAAGAAAGCAGCGTCGCGCCCAACAAAATGCCCACCGCCTGGTGGATGTTGAATCGCTCTCGGAAGACCAGCAGGGCGATAATGGCTGCCAGGTACATGGCCACGCCGCCCACACGGGGGGTTGGGCGTTGATGCACCCGCCTGGCACTGGGCTGGTCTATAAATCCCAGGCGGGGTGCTACCCGGCGGACCACGGGGGTGCCCCAGACAGCCAGGAGCAAAGCGGACAGAAAGATGAGCATGTAGATCGTCATGTCAGGATCCCTGTGTCTGGCGAAGTTGTGAGATAAAGTTAGAGATAGCTTCTCGCTCGCCCTCGGGGGCCAACTCCAGGGCCGTTTCGGCCTCGGCCAAGGCCTCCTCTAGACGGCCCAATTGCTGGTAAAGCAGGGCCAGGTTCTTGTGGATGACAAAATCGTCTGGGTTCGCTGCCAGCACGGCCTCGTAAGCCTGGATAGCCTCCTGCCAGTTGGCCGTGCCGACGTAGAGGTCACCCAACGCCTGGTGCACCCGGACGTTGTCTGGCTCAAACTCGAGGGCCGTCTCGAGCTGCGCGATGGCGTCCTCGAAACGGCCCTGATCCCAGTAGATCATCGCCACGCCCCACAGGCTGTTGACGTCCTGGGGAGTCAGCTCCAGGGCCTGGCGGTAGGCTGCTTCGGCATTGGGCAGATCCCTTGCCACCCGGTATAGCTCGCCCAGAAACTGATAAATGGGAGCGTATTCGGGCCGCGCCTGGGCTGCTGCCTGGGCATGGGCCACGGCCTCACCCAACCGACCTGTATCTCGATAAAGGAGGGCCAGATTCTTGAGCGTGTCAAAGTCTTCAGGGCGTCGCTCAATGATCTTTAGATACGCCTCTATCGCCTCGTCGTAGCGTCCCAACTGGGTATGAATCGCGCCCAAATGACTCCACGCCCGGGTTACCCCCGGATTTAAGGCCAGGCCCTTTCCGTACATCTCGGCCGCCTGTTCCAACTGGGTGGTGTACATCTCGGCATCCTGTCCCAACTGGGCGGCAGTGTTGTAATAGAGATCACCCAGAGCAAAGTAGGTCATACTGAATTCCTGGTCCAGCGCCAGGGAGGCCTGATATTTTTCTAACGCTTTGTCAAAGCGGCGAGCAATCATATAGACCTCACCCCACTCGTTGAACAGTTGCGCGTTGTGAGGGCTGAGGCTCGTCGCCTGTTCGTAATACTCAATTGATTGGTTGATTCTCGCCACCTGCTCGTCAGCATCGGTGGTAAAACCAGCCCAGGTGCGATACAAGCGAGCCAGGTTGGCCGTGTGATCGGTGTTGAGCGGGGCCAGCACCCGTGCCCGCTCCAGCGCCCGGCGACATTCTTCTAACACGGCCAACCTTTGCGCCGTTTCCAGTTCAGGGTCTTTGGCCAGTTCCAGATAAGCGCGACCCAGGTAGAGGTAATAAAAATCCTCATTGGGTGCTACCTCCAGCGCGTGCTTGTAGATTTCGGTAACCCAGGCCCAATATTTGGCTTGCTCGTAACGGGGGCCCTGCTTGTAAATAATATCAGCCCGGATGACGTTTACGTTGGTGAGCCAGATGACGAGAACAGCGACGGCGAGGATCACCAGGTGCGTCAAAGAGACCGCGCCTTGCCAGAGTCGAAGAGGTTTCAGCGACTTGTCTTGCCAGTAGAGGGCAAGGCCCACAGCCAGCAGCATCAAGAAAGCTATCACGTAGAACGGAACCAGGATCCCGGCCATCAGGTCCGCTTCTTGAATTGGGTTGATTTGACCGTGTAACAAGACGAGCTGGCGCAGCCCGTTGACGTGCCAACAGGCATAGATAAAAGCGATCACCGGCGGGATAGGCAAGTAAGCGAGGAACGCTTTTGCCCGGGCGTTCCTGTCCTCTCCTTCGAATCTATCTCCTTTAACCAACTCGACCATGATCAACAAACCGCCCAGTAACCAGACGATGAGGAACATCCAGAGCACCCCAAAGGTGGACAACATCTTTCCCCCAATCAGCTTAGTCGTCAACGAGTGCCAGATGATGTCGCCTATGGCGGTTTCGCCCGCCAGGTTGGTCATAAAGTTGTAGACCAGCACGACGAGCAGGAAACTGACCAGGAGGCCATAGACCAACGCCGATCCCAACCAACCTGGCGTCTTAGTCCGGGCGGGTTTGGAACGAGCGGTTGCCCGTTTAGCGCGTCGCCGCCGTTTGCGCTGGGAGCGGCACGTCCCTGCCTCTTTCATGGTGCCTTCCGCCATCTCAGAAGGCGCGGGTTTGCGCATTGCCACGTGCCCGATGACCACCAGCAAAGCCGCATACGTCCAGAAATAGGTCCGCGTGGCGGCAATGGCGATGCCAAAGTGAATCTCTACGAAATGCGCCACCACAGCCGAAATGAGGGCGATGAGAAGAAGCTGATACCAGCGCTCCGACGGCGCTTCAGACTCTTTTCCCGCCAAAGCCGTGGCCAGCGCCAGGTAAACACCCACACCGGCAATGATACCGGCCGGCAGCCCAACGCCGATCAATTCTTTCCGAGCCAGGCCGGCAGCCACAGCCCCCAAAAGTCCACCGGCTATCCATAGACCTATGAAGAGATTGCGCTGTCGAGAGTCACGGATCAAACCCAACCACTTGAAACCATAGTAGAACACGCTGGCAAACACCAGCATGTAGACTGCGAATCCCACCAAACCAGTGATGACCAGAGCATCGAACGTTTCGTTATGCGAGCGGTCGGGCGAGGCATTGCGCGCCTCATAGTGGGCCAGGTCTGGCGGATAAAAGCGATTATAAGTCACCCACATGGCTTCTGGCCCGTAACCAACGAGAGAGCGGGCAAAATTCAGCGCATCTTTGGCGCCCTCCGGATACTCCAATGGTTCGTGGGGCAGGATGAGGTCAATGGCACCCTCCCAGATGAGCACCCGTACCTTGCCGGTGCCGCTTTCTGTCTCAAAAACTCGGCCCAGGCGCCCAATGTAGCGGTTGGTTTTAAGGGGTTCCAGCGGGCCGCTGGGAACGTTGAGCACCACCAGGAAAGCTACGCCCGCCACGCCCAGGCCCACCGTCCCCCACACCAGCCACCGCCAGCGGCGGACGAAACCCAACACCAGGAGAAAGAACAGCCCACCAGCTATGAATCCCAACTGCGGACCACGGCTGCCTGTCCAATAGATAGTGATGACCTGGAGGGCGGCGATAAAGACGTATATCGCGCCCCGAATCACGTCGGCCGTGCTGCCCTCTTCTTCCAACAGCAGAGCCGCAAAAGCGTCGAAAGCGCGGGCCCAGGTCAGTGGGGCGATCATGATCAGGTAGGCAGCCACAAAGATCGAGTTGCCCATGTTGCTGGCCACACGCGTCACCACGTTGCCGACCCAGGGCAGCGGGTCCAGATCGTAATGCTGCAAGATGCCGTAAAACGAGATGGGCACACTGGTCAGAATGGCCACGCTGATCAGCCGGTCAATCTGGGCGCGGGTGCGCAGCGTTTGTAGCATGATGGCAAAGATGACGATGTACGCCAGGGTAGTATAAGTGCCCTGCAACCGCTGGTACGAGCCCCACAGGCTCACCCGAGGCACTATTGAGGTAACGGTGGCTAAAAGATAGACGCCCACCAGCAACAGCGTGGGCAAGACCAGGGGGATGTTCTTGATCAGCACGCCCACGTCAAGCCGTTCCGATCCGCTACCGTTCCCCAGCGGTCTGGCGCCACCCTGCTCGATGAGTCGAATCAACCACACGGCGATCATGAACACCGCCACCGAGCGCAGAAAAGTGAGCTTGTCCGGTTCGTAGATGCGGTTAGAGTGGACGTTAAAGAACGCCGGCACAGCCATGAGGGCGATGAGCCATCCCGCTTCCAGAATCTTGTCACAAAGGGCACCTACCTTCGTCCGCATGTCAACGTCATTCCCTTCGCCACTCTAAAAATGGCCAGCCTGGGTAGCCGCGCTTTCCATAGCGTGCCAGGCTGCGCGGTATGGAAACTGCGACTACATCTTTATCTGACGGAACCAATCAATCGTTCGTTGCAGTCCCTCTTCTAACTGAACCTGAGCCTCAAAGCCCAGCACGTCGGCGGCACGGCGCACGTCGGGCACCCGGCGGCGCGTCTCCTCGAAGCCGGGACCGAAAGCCTCCTCATAGGAGACGTTCCGAACCCTGGAACTGGAGTCGGTCAGTTGGATGATCAAGTGGGCTAATTCCAGAATGGAAGTCTCGTGGTCAGAGCCGATGTTGAAAGCCAGCCCTTTGGCTTGTGGCAGAGTGGCAGCCAGCACCGTGCCGCGCACCGTATCGTCCACGTAGGTGAAGCAGCGGGTCTGCCGCCCGTCGTCAAGGACAGTCAGCGGCTTGTCGCTCAACGCTTGGCTGATAAACTTGGCGACGACGCTGCCGTAGCCCCGAGGGTCCAGCCGGGGGCCGTAGGAATTAAAGTACCGGACGATGGCCGTGGGCAAACCCCGGCTGTGATAAATGAAAGCCAGGTGCTCGTCAATGGCCTTGGCCAGCGCATAAGACCAGCGGCCCGCGGCCGTCGGCCCCAGAATGCTGTCGTCCTCCTCGGCCAGGGGCACTCCCTCCGACTTGCCATATACCTCAGAACTGGAGGCGATGACCACTTTGCGCCAATACTTGTAGGCCATTTCCAGCACCCGTTCGGTGCCACGCACGTTGGTCATGATGACTTTCAAAGGGTTGTTGAGCACGTGCTGCACACCGACGACGGCCGCCAGGTGGTAGATCAGGTCTACTTGCTGAACCAACCATTCCATCGTCTCACGGTGTAGGATGTCCTCGTTGACAAAGGTGAACTGCTCGTGGCCCAGGTGGTGAGCGATGTTGTCCACCTTGCCGGTAAAGAGATTGTCAATAACAAAGACGTGATGTCCTTCCTCCATCAGGCGGTCTACCAGGTGAGAGCCTATGTAGCCGGCGCCGCCGGTGACGAGAATTCTCATAGTTCAAACCCCCTGTCATTTCATCTTCCCTCAATTAGCTTATCGTACAGTGCCCGCGTTTCGCGCGCCGCCCGTTCCCAGGAAAAACACGCCGCCTGCCGGAGGCCTTGGCAGCGCATCTCGCCGCGCAGGGCCTCGTCGGACAGTACCTCTACCAGAGTGGCGACCATCGCTTCCACGTCCCTGGGATCAAAGTAGCGGGCCGCGTCGCCACCCAACTCTGGCAGACTGGAAGCCTCCGAGCAAACGACCGGCGTACCGCAAGCCATCGCCTCCAGCACCGGCAGGCCAAAGCCTTCGTACAGGAAAGGCAACACCGCGACCGTAGCTGCCGCGTTGACGGCGGGCAGATGCTCGTCGGGCACAAAACCGGGCAGGATGACCTTCTCCCGCCACGGGCTGGCCTCGAGCCGGGCGAAAAAGTCGTCGTAGAGCCAGCCTGGCCGGCCCACAATGACCCAGGCGTCTACCAGTCCCTGTCGGGCCACGGTCTCAAAGGCCATCAGCAGGCGCGGGAGGTTTTTGCGCGGCTCAATGGTGCCGACAGTGAGCAGAAACCGCTCCGGCAGGCCGTACCGGGCACGCACCTGCGCTACCTGGCCAGCCGATGGCGGGGCAAAGTGCGGGGCAGCAGCCTCGTACACCACCGTCACCTTCTCTGGCGGCACGCCGTAGGCAGCGATCAAATCGCGGCGGGTGCACTGCGAGATGGCAATGATCGCATCGGCGCGGCGAACGTAGAGCGGCATGGCCAGGTTGAGATACCAGTAATTGAGTCGCTTGTGATACTGCCGGAAGCGCCGAAAGATCAGATCGTGCACCGTCAGCACGGTAGGCACGCCACGCAGGGGCATCAGCAGGTGCTCCGTGGCGTGAAAGAGCGTCGCGCCCGGCACCAGCCGGTTGAAGCCCAGCCGCATCCACTGACCCACCAGCACCGCCATGCGCCATGGCTTGTAGCCAGCACGGATCGTGTGCACCGGCAACCCGTCCAACCCCGCCAGCGGGCGAACCGTGCGATCTCGATTGTAAAAGAGAGCGTAACGCCGTTCGCTGCCGTCCTCCGCGATCAGGTGCCGGGCCAGACTCTCGGCGTAGCGCCCCAGGCCGGCACGGCTGTGGACGGCAGGCGAGACATCCAGGTAAATCGTCACGAAACTATCCCGTTGAGCCAGGGTTCAACCCTGCAATTGACCTAGAAACCGCTCGACGTCCCCTCTGAGATAGGGACGCAGCCGCTGTGCTTTATCCAGGTTGATCCGAAATTGAGCGTACTCGATAGGTGCAGCATAGGCATGGCGGAAAAAGTGTCGAAAACTGCGCAAGCCATTCAAGAGAACATAGCTCTCATCGGAAAGAAGCGCCGGCCGCAGGCCCTCAATATCCTGATTCATGCGTCGAAGCAATTCGGTGTGCCAGCGCCCGGTGACCTCGATCTGATTCTCAAAGTGAGCAGCAACGAGCTGAAACAGATCCTCTACAGCGTTGTACAGGTTATGGAGTTGATAGGCTGCACTCTCAAGCTGGATCTCGTCATCCGGCTGCAGCCCGGCGGCGCGGACGTCCAACTTGTCGTAGATGACCTCGATCACGTCCATCTGCGCCCTGACGTCAGAAACCAGGAGTGTCAATCCTGCCTTGTCCATCGAACTCCCTTCTCACGGATGCGGTGGGCAAAGTGACATTTGTCCAACTCGACCAGATCGACGTCACGGTCCAGTTCCAGGGAAAAAGTGGTCATCATCTGAAAAAAACTGGCCACGGCCATCCGCCCGACGGCAATGTCTATGTCTGAGAGAGCATCAAAGCGGCCGCAGCCGGTCACCGAACCAAAGACGTAGGCCTCAGGCAGGTCAAATCCAGGCCCGTATTCGTCCAGCAATTGCAGGACTCGAGTGAGGGCGATTTGCCGTTCTCGTTCCCATCGGGCACGCCTTTCGGCTATCGCCTTGTCCAACACCGACGTATCATACGGCATCACCTGTCTCCTGCCAAGCAATAGCCCTTCCTCAAAATCCACGTTCACCTGGCAGCCCAACCGCGCTTCGACCAGAACGATGGCAGCCAGCATGGTCAGTAATTCTAGCAGAGGATGCCGTTTTACGCAAGCCCTTTGGCTCTCAATAGTGCCTCGTACAGGCGGGCGATATCGTCCACCATTTTGGCCGTGCTGAACTCGTGAACGCGCGCCAGCCCCGCTTGCCCCATGCGGTGCGTCGTGCCGGGATCACGCAGCAAGGCAATCACAGCCTCGGCCAGGGCAGACGGATCTGCCGGGGGCACCAGACGGCCATTGATACCATCGGCAATCGCCTCGGCGTTGCCGTCAATGGCCGTGGCGACAACCGGCAGCCCGGCGGCCATTGCCTGGGGAAGCACTCTGGGCAGCCCCTCCCACAGTGACGACAACGCAAACACGTCAAAAGCCGCCAGTAACTCTGGCACGTCGCGCCGCAAACCGATCAGGTGAAAGCGTGTCGCCAGGCCAGCCTGGACAATGGCTGCTTCGGTCTGGGGTCGCAAGGGCCCATCGCCCACGTAGACAAAATGGGCCTCAGGGACGGCAGCCGCCACCACCACCGCCGCCGCTACGAAATGGAGGGGCGCCTTTT
>CAYNKW010000032.1:15183-25292 GCA_964397845.1 uncultured Anaerolineae bacterium
GGGACGGCAGCCGCCACCACCACCGCCGCCGCTACGAAATGGAGGGGCGCCTTTTGCGGCGAAAGGCGCGCCACAGTGCCCACCACCGGCACATCGAGAGGGATACCCAACCCGGAGCGCATTTCGGCCCGCGAGCGCGACGGCTGCAAGAAGCGATCCAGCTCAATGCCGCTGCGGATGGTCACGTATTTGTCAGGTGTGGCAATGCCGTCGGCCAGGCCCTTCTCAGTGTTAAGCGGCGAGACGACGATGAGTTTATCGGTGATGCGCTGGGTGGCCCGTTCCAGCAGGACCAGGAAATGACGCATCAAGGGATGTTGGCGGTCGTGGTGCCCCCAGCCGTGAACGGTGTGGACGATGATCGGTATGCCAGCCATCCACCCGGCCCAGCGCCCCAGGATGCCGGCCTTGCTGCTGTGGGTGTGGACGATGTCGTAACAGCCTTGCCGCGCCAGGCGAGTGAGCCTGAATAGCGCCTTCAGGTCATGGATGGGGCTGATCTGGCGCACCAAGTCAGGCAGAATGGTCAACGGAATACCCCGCTGGCGCACCTCGTCTATCAGGCTGCCCTCGAGGCCGGTCTGCGGGCCGCTGATGACCTCAACTTGAAAGCGCTGCTTGTCCAGCAGGGCAGCCGTCAACATGGTATTCTCTTGCGCACCACCGATGATGAGACGGGTGATGACGTGCAGGACTCGAATTTTACGTGCCATGCTCCCGATACCAGGCCACTGTTTTCTCCAGGCCCGCTTCAAAATCCACGTCCACGGTGTAGCCCATTCGCTCTTGTGCCAGGCGAATGTCGGCCAGCGAGTGCTTTACGTCCCCTGGGCGGGGTGGGGTAAAGACGGGTTCGATGTGCGTGTCCAGGATGGCGTTGAGCATCGCGATCAGGTGAAGCAGGGTATATTGTTTTCCACACGCGATGTTGAACACCTGCCCGGCAATGCCCGGCGCTGTGGCAGCCAACAGGCTGGCCTCAACGTTGTTGCTTACGTAGGTAAAGTCACGAGATTGCAAGCCATCACCGTAGACCACAGGCGGCTCTCCGGCCAACATGGCCTTGACGAACAGCGGAATTACCGCCGAGTATTGGGAAGTGGGGTCCTGGCGAGGGCCAAACACGTTAAAGTAACGCAGACTCACCGTCTCCAGGCCATAGACCTCGGTGAAGACCTTACAATAATGCTCGGCGGCCAGCTTGGACACGGCGTAAGGCGATTTGGGCTGTGGCGCCATGCCCTCGCGCTTGGGCAGCGTGGGCGAATCACCATAGACCGACGAGGAAGAAGCATAGACCACCCGGCGCACGCTGGCATCGCGGGCAGCGATGAGCAGGTTGAGCGTGCCGTTGACGTTGGCATCGTTGCTGGTGAATGGCTCTTCCACGCTGCGCTGGACGGAGGGAATTGCGCCCTGGTGCAGGACGTAATCCATGCCCTGCACAGCACGCCGGCAGGCGTCGAGGTCGCACAAGTCGCCCTCAATGAGTTTGATGTCATTCAGCACCTCAGCCAGGTTTTCGCGCCGGCCAGTGCTGAAATTGTCGAGAACGCGCACGTCCTCGCTGCGCGCGACGAGCTCGTAAACGATATTGGAGCCAATGAAACCGGCGCCGCCGGTGACCAGGTATGTAACCACAGAGTATTCCTCCTTGATGTAGTGATTTGCACGTGAACGATAGGCGTGTTTGCCAATCCCGGCACGGATCAATCCTTCGGGCAAGGATAGGCATCAACTTATTCCTTCAGCCGGGCCAGTCAGTTCGGCACGCGGACGGTCTATGTATGTGCGAAACCAGAGTTCCAGGCAGAGCAATTCCCAAATACGGTAACCATGGTTGATCTGCCCCAAAGTATGTTCATCCATTAACGTTTTCACCGCTTCGCCATCCAGGATGCCTCGCTGTAGGGTACGTGTGTCAAGGAGTATGTCGTAGGCAACCGATTGAAGTTTGTGGCGAAACCAGTGACCCAACGGCACCCCAAAGCCCTGCTTGTCACGATACAAAATAGACTCCGGCAGATGGTTACAAAGAGCCCGCTTGAGAATATGTTTGTGTGTTCGCCCACGCAGCTTGTAGCCGACAGGGAGCCGAGCGGCAAACTCGGCCAGTTTATGATCCAGGAAGGGAGACCGCCCTTCCAGCGAGTGAATCATCGTGGCAATGTCCACTTTAACCAACAGGTCGTCAGGCAAATAGGTGTGAACATCAACAAACTGAGTACGTTCAACAAAGTCAGGGCTGTCAGCCTGAGCATAGGTCTGCTCAATAAGGGTTAGCGAGTCTAGCTCTGCCATCTGAGTGCGAAAGTCTGGGGTGTAGAGTTGCTTCTTGAGCGAGTTATCTAGTAAGGTAATCCAGCGTGCGTAGCGTCGTTCTGGCGTAGTGTCAATCGCCAGGATAAAACGCTTGAGCCGAGGCAAAAAGTCTTTGCGTCCGGTAGACTCGGGTAGACGACGGACGAATGGCGTGATTATTCCTTCTCGTAACCAGCGTGGTACTTGCCCATAATGAGCAGCCAGTCGGGTTGCCCGATAGCGTTCATAGCCCGCAAACGCTTCGTCGCCACCATCGCCATTCAGGGCTACGGTAACGTGCCGGCCTGTCTCACGGGCAACGTAATAAGTTGGCAAAGCGGAAGAGTCGGCATAAGGCTCACCATAAGCCCAGACTAGCTCTGGTAACACCGTTACTGCATCGGCCGTGACCATAAATTCGTGATGGTCGGTAGCATATCGCTCGGCAACTTGGCGGGCATAGTGCAGTTCATTGAAAGATTGATCATCAAAGCCGATGGAAAATGTCTTGACCGGCCCACCCATCACTTCGGCCATCAAGGCTACAATAGCACTAGAGTCAATTCCCCCACTCAGGAAAGCACCCAGTGGCACTTCGCTCATCAACCGCATCTGGGTCGCTTCACGCAAGAGAACTAAAAGCTGCTCGATGGCCTGCTGTTCATCAATTTTTAATTTGGGGGTATAGCGTAGCGTCCAGTAGCGTTCAATGGAGATATGCCCGTCTTGCCAAAGCAGTGTGCTTGCCGGCGGGAGCTTCCGAATCTGACAAAAAGCTGTCCACGGGGTAGGCACGTATTGGTAGGTCAAATAATGGTGCAGTGCCACCTCGTCCAAGTCACGAGAAATTGAGGTGTCTTGCAAAATTGCTTTGACTTCTGAAGCAAATGCCAGTCCGTCGGCGGTTTGGGCGTAGAGCAGCGGTTTCTGCCCAAACCGGTCACGGGCCAGAAGAAGACAACGCTGGCGACCATCCCAAAGAGCAAAGGCAAACATGCCGCGCAGATGCTGGACACAATAACGTCCATACTCTTCGTAGAGATGAATAATGGTCTCTGTGTCAGAGGTGCCACGATAGCGGTGGCCCTTTCGCTCCAATTCGGCCCGCAAATCCAGGTGATTGTAGACTTCGCCATTATACGTAATCCAAATTGTGCCATCCTCGTTGCTCATGGGTTGGTGTCCGGTTGGCGAGGGGTCAATGATAGCCAGTCGCCGATGCCCCAAGCCAACTGAACCCTGAAGCCAAACACCCTCGTCATTGGGACCACGATGCTGTAGCACCCCGTTCATCCGGCGGATGAGGGCTTCATCTACAGCATGATTTGGGTCAAAACAAAGTTTGCCAGCAATGCCGCACATTCAGGTAATTTCCTCGGTAAGTCATTAATCAAGTAGGCAGCCCGGTTGCTGCTGTTCGATACAAGTTGGTGATATAGTCAAAGAAACGTTCCGGTGTGTGTTCGGCTAATGCCCGTTGTCGCGAAGCATGGCCCAGTTGAGGCAACTTTGAATTCTCTAACAAGCTAATAATCGCCTCAGCGACGGCATCTACAGTCGGAGGCACGCGAACGCCATTCGCTTCGTCCACCAGCCGCCAGGTTTCGCCGACATCCGTGGCCACAATCGCATTGCCGCAGGCCATGGCTTCCAGTAGACTCTGAGATGGGTAGTTCTCCTCTGTCTGAAGCGAAGCAAATACACTGGATTGGTTTAGGATGCTTGTCGGCTGTGGTTCGAACTTGATTGTAACGTGGTCAACCGTGTGACTATCTTGTAAAAGGGCCCCTAACCGCTCTTGAAGATATCCTCTGCCCAGGAAGTAGAAATGAACATCGGGAACTCTAGCCAGTACCTTCGGAACGGCTTCGGCCAGCAGTAACGGATTTTTCTCAGCGATAAAACGCGCTAGGAATACGACCCATTTCTTCTTTTGTGGATCAGGCTTACATAACGAAAAATCAGTGAAGGAGCAAGGAGCAATCTGTATTTTGTCACCATCAATACCACGCGCGAGCAACTGATCGCGAATAGACAAACTAAGGGCATCTATGGCACGACAACGTTGCATGGCATACTGCTTGATGATTGTCCCCAGTTTAATCCCCAAACCCCCTTTACTGCGAATAGGTTCAGGTTCAAATTTGGGAGAGTAGGCAGACAGTACGTGGCGTACTGCGGGACTGACGACTAGCCCCGGCAAGCTGAGATACATGCCCGTCAATAATGGGTGAACTATATCTGGCCTGTAGTGACGAATCGCCTTCCAACACTGCCACATGTACCATAGAACATCCAATGGCTGTACGAGCCGAAACAGCAAGCGCCTTTTCTCCCCTTTAGACTGAGTGAAACGATGAAACGGCGACTCTAGGACGATCAAATGAGACTCATGGGATAAGAGTATGCCCGCCCACTGAAGTAGATCCAGCATAGCCCGATTGATAAGTAATCTATGCTGGCCATCAGTCTGGGCCACAAGCATTTCAAACACGCGGGCATAGCGCTTTTCCGCACCCCCTAGCGCGCAACGAGTGCACAGCATGACCATCAGGATAGAGGGAAATTGACTCCAAGCCATCCAAGACCAGTCCTAAACGTTAGTGCAGTCAGACCCATTGACAAAACTATCAAGAGCAGCAGATTAAGTAGATGGCGGCAATGAGCTACGCCTGTCCAACAGCTACGCTCAAGCTATCCTGAGCAAAAGAGCGCTGAGCTGCCTCCAAGACCTCAACTACTCTCAGGCCATCATAGCCGTCAGTTACAGGCCGCCGACCGGTACGGATGCAGGCGATAAAATGCTCACATTCCAATTTCAGTGGTTCAGCAAAGTCCAACTTGGGAATCAGGATGTCACCAGCTCGCACCAGAAGTTGAAACTCACCAAAAGTTTCATAGTTTCCCAGTGAATTACCACTGGTTTCAGGCACATTCGAAGCGGTTGACTTTTTTGTTACCCCTTTATCGTAGAGCATGATACGAGCATTAGCATTGACGTCATCATAAACAACCATCTTTTCGCTGCCCACGACGGTCATACGACGCACCTTGTTTGGATCAAGCCAACTGATATGCACATTAGCTGCCACTCCGCTGGAAAAGTCCAGGGTCATAAAAATCACATCCTCAATACCCGCCTGCAGGTAAGAATAGCCACGAGCAACCACCCGCTCTGGTCGAGCATCCAGCCAGTAGCAGAGGATCGAGAGATCATGGGGAGCGAAATTCCAGAGCGCATTAACGTCCTGCCGCACTCGACCCAGATTGAGACGTTGAGAATAGATGTAGTAGACCTCACCCAACTCACCTGATTGGATATATTCCTTGATCTTGCGCACGGCCGCGTTATAGATGAAAACATGCCCAACCATCAATGTTAACTCATTGTTCTCTGCCAGAGTGATCAATTTCCGACACTGATCGCTGGTCTGCGCCAGTGGCTTCTCGACCATCACCGACTTGCCCGCCTGCAAAGCGGTCTTGGCCATTTCGAAATGAGTCTGGGCCGGTGTAGCTAGCACCACTGCATCTACCTCAGGATCATTCAATACAGTGGTGTAGTCAGACGTTGTGTGTGCTTCTGGATACAGTGGAGCGAACTTGGCCAAACTCTCTGGAAGCAAATCGCAAAGCGTATGCAGTTCTGCTCCACTCACGCGGGCCAAGTTGCGCGCCAGGTTGGGGCCCCAATAACCAAGTCCAACCAGAGCAACCTTAATTGTCATCTAAGAACTCCTTGATCTGGTCAACGACATAGCCGATCTGCTCTTCCGTTAGTTCAGCATACATTGGCAGCGACAAAACTTCCTTAGCCACCTGCTCTGTAACCGGTAGTGATACATTCCCGTAACCCATCTCCAAGTAAGCAGGTTGCCGATGCAAAGGTATCGGGTAATGGATACCAGCGCCGATTCCCCGGGCCTTGAGATGAGTCAACAGGGCGTCACGAAGATGTACACGGATCACGTAATAGCAATAGACATGACGTACCTCAGGCGACGCGTAAGGAGTCACGACGTCATAATCAGCCAACATTTCGTTGTACAATCTGACATGTGCTCGCTGAGCTTCCGTCCAGGCCTCCAGGTGAGGCAGCTTGACTCCCAAGACGGCCGCGTGCAACGCATCCAGGCGTTCTCCAAAGCCAATCATTTCGTGCTCATATTTTTTCGTACGCCCGTGATTACTTAGCTTTCGCACTTTTTCCAGGAGCGCTTCATCATTGCCTGTCACACAACCGGCATCGCCATAAGCCCCCAGGTTCTTGGCCGGGAAGAAGCTGAAACAGGCCAGATGTCCCATCGTTCCACAACGCCGTCCTTTGTACTCAGCCCCGTGGGCTTGTGCTGCATCTTCGATGAGCCACAAGTTGTAACGCTGGGCAATGTCTAGTAGCGGTTCCATCTGGGCCGGATGGCCATAGAGATGAACGGGCAGAACGGCCTTGGTGCGAGGTGTGATTGCATCCTCAACCAGATTTGGATCAATATTGTACGTGCGTGGTTCAATATCTACAAATACTGGACGAGCCCCAGTGTGTGAAATAGCTTCGGCTGTGGCAATGAAAGTATGAGCAGTCGTGATGACTTCGTCGCCTGGCCCTATGCCGCACGCCAGCAAGGCCAGGTGCAAAGCGGCTGTGCCTGAAGCGACTCCAACTGCCCCTTTGGCTCCAACATAGCCAGCAAAGGCCTGCTCAAACCGAGCTACCTCATCCCCTAAGATGAAACTCGTATTATCTAATATCCGATGTACAGCCGCATCCACTTCAGGGCGAATAGAATCGTATTGTGCTCTCAAGTCCACCAGGGGTATCTGCATTAGTTCGTACCTACCTTTGCTAAGTGATTGCCGTTGACTAACTGTGCAACTTGATACGCCACCAGGTCACCAACGTCTCGAATGACTCGAGCTGGGTTGCCCACCACAACTTTACCGTCGGGTACATCCCGTACTACAACACTGCCAGCTCCCACCAACGCATTAGCTCCGATGACTACTCCTGGCAAGAGAGTGGCGTTGGCGCCAACCTTGGCCCCTGTTAGCAGATGTGGGCCTTTCAGATTGGTCTTGGCATCCGGGCTAAGCGGGTAGAGTGCATTGGTGAGGACCGCGTTTGGGCCCACCCAGGCGCCATCTTCTAAAACTGAAAACTCGGGTATGAAGGCATTGGAGTGAATGCGAACGTTGCTACCAATTTGCACGTGGTGCTCAACCACCGAATGGGTCCCAATGCTAACATTGTCACCAATCTGGTTTAACTCTCGAATCATAACCCCGTGCCCGGTCTGGAGATGAGCGCCGATGATGTTACCAGCATAAATGACTGTATGAGAGCGAATGTGGGCGTAGGAGCCAATCTGTGTAGCCAAGTCACCAGGTGCATGCCCCCGAGGTATGCTGCCTAACAGAACAAACTCACCGACAACGGATCCCCCTCCTAAAGAAACTCGGTCACACAAAACCGCACTTTTAGCAATCTCAATAGACATCACACTGGCTCCTTGTTCTGCGGACATGATTAGCCCGTTGTACAGTGACGTGAATAGTGCCAATAAAACGAGTAATTTTAACACAGATCAGTTAATGGGCAACTCGTACCGGGTGTCAGGCCGCATCACAAGCATTTCGAACATGCGGGCGCATTGTTTTTCCGCTCCACCTAGCCGGCAGCGCATGCACAGCATGATCATCAGAACGGAGGGGAGGTTACTCTGAGACATCATCAAACAGCACGCCAGGATTATAGTCTGCGAAATAAAACTGAGCCGCCACATCGGCTTTGTTGCCTATCTCGGGCAACTGGTCGGGTCTCAAGGGCAACGCTACGCCACTGTTGATGACCTCCTGGCAATACGCAGACACACTCTTCACTAACAGTGCGTAATTGCACACACTATAGCGTATGGCCTCAAATAACAGACCGGAATAAACGCCAATGTGTATATCCGCTAGCGCCAAGAGTTCGTAAGCACTTTTGTCGGCAAGCGTAACAAATCCGGGTTGAAGCAGACTGACGTATGCCTCGACGTTTTCATTTGGATGTGGTTTTATGATAATATACCACTGTCCACTGTCCAACTGTGACTTCAGGAAAGAGATGTACTCGCGTAATTCGCGCTGAATGGTTGGCTGAGTACTAACCAAAACGACAGTTTTATCCCGCGAGACTGTGCTTTCCAAAATATCTGGAACCTTGAGATAATACCCCGACACGATGACCGAGTCCTGGGGAAACACATTACCCTGGACGACCACCTGTTTCCAATATTCTCCATAGACGGCCAGCTTGTCTGGAAATAGGCCCCGACGGAACAAATCGGGATAGGGCCGGGGAAAGTTATAGAAGCCATCAGCGGCCGTTATTGAGCCGTGCATCAACTCAATAGTATGAATACCCTTATGCTTACAAGCAGCAATAAACGCTTCTTTTCCATAGTTAGATATCATAAACACGCGCTCCAGGACCAGCACAGTCAGCAAGAAACGGTAAGTAAGAAACTTGGCATAGAATAGGAGCACTTTGCTCGTGATTTCGGCCTCGCTGAAACCCAGCTCAGGGTATCTGCTTGCTAAGGCTCGCGCATATTGCCGCAGGTCGCGGGCCAAAATCACACGGCTGACCGCGTACAGCAACCCAATAAGAAGAGCGTAATCATGGAGATAAAGGTCAGGCCGATATTGTTTATCTGCCTCATCACCGGCATCCTCGATGATAACAAATTGGTCACGCCCTCTTTGCTCCACAATGCGGGCATTATACAGATCGAAGGTGGTGTTGCCGATAACGATGTGTCTACCTGTTGTGCCATAGAACAACACACGGGGGCTCATCCGGCCGAGAATGCTCAGATAGACAGTAACCACCAGGGATCTCACGAAGGCCAGGGATCTCTTGAGCACCCACACAAAGCCTCGGCGAGGGCGGGGTTTTCGTGCCGGACTCAACTGCTCAAATTCTCTGAACACAAAGGGCACGTAGAAAAGCTTGAAGAGATTGTAGCCCCTGAAGTAGAACAGGCTGGGGTCGTCAACGATGTCAAAGAATTCGCTAGACTTCATGTCTCGGTGTCTTTGTGGAAACCTCTGATCATTTGCATGACTTTTGTCAACTGACCTGTCTCAAGACCCACCGAACACGGCAGACTCAACGCTTCTTGGTTCAACCGCTCGGCCACGTCACAGCGACAGCCCTGACTGCCAGTATGCGCAGGGCTATTGTGGATAGGCTGCCAGAGCGGGCGGGTCTGGATTTTTTCATCTCCTAGCTTGCACAGGAGCGCGCGGCTACTCATGCCGTACTTTGCTTCGTCCACCAATATGGTGTACATCCAAAAGATGCTAAAGGCCCACTCTGCCTCCTGCATAGGAGTAATGCCGGGCACGTCTTTCAATGCCTCGGTATAATTGGCAGCGATACGCCGTTTAGCGGCAATATAGTTGTCGAGTTGCTCCAACTGCGCGCACCCCATAGCGGCTTGGGTGTTGGTCAGGCGATAGTTGTAGCCGATTTCGTTGTGAACGTACTCTAACGGGTCATCCTTGGCCTGCGTGGTCAGGTACCTGGCTCTGTGCGCCCAGGTTTTGTTGTCGGTGACGATCATACCTCCGCCGCCAGTGGTGATAATCTTGTTGCCGTTGAAACTAAAGCAGGCAATGTCGCCCAGGTGACCGACCTTATGCCCTTTGTACTTCGCCCCCAGGCTCTCCGTGGCATCCTCAATAACGACCAGATTGTACTTGCGTGCCACCTCCAGGATCGGGTCCATCTCCACCGGATGGCCCAGGATATGCACGGGCATGAT
>CAYNKW010000033.1:0-9312 GCA_964397845.1 uncultured Anaerolineae bacterium
GCCGAGCGCTCGTCAAGCGTCGTCAGGAAACGCTTGAAGAGAAGCTTGTAAAGCAGGATGAACAATAGGACGAGATTGATTATTTGGGCAATCAGGTACTTGAGGTTGATGCCTAACGGTAATCCTCCCTCCAAGTTGCCGCCTCCTTTCACTCAACGAACTTGATGGCCAAGGCGACAACCAGGGAGTAGATGGCGATAGCCTCGGTCAGCGCCAGGGCCAGGATCAGGTTGGCGCTGATCATCGGCCCAGACTCAGGGTTACGTCCTAACGACCTCATCGCCTCGGTGGAGAACCGACCGATCATTGCCGCCGGCACCATTGCTCCAAGGACAATAGTGAGCCCTGCCAGTAAGTTCTTGTCCATTCTTTCACTCTCCTTTCGTAAATGAATTGTTGCCGCGTATCGCTTGCCGCTACGCTATCCATGGTGAGCCGTGGCCATCTTTAAGAAGACCAGAGTCAGTGTAGCGAAGATAAGAGCTTGTATGTAACCTACAAAGAGTTCCAGCGCCTGAAAGGGCAGGGGGGCGACGAAGGGGATGAGAAGGGCGATGACAATGAGCAGGACCTCGCCGGCAAAGATGTTGCCGAACAATCGGAAGGAGAAAGAGAGCAGTTTGGTGAACTCATCAAAGACCTCCAGCACCCCGATGAAGGCGTCAATGACAGCATTCATAAGCGCTTTTAACATACCTTGGCGCGGTCGCAACCCCACCAGGCTCTTGAAGCAGTCCACGAACCCCTTCACTCTGATAAACCGGCCAGCGTAGCGGAAGAAGCCCTGGACCTTGGTGCCATAGACCTGGGTGGAGATCACGGCGAACAGAGCCAGGGCGATGGTGGTGTTCAAATCGCTGCAAGTGGAGCGGAGAAAGGGGACAAAGACCTCCTTGCCGTGGTGGTGTTCCAGGAGGCCAATGCTGCCGAAGCCGGGAATGAGAGCTCCAAGCCAGTTGGATATCAAGATGAAGAAGAAGATGGTAGCCGAGAGCGGGAAGAAAAGACGTACCTGATCGCCAGCTCTGATTTTGGCCACACCATTGTAGAACATCTCCAGCACCGTCTCGACAAAGTTTTGAGAGCTGCGAGCGGCTGGAGCCAGTTTCATGTCCCTGGTGACCAAAAACGATACGGCGACGAGGATGAGTATCGTCAACCAACTAGCGATGAGGGAGTTGCTGATAGGGAAGCCGAGAATCTCGAAGACCTGTTCGGCAATAATGCTAATTTCGGGCATAGTGTTTGTTATTGTGATTCCAGGCATCAAGAATGCTCCTTTTTGCTACCTTTTGTCAGTTGTTCCGTAAGCGAAAAAGACAAACGATAGACACCCACCAGGCCAGCCACGATCCCAAGGACGGTAAGGAATAGGGTGATCCAGGGGCGGGTTTGCAATCTACCATCTATCCATAAGCCTAGAAAGAGACCGATGAGAACTGGACTGACTGTCATTAGCCCTAACCGGGTGACGAGGGCGAGAGGGCGGAGGATATTTTCCATCGGCATCTCGGCCTTTTGTTTGACAGCCACTTGTTCTATGACTGGGTAAACCAAACGATAGGTACCTACGATGGCAGCCAAGATTCCAACAGCTATGAGGATCAGAGTGGCCCACGGGCGGCTATGCAGCTTACTATCAATCCACAGGCCCAGGAAGAGACAACCGAGGGTCGAAGTGATCACCATGACCCCCACCTGGGTAGCAATAGCTATAGAGCGGAAAGCATCATTCCCCATTGAATCTCTTGTCCTTGTTGATCCCCTTTGAAATCAGATCCTGAACGAGCAATATCATACTATAACTCACCGTCTTTGTCAAGCCTCTTCATCTCTACCCATCCGTCAGGGGCAAACTGCTCAAGTTCGAGCCTGACTTGCCAGGGCCTCATTTGGCTCAGCCGGAGAGGAAAGCCCGGGCAGCCACTTGAATCAGCTCGATGAGAGGGGTGGGATAGATGCCTAGCAGCAGCACACCAGCCAGGGCTATGAAACGGGCACTTGACAGGGCTCGCGAAGCCGGCACTGGCTCTTCCGTCCTCGGGGGAATGATGTACATCTGCCTGATCACTTGCAGATAGTAGTATAACGATATTATACTGTTCAAGACACCCACGACCACCAACCAGATAAATCCCTCTTTCATGACCGCAGCGAACAGGTAGAACTTGCCGACGAAGCCAGCCAAAGGGGGGATACCAGCCAGCGACAGCAAAAAGAATAGCATCGCCAGAGCGAGGCCCGGAGACCTCTGGCTCAACCCGGCATAGTCCTCGATTGCATCGCCACCACCCCCGTTGGAGAAGGTAATAACCACGATAAAGGCCCCCAGGTTGGTGAAGGAGTAGATGATCAAATAGAACACCAGAGAAGTCATCCCCAGGGCCGAGGCAGCCACCACTCCCAGCAAGACATAACCTGCCTGGGCGATGCTGGAATAGGCCAGCATGCGTTTGATGTTCCTCTGGGTGAGGGCCACTAGATTGCCAAAAGTCATGGTCACCACCGATATGCTGGTCAGGAGAGCTACCCAGTCGGGCTGGAAAGAGGGTAAAGCTGTGAGAAACACGCGCGCCAGAACAGCAAAACCGGCCACCTTGGGTCCCACCGAGAGGAAGGCAGTGACTGGTGTGGGAGCACCTTCATAGGCGTCGGGGGCCCACTGATGGAAGGGCACAGCCGCGATCTTGAACCCAAAGCCTGCCAGCAGAAGGATCGTAGCCGGCAGGATCACCCCACTCAGGGAGGCCTCGGCTTCCCTCAGGGCCGTCGCGATCTCGCTCAGGTTGGTCGAACCTGTGGCACCGTAGAGGAAGGACATGCCGTAGAGCATGACGGCGGAGGTGGTAGCCCCGTAGAGAAAGTACTTGATGGCCGCCTCGTTGGATTTCGCATCCTCGCGCAGGTAGCCGGTCAGGATGTAGGAGGTGATGCTCAGCAACTCGATGGCCAGGTAGATCAGGATCAGATCGGTCGCCGCGGCAATGAGGCCGATAGCCAGGGCAGTGAAGAGGAGCAGGGTGTAGAACTCGCCCCGGTAGGGTGTCCGCCCCCGCATGAACTCGATGGCCGAGAGGATGACCAGCCCCGTGCTCACGACGGCCACCGCCTTAAAGAAGAGGGCGAACGCATCCACAGTGTAGGTGCCGGTGAAGAGCACCCCCTCCCGGCCCCACAGCGCCACGACGGCCGCCAACGCCCCACCCAACCCAGCCAGGGCCACGTAGGGCAGCCGCTCCTTCTTTCCCTCATCACGCCAGATCAAGTCCAGACCCAGGACAACCAGCCCAGCGATGACCAAGACGAGCTCGGGTGAGAGCAAAGCCAAAGTTTGTGATAGAGTCAAGACAGCTCCTCCTTTAGCGCCGTTCACCTTCAAAAGATAGCTCAAGAGGTTCAACCCCGATCACAAAGCATCTCCCAATCTCATCACGAGGGGTGCCACAGCAGTATTGATGAGATCGAGCATCACCGAGGGATAAAGACCGACCAAAATGAGAATGGCGGCCATGATAAAGAGCGCCACTTTCTCGATGGCGGACGCCGTGGTGACTTGCTCATATTCGGGCTTGAGGGGGCCAAAGAAAACCATGTACGAGACCCTTATGATGTATGCCGCCGTGACGACAATGCCAATGAGTGAAAGAACAGCGATAACGGGGTAGGTTTGCCAGGTGCCGGCCAGAACCTGAAACTCGGCGATAAAACCGCTCAAGCCCGGCATGCCCATGGAAGCCAGGCCGCCTATGATAAAGCTGATAGCTACGAAGGGCATCTTTTGCACCAGGCCGCCCAGCTCGGGGATTTGCCTGGTATGTGTTCGTCGGTAAACCATGCCTACCACGGCGAAGAAAAGCCCCGTCATAATGCCATGGGAGAACATCTGCAAGGAAGAACCGCTTAAACCCACAGTGCTCATAGTGGCGAAGCCCATGCTAACGTAGCCCATGTGGCTCACACTGGAATAGCCGATGACGTATTTGAAGTCTTTTTGTGCAAAAGCCACCATAGCCCCATAGACCACGTTGACCACGGTCAGCATGACGATCCAGGGCAGCCACCGCTGAGCGCCGAGGGGCAGGATGTTTATCCCTACTCGCAAGGCGCCGTAAGCGCCCATCTTCATCAGCACTCCGGCGTGGAGCATGCTGACGGCCGTAGGGGCGGCCACGTGGCCGTCGGGCGACCAGGTGTGAAAGGGCCAGAGGCCAGCCAGGACGCCAAAGCCCACAAAGATGGGTAGAAAAAAGATGTACTGAAAGAGGGGATCAAAGCGCACCTGAGAGAGAGCCATGATGTCAAAGGTACCCAGCCCGGCCTTGAAATAGAGGGCCAAAGCGCCGACCAGGGCAAAAGAACTGCCAAGCAGCAGGTAGAGGGTAAGTTTCATGGCCGCGTACTCTCGCGTCACAGGCCAACCCCAGGCGCCGATGAGCAAGTACATGGGCAAGACCGCCAGCTCGTAGAAGACGAAGAGCAAAAAGAGATCCAGAGCCACAAAGACGCCAAAGACACCAGACACCAGGATGAGCAGCAAGGCAAAGAACTCCTTGGGACGGGAATCTCTCCCCCAGCTAACCAGGACGCCGCAAAAGGTCACCACCCCCGTGAGCAGGAGCAAGGGCAGGCTGATGCCATCGGCCCCCAGGTGGTATGAGATACCCAGGCCAGGTATCCATCGCATCTGCTCTTCGAACTGCATCCCCCCGGCTGTCTGGTCGTAGGCAAAGAAGACATAGATCGAGAGCGCCAGCGAGATAAAGGCACAGACGGCTGCTATCAGCTTGATGGCCAGGTGCTTCTCTTTGGGCAGAGCTATGATGATAAGGGCTCCCACAAAAGGGGAGAAGATGATGATGCTCAGATAGGGAAAGCTCATTGAAAACCGCTCCTTGCCTCAGGTCTCAACTTAATGGGAGGCTATTGCAGCCCACTGAGTAAGGTCACCGCCATACTGTTGAAGAAACTCAGAACGGGCACAGGATATATGCCAAAGCCGATCATGACGATGACCAGCGGCCACATGGTGACCTTCTCCCACCACTTCATGTCGCCCAACGGCGCATTGTGGGTGGCCTCATCCCACTTCTCCTGGCTGAACTGGCCCAGGAACATGTGCTGGATGATTTTCCACAAAATATAAGCTGCCGTAAAGACAACTCCGACCACCCCAATACAGGCAAAGATAGGGATGATGCCGAACGTGCCACGGAAGACAAACAGCTCGCTCCAGAAACCGGCCAGCGACGGCAGGCCGAGAGAAGCGAGGCCGGTGACCATCATGATGCCATAGTAGTAGGGCACCCGGGCTGCCAACCCTCCAAAGTCGCGCAACTCGCGGGTGTGAGCCCGCTCGTAGATCATGCCCACCAGGAAGAACAGGCCACCGGTGGCGATGCCGTGGGTGAACATTTGCATGCCTGCCCCATTGAGACCGATAGCGGCGCTCGTCAGCAAACCCGGGTCGCTGCTCTGAGCCAGGCTGGCCGCGGCAGCGCTGATGCCCAGGGTCACGAAGCCCATATGACTGACCGAAGAGTAGGCGATGAGCCGCTTTAGATCCCACTGAGCCACGCAGATCAAGGCTCCGTAAACGATGCTTATCACGGCCAACGTGGAAATTATGGGCACGTTAAAGGTGAAAAAGCTAAAGACCTGGGGGAAAAGGGGCAAGATGATGCGCATAAGGCCGTAGGCCCCCAGCTTTAGCAGGACGCCGGCCAGGATGACGCTGCCCGCCGTGGGCGCTTCGGTGTGGGCATCAGGCAGCCAGGTGTGGAAAGGAAAGCAAGGCACCTTGATGGCAAAGCCGAGGAAGAAGCCCCAGAAGGCCAGAACGGCCAGTGGCCAGTTATCGGCAAAAGGCCGGAGCCTGGCCGCCTCGATGATGTTGAAGGTGCCGGTGTTCAAGTAGACGCCCAGGATGGCCAGCAGCATGGCTACGCTACCCGCCAGCGTGTAGAGGAAAAACTTGATAGCCGCGTACTCGCGGCGCTTCCCGCCCCACAGGGCAATGAGGAGGAACATAGGCACCAGCCCGACCTCCCAGAAGACGTAAAAGAGAATGAAATCCAGGGAGACAAAGACGCCAAGCATACCCATCTCTAGCATCAGAAAGAGCATAAAATATTCTCTGACCCTTTCCTTGATGGTATACGAGGAGTAGAAGAGACACAGGGTAGCGAGTAGCGCCGTCAAAAAGATCATCGGCACGCTGAGACCATCCACCCCCATCCGGTAATAGACGTCGAGGGTGGAAATCCACGAATATTCTTCGACGAATTGCATCCCCCCTGCCGCTTTATCATAGCTGAACCACAGCACGAGGGCCAGGATGAGGGGCACAAAGCTAATGGCGATGGCCAGCCTGGTGATCAGACTCTCCCGCTCCTTGGGCACAAAGAGGATCAAGACAGCTCCTAGCAAAGGGACAAAGGTGATGACAGTCAGGATCGGAAAGCTCATTACAGTTCCTCCTAGGTTTCCTGTAAGCAGGCAGAGATACTCTTACAACCAGTAGACCAAATACAACCCCAGCAGCATGAGTACGGTGGCCAAGGCCACCACCAGGTAGTTCTGCACTCGACCCGTCTGGATAGGCCGCAGCCCCTCGCCTCCGCTCTGGGTCAAGCGCCCTACCAGGTCAACAGCGCCGTTGACGACGTGGATGTCAAAGAGACGATACAGGCCACAGAGGACAGTGGCCACCCTTCCCACCAGGTTCACTGCGCCATCCACAAAACGGGCGTCCAGCAAGCTGCTGAGATTGGAAAGAGCAATCCCCACTTTACCTGCCAGATTGACGATAGGATCGATCACCCAGCGGTTGTCGAACTTGAAACAGGTATGAGCCAGCCAGATGGCTGGACGGATAAAGACAGCCCGGTACACCTCGTCCACGTAATACTTGTTCTCCAGCAGGGTGTGCACCGGCCCCAGCCACCGCTTGACTGGGTCCACCTGACCGGCCGCCAGCGGCTTGCGCCCATAGACCAGCCAACCCAGAGCCGCGCCACCCAGCGCCAGGACCGTAGACAGTCCGGCCACGAACAGATCGAAGGGCGTCGCGTGGAACGCCTCACCGACGAGATGGTGATACTGATTGGCCCACGGCGTGCCAAAGAGGCCCAGAATGGCAGCGAAAAAGGCCAGGAGTATCAGCGGCCAGGTCATAGAAGGTGGGCTCTCGTGGGCGTGTTGGGCAGCCCCAGTCCGAGGCGGGCCAAAGAAAGTCAGGCACACCTGGCGCGCCGTGTAAAAGGCCGTCAGCGCGGCAGCAATAGTCAGCAGCAACCAGACGAAGAAGGGCCAGAAGGTGCCAAAATCGTGGCCATGCTGAAACTCGTGCCAGGCGTGAGCCAGAATCTCGTCCTTGCTCCAAAAGCCGGCCAGGGGGATGATGCCCGCCAGAGCACCACCGCCGATGAGGAAGGTCCAGGCCGTGCGGGGCATCTTGCTCATTAGCCCGCCCATGTTCATCATGTCGTTGGCATCGAACGCCTCTTCTTCGTGACCATGATGCCCGTGAGCTACTTCGTGGTGGCCGTGCTCCACACCGTGGATCACCGAGCCGGAGCCCAGAAACAGCAGTGATTTGAAGAAAGCGTGCGTGACGAGATGAAAGACGGCGGCAACGTAGGCGCCGATGCCCAGAGCCGCGATCATGTAGCCTAGCTGACTGATGGTCGAGTAGGCCAACACTCGCTTGATGTCGTTCTGAGCGAGGGCGATGGTGCTGGCAAAGAGAGCAGTGAAAGCGCCGATAAAAGCCACCACCGCCAGTTGCGTGCCACCGTGCACCACCGGCACCACCGCGAACAACGGGAAGCTGCGGGCCACCAGGTAAACCCCGGCCGAGACCATCGTCGCCGCGTGGATGAGAGCGCTTACCGGCGTCGGGCCTTCCATGGCGTCGGGCAACCAGACGTGCAGTGGAAACTGCGCGCTCTTGCCCACCGCGCCGCCAAAGAGCAGCAGCGCCGCCAGCGTGGCCACGGGCACCGTGCCAAAGACCGGTAACCACACCATCTTGTGGGCCAGCATGTCCAACGTCTCGTGGCCAAAGACATCCATGAACGAGAGGCTGCCCACCTGCGAGTAGAGGAGCAGGATGCCGAGGAGCATGATCACGTCGCCCACACGGGTAGTGAGGAAGGCCTTCAGCCCGGCCTCCTTGGGTGTGGTCCGTTTCGGATCGGGGTAGCTCTTCTCGTACCAGAAGCCGATCAACAGGTAGGAACAGAGCCCCATGATCTCCCAGAAGATGAAAAGAGTCAGCAGGTTATCAGAGACCACCAGTCCCAGCATCCCGCAGGCAAAGAGAGAGATGTAGGCAAAGAAGCGGGAGTAGTGCGGGTCTACTTGCTCCGTGCCGAAGCCCATGTAACCCTTGGAGTAGATAAAGATCATCAGGCAGACAAAAGGCACCATGAAGAGCATGAGCGCCGTCAGCGTGTCCACCTGAAAGCCGATCTTGAGCACATCCGACCCGGTGGGCAAGGTCCACAGTGGGACGGGATGGTTCCCCTCGGGCGGCGTCAGGTGGTGAATGTCGCCCCACGACAGGAAAAAGATAGTCCAGCCCAAAAGCCACGACAGCCCAATGCCGCCCCAGGCCAGCCAGGTGCTCAACTTCCGATTGGAATTGGCCCACAGGACGATGATGGCAAAGGCCAGCAAAGGAAAGAGTGGGATCAGCCAAGTCAGATTGAAAAAGAATCCTCGAATTTCTTCCATCCTTGCTATCCCTTCATCAGATCAATGTCTTCCACGACGATGGTGTCCCGGCTGCGGTAAATGGCAATGAACAGCGCCAGGCCCACCGCTGCCTCGGCCGCCGCCACGGTGTAGACGATAATGGCGAACACCTGCCCGGCCATTGCATCCGGCCTGATATACCGCCAAAAGGCCACCAGATTGATGTTGACGGCATTGAGCATCAACTCCACGCCCATCAGAATTGCCACCGCGTTCCGTCGGGAGAGCACGCCGTACAGCCCCATGCAGAACAGGGCCGCGGCCACGAGCAGATACCAGGTCAACGGTATAGGCATCATCCTGTCCTTCCTATCCTTTTTGTGCCGCCAGAACAGTCAAGAGTTCCTCGGCCAGTTGGATGGTTTGTCTGGCCTCATCGGCGCCGACAGGGGCTGAGTTGTTCGTAGCGGGCCAGATTGCGATAGCGGAGAGCACGCCGCAGCCGCTTGCCCAGGCTGACCGGCAGAATCTCGCTTTTGATATAGAGCTCTCCGAATCTGTTCACCACGCCGCTGTGCGTTCTGGGAAGCCGGTCGGATTTCAGAAAGACCAGCC
>CAYNKW010000033.1:9412-25134 GCA_964397845.1 uncultured Anaerolineae bacterium
TTCACCACGCCGCTGTGCGTTCTGGGAAGCCGGTCGGATTTCAGAAAGACCAGCCAATTCAGCCGCATTGTAGGCAGTGTCGGTCGCGAGGCGATAACGCCCGTTCTGTTCCAATTCCCGAGCGCCTTCCAGGTAGTCCAGCCCTAGTTCGTACAACCCTTCAATCTCTTCTCTCTTTAACTCCTCCGCAGTCACCGAATACAACTCCTCTCCATCCTGGGTCGCCCTGTAGAGGAAGTAAGAGAAAGGATGATGGTACTCACCCATAGAGAAAATGAGCGGCTCAATGCTCTCCGACACCTCCATCACAACCCGGAAACTGGCCTCATCACAGACATCAGCCACCACTTCCGGCGCGCCGATCTGAAACACAACTACGTCCACATCGCTCTCTGGCTGTGCCGTTCCTTCGGCCACGCTGCCGTGAAGCAGCACTTTGGCGATGTGGGATCGGGCCGGGCTTGCGAGCAAGTGGGAGATGAACAAATCAGCGGCTTCCCGTTTCCGTTCCAACCAGGCAGTCACTTACCACTCCCTTGTAAAACAGCAATATCAATCCCACTACTCCTTGAGAGGATAGCATTCCCTGGGAGCGACCATAGGTAGGATATCGTACCCCGTCTCCTGCCAATAACGATAGGTCAACTCGTTGGCGAATCTGCCCACCTCGAGAAGCACGTTCCCGTCAACGTACACGTCAATGTAAAGGTCTTCCTCGTCGTACACCTCGTCGTTAAACAGGCACCAGGCATCGGGATACTTTCGCTGAACTTCGGCGACTATTCTCTGAGCAACATGTTCCAATCGGCTCGCGCTACTGCTCCCGCGCGATGACAATGGCCCCTACCAGCGCCACCAGCAGCAACACCGACGCCACCTCGAACGGCAGTGCATAAGTCACCACCAACGCCTCTCCCAGCTTGGCAATGGCATCCTGCGGCAGACCAGCGCCGCTCACCGGCCACTGGTCCGCCGCGCGGAAAGCCAGCGTGTAACCAAGCACCCCAAACAAAGCCAGCGCTACCAGCGCTGAGATGGCCCACTGGCTGTTGCGTTGCACCACATCGCGGTCCATCACCCCCCGGGTGAGCATGATGGCAAAGATGATCAGAATAGAAATAGCCCCCACATAGATCAACACCTGGACCACCGCCAGGAAGCCGGCGTTGAGCAACGCATACAACCCTGCCACGCCAAAGAAAGAGAGCACCAGCCCCAGCGCCGCTCGATAGAGATTGCGGTTGGTAATAACGATCCAGGCCCCGAGAAGGGTGATGGCACTCAGGACGATAAAAACTCCTTGTTCTACGCTCATAGTCACCCCTTGATCAATGAAGAATGACAAACAGACAAATCACAGAATCTCATCTGGCACCGGCGATGGCTTTCAACGTGGCACTACGGCTGCGACGGGCAGCCCAGGCGACGACGATGAGAGTAACAGCGATGAGAGCCAGGTTGCTGCCCAGCAAAGCCGCCGCCCGCGCCAGCGTCCCAGCTTCTGCCACAGGCAGAAGCTTATCCACCAGGCCAATCACCATGAGGTTAGCCAGGGCCAACGGCACCAGGAATTTCCAGGCAAAACTCAGCATGTGGTCAATGCGAAACCGGGGCCAACTACCCCGCGCCCAGATGAAGACAAAGACGACGGCAAAGGCCTTGATGAAGAACCAAAGCCAGGTGGGCAGGATAGGCCAGTTCCAGCCGCTGAGGAAGAGCGTCGTGGCAATGCCAGCGACGGCGAACATGTTGATGTACTCGGCCAGGAAAAAGAGGGCAAATTTCATGCCACTGTACTCGATAAAGTACCCGGCCACGATCTCCGAGTCCGCCTCCAACAAATCGAAAGGCGAACGGCCCAACTCAGCCATACCGGCTGCCATGTAGACAAAGAAAGCCACCGGCATGAGGACGGCATTGGGAATCGGCTGACTCTCAACGATCTTGACCAGGGACATGGAGCCCGTGATCAACACCACCGAAGCCATAGCCAGCACCATCGGAATCTCGTAGCTGACCAACTGCGCGATCATGCGAAAGGCGCCCAGCAAGCCATATTTGTTGCTGGAAGACCAGCCAGCCGTCATGACAGCGATAGTCGTCAAGGAGCCAATCGCTACCACGTACAACACACCTACGTTAAGGTCGCTGCCGACCATCCCCCGTCCAAAGGGGAGCACTGCATAGAGTAACACCGCCGGGATCACCATCATCACCGGCGCCAGGTTGAACAGCAGACGATCGGCATTATCCGGGATAATGTCCTCTTTGATGAGCATCTTGATGGCATCGGCCACAGCCTGGAGGATGCCCCACGGCCCCCACCGGTTAGGACCTATCCGGTCCTGCAAGCGGGCAAACACTTTGCGCTCCATGTAGGTCAGGATCAGCACCATGACGACACCCAACAGCGCAAAGATGAGCCCACCGATCAGACCGTCGATCACCGTCACGGCCCAATCGGACAAAGCCAAAGTGTCCGACAGCAGGTTTGTCCACCACTGCCCAATGTTGACAAAGAGATCATCAAGAATGTTCATACCTATTCTCCATGTTTAAACCACGATCGGGACACCAGGCAACCAGACACGCTCCACGGCGAGGCACAGGATTCATAGCGCGTCCAAGTGATCAACCGCAACAAGTAAAAAAGTCAGCTCCCTTGCGACCAAATGCAATTCCTAGATCCATTCAAGGGCACCCTTGCGCCAGGCGTATACGAGCCCAGCTACCAGGATAGCGAGGAAGATAAACATCTCAACCAGGGCATAAAACCCTAGTTTGTTGTAGGCTACCGCCCAGGGGTACAAGAAAACAGTCTCGAGATCAAAGATGACAAAGATCAGGGCAAAGAGGTAGTATTGGGCCCTGAACTGTACCCACGTATCGCCGTAGGTCTCGAGACCGCACTCATAAGTCTGAGATTTAATGGGGTTGGGTTTCTTGGGACGGAGAACCCACGCAAGCCCAAGAGCAATGATGGGAAAAACGACGGCTACAATGACAAAAAGACCGATCGGAGTGAAAGGATTGATTGGTTCCATAGCTCTCCTGTCTCCTCGTTGAACTTGAGCAACGTGCAATATTATAGCATAGTTTCCAGGAAAGTGCAACGTCACCAAACTTATTCCTTTTGATTGCCGCAGGTTTTTCGCAATTTTGAGGTTTTGTGGTATACTTGTCTTGCTCCAACTTGTAGGGCTTACTGTTCACAGATTTGAGGAGCGCAGCGTCCTCTGAGGCAGGCACTTCAGTTAGGGAATGACATTGTGTCTCTATAAGCATAGTACCTCAAACTCAACAGGGAGTGCATCAGCAAAAGGCTGGCAGAGAGAAAGCCTCTGGCTTTTTCTTTTATTGGTTTACGTTCTCATTCGGGGATTCCTCCAGGTGGCGGTTGTGCCTCCTTGGCAACATCCTGATGAGCCCACGCATTTTGAATACGTGCGTCTTATCGCTGAGAAGGATCATCTCCCCGAGCCCGGCGATTATTCCTTGCCCATGCAGCGGGAGATCGCCGCTTCTATGTTTCAATTCGGTTTTTGGCCACCGGACAGGAAGCCACCTTTCGGTCAACTTCTGTCCGATACACCACCAGGTATCGGCATCTCCGAATTGCGCCACCCCCCGCTGTATTATGCGCTGGCAGCGCTGACGCAATGGCCTGTGATGCACGCCTCGGTGGAAATGCAGCTCTACGCGGGCCGTCTGTTAGGTGTGTTCGTTCTCACGGCAACGATCCCGATCGCCTATTGGCTGCTAAGAACCCTCTTCCCGGAACGCCGGCTGATCTACCTGGGGGTTCCGGTTTGTCTGGCTTTTCTCCCCCCTTATGTAGATCAAATGACCAGCGTCAACAATGACGTGCTGACGACGCCGCTGTTTTCTCTCTTTTTATTGGTGCTTGTGCTACTCGTCCGTGACGGGTTGTCCTGGCAGCGGCTGGGGCTGATTATTGGTTTTCTAACCCTGGCGCTGATGACCAAGACCACGACCATCATCGGCATCCCAACACTGATCGTCGCTCTGCCCCTGGCCATTTTTCGCCGGCCCTGGGGCAAACGCATCTGGGTGGCAGTAGGGGGAGGCATCTTGGTGACCGGGCTGGTCTTTCTTCAATGGGGTGATGCGGCTGGATGGTACAAGTTTGGCGGTTCTGAACTTCAGCGCAGCCAGAGTCGCGCACGCCTGGCCACACCAGTTGGACGCGACGCACTGTACGTAGAAGATCTGTCAGAAAAAGAAGCACACTATCTTTACCAGGAACTCCCTCTGGACCAGGGCGAAGCTCTGATGGGCAAGCCAGTTACGCTGGCTGGATGGGTGCGCAGCGCCGAGCCATCTGAAGAGATCGCTCCGGTCGGCTACTTTTCGCTATATGACGGCCAGGTCCGCCACGAATGGCCGGTGGAAGCGTCTTTGGCCTGGGCATTTCACACTTTCACAACCACAATCACATCCGGAGCACGGGGCATCGCGGTTGGATTGCACCCCTATCTGAAAGGTAACAGAAAAACTGGAGCGTTCTATGTCACGGGATTGACATTGGTCGAAGGCGAAGGCTGGCCCGAACACCGGTCGCCAACCTGGGACGACGCTCAAGCAGAACGGGGCACGTGGGGAGATCGCTCGTTTGTGAACTTGCTACATAACGGGACTGGACATCGCAGCATGTTGAGCCTGCGTCCCGCCTGGGGCGGCAGCCGGTCCGAGTACCTGCGGTGGGACCAGACAAAAGTATTACAGTCGGCGTTGGAATGGCGGCGCACGTGGTGGTTCAGCCGTCTGGTGGTAACCAACCTGTACCAGGGCTTCTGGGGACGTTTTTCCTGGAATCAGGTCGCGCTGCCGAATTGGTGGTTTCGGCTACTGTTGATCCCCACCGTTGCCGGAGGGATCGGCATATTGCGCCTGTTTCTGCGCGAGTTCTGGTCCAAACGCGCCTTGCTGGAGAGGTGGCAACGGCGCGCGCTGGTTCTTCTGGCAGTAGCGTTCGTTCTGGCCTGGATCAATGCCTGGTTGCGTGGACACCCGCTTTTTTTTACGCAGTACAGATTCATTTCAGGAGCAAGATATACTTACCCAGTGGTGATCGTATCGCTGATGCTGTTGCTGATGGGGATCCTGGAATGGTGGCCCAAACGCTGGCAACCGCTAGTGCTATATTTCTGCATGGCAGCCATGCTTTTGCTAGATATCGTCGCTTGGTTGGACATCGTCGTTCCATATTACTACAACGCACTGTAGGATACGGCTTCGATGTACAATCGTTGAGTTCTAGAGCGGATTCATAGCTCATCAAGGAGGAAACCCATGATGCAAAAAACCAGTCTCTCACAACGGCAGGGTCTCGGTGCGCTTATTTTAACAGCCATTGTCTTTCTGGGTATGCTCGTCTTCTTAAAGCTCGTCACGGGGTGGGGGGCCGCACGCCTCGCTGACGCCTCAGTCGGCCAAGGTGGTATGCAAACTGCTATTCTGGCCAATGGAACCACTAGCAGCACGGTGTTCTTGCCAGTGGCAATGCGAAACTTTCCGCCAATACCTCCTGTGTTCGGCGTAGAGATCAATCGGGGAAAAGTGGATGCTACAGTATCTAGAGCAGACGAGGCCGGTGTCTGGTGGGTGCGTTACAACGGTGTTCTATGGTCTGAGGTAGAAACTGTGCACGGCGTACGTGATTGGACAAAGCTGGCAAGTGTGGAGAACGAGCTTCAGGCATTGGCTGAACAAGGTTTGACCCCTATGGTCATAGTGCGTGGCACACCTACGTGGGCACAGAAAGTGCCCGGATCTTACTGTGGACCTATTGAGGAGGATGCACTAGACGATTTTGCCAGCTTCATGAAGGATGTTGTAGAGCGTTACAGCATCGAGCCGTATAAGGTAAAATACTGGGAATTGTGGAACGAGCCGGATGCTAACTACTCACTACCTCCTGCAAGCCCATTCGGATGCTGGGGGGACGAGAATGACGATTACTATGGAGGAGAGTACTATGCAGAGATGCTCAAGCACGTGTATCCGGCGATCAAACAGGCAGATCCTACTGCTCAGGTAATGCTTGGTGGGCTGCTGATGTGGTGCGATTCAGATGATCCTGCTCCCGCGCCAGAGATTGGGGATTGTCCATCTGCCAAGTTTCTGGAAGGCATACTGCGAAATGATGGGGGGGCATTCTTTGACATCATGGCCTACCATGCCTATCCATATTGGGTTCCTGCCCCTGGAAATACAGACTGGGATCTGAACCAAATTCATTGGGATCACCGTGGGGGCGTGTTGCTGGGTAAGCTAGATTTCATTCAGGATGTATTTGACCAGTACAGTGTTAGCAAGCCCATTATAATGAACGAGGGCGGCCTAATGTGTTATTCGGATGACAATGATAACCCGGACTGTTTGAGCGATGATCTGAAATCGGCTCAAGCCAACTATGTGGTGAGGCTATATGCTCGCACATGGGCTAACGACATAATAGGTTCCACGTGGTACACCCTAAACGGGCCTGGCTGGCGGCAGGGAGGGTTGCTCGATGGTAATCAAGACCCACGCCCTGCTTACAATACCTTCAGGTTTATGGCCCAACTTCTTGAAGGAGCATCATACTTGGGACAACTATCCAGTGGGTCACTTGAAGGATATGTCTTCTACAATGAAAGTGCGCACGGAGAATATCGGGTTTACTGGACCAACGACGGTTCCACGGTACCTTTGTCACTACCTGCGGGCACTAGTGCAGTGTACGATAAATTCGGACAAGATATCACACCTGGTGGTGGAACCATATCTGTAGACTTTGAACCCATCTTTATAGAAACGGCACCGTAACCTAGCCGTTGTTTGTGGATAGGGGCCTGCTATGACAAGATGCTGGCCGTAGTAGGCCCAAACACAAATTGGCTTTCCGTTTTGAAGAGCCATGTCGGTTTATTCAAAGCCTATCCCCTCGCACCACCAAGCAACCACTTGCACCAGCTCATGTCCGCACGGTGTACTGTAAAGAACATGGACAGTCACTCTCAAGATGGCAATAGTTGGCAGCATAATCTTGCATTAACGAAACATCGGCTAATAGGAGACTCTGCACGAGCACTCGTGCTGGCTTTGTGCCTCATCACTGTAATCACGATACTAACTATATTGCAGAGTAGAGAGAGCTTGGCATCTCTCTATGGAGAGCATTCCACTACCCATGATATGTCCCTTATCGTCTCCTCTACTTCCCCCTTTACAACTACCGTGTACCTACCCTTGGTGTTTCGCTCCGAGACAGATGAGTTCTCAAGAAATAGCCCAATATGGGCGCACTCCTCCACTCCAGATTCACATGGGGTAGCTCTATTCCGGCATGCCTTCGCCCTTGACAAGCGATTAAAGAGCTCAGAGCTTTACATCTTTGCGGACACTCGCTACGAAGTGTGGATAGATGGAGTGTGGTTGGGACGCGGCCCAGCGCGTTTCTCGCAGACGACCAGAGAGTACGATGTCTACCAACTGGGGGAGTTGCAGTCCGGTAGTCACCTCATAGCCATTCTAACTCAGTGGGCACCCAACTACAGACGCTCCGAGTCTGTCACGCCCTTGCTGATAGGCCATATTCAGGGTGTTTCCGAACAAGGTTTTGAGGTAATCGCCCGCACTGGGTCCCAGTGGAAGGCTCTCCTATCAAATGCCTGGAAAACGGATGCTGTACCTGTTCATTCGTGGAATCTTATAGGGCCAACAGAATTGCTCGACCTGCGGCGCCTCCCCTCGAATTGGATGTTACCCACTTTCTCTGATAATGAGTGGGCTTCTGCAGTCGTAAAGCCCCTATCCGATGCATGCTACATCTCTCGGTCCATGCAGTTTGTGAACCCTTATGAGAAGACAGAGCTAGACTCTCCTAATAGAGTTCGGGAGAGAACCAGATCGGCCCTAACCTTGTATGACATCACTTACCTCCCCCGCTCCATACAATTCTTGGAAAATGTGTCTATTCCAGTTACGATTACAGACGCAGGCTCACTCTCACCTGGACACGCGGTGGCAGAACTGGTACCACCAGCGCCAGATCCCTACGAGTTTTCTTTCAAGGCTCTGAACCCAACTGTATTTACCGTTGAGATGCTTTCTGAGCCACAAACATCTCCATTTAACAATGTCCGACTCGACGGTAGTGAGCTTGCCTGGGAGAAAAGCGGGATAGACAGGCCCGATGTGTTGGTAGCCTCCACCCTCATCGCTGCTGGTGACCACGCACTCTCATTCACTGACATCCCTCCCCAGGGAGTGACTTTCAGTATTTCCACACAACACATTCAGTCAGACCCCCTTCCCTTCCAGCAAGGCGTTCATGCAGGGCGTAGACTGCTCTTGGCTGAACATGTAAGCCAGCCCGATCAAGTCATGGTTTCTTCTGAGGATGGGATCAACATTGAGTTTACCTCCCCCTCCACTTATGCTGCGCTTGACTTGGGTCGTGTTGTGCATGGAAGGCTGGTGGCAGAGGTCATGGGCCCATCGGGGGCAGTGCTAGACATAGGATGGGCCCAGAGGTTGTGGCAAGGATCTCGCCCCTTACCCTACCCCGGCTCTCTTCACCAAGAATGGAACCAGACAGACTCGTGGATTCTGGATGGAACCACCCGCTCCGTTTCTACAATAGATGCCCGCGCTGGCCGATACATCTTGATTGCTGTTTGGGGAAGTGGGTCTGTTCAACTTGAAAACGTTCAAGTATATGAAGAGCGATACCCCATGGCCCTGCAAGGAGAATTCCATTCGTCAAACGCACGCCTTGACAGGATATGGCAAGTGGGCGTGGATACGCTTTATTCCAACATGACAGACGCCTATACCGACACTCCATGGCGCGAGCGAGGCCAGTGGTGGGGAGACGCTTACGTGGAAGATTACATTAACCGTGTGTCCTTTGGTGATACAGACCTTGTACGGCGTGGTCTGTTATTCATGGCTGAGGCATTCACAGAGGGGCGCCCAAATGCCATGGCACCAAACGGTGGCGGAATCCACATGCTGGACTATGGGATGCTTTGGGTACAGAGTCTGAATGACTATTGGCAACTGACAGAAGACTTCCAGTTACTGGCAAAGGTGTACCCTGTCCTTTTGGAGTTCATAGACTATTTGGCGAGCTATGAGAGCCCAATCACTGGCCTGCTAGACGTACCCTCGGGCCATTGGTCACAAACTGCGCTAATAGATTGGGCTGGCCATTCCAGCCGCTGTGGCCAATCAACCGCGGTGAACGCTCTTTATTACGGCACTCTAATGGATGCGGCCAACATTGCAGACGACTTGGGTGATTCCTTCACTGGCAAAGTCTGGCGCGAGAAGGCGGGATTCGTCAAAAAACAGATTAACACTTATCTGTATATCTCCTCTCAAGATCGCTACTTGTCAAGTATCCTTGATGAGGAGCCTATTTTCCCCTCTCCACACGCCCAGGCCTGGGCTCTCGCCTATGGATTGGTACCGGAAGACAAGATAAACCAGGTCGCCTCGTCGCTCCTGGGACTGTTATCCCCTGATCCCTCATCACCCAATGTGGAAATCTATGGCATGTTCTGGGTATTGGAGGCCCTGGGACATGCGGGACGCATTTCTGAGGCATTGGCTGTTACGGATCGATACTACGGGCGCTTGTTAGACCTAAATGCAGCTACGTGGTGGGAAGTATTCAACGCAGACTTACTTTATTACGAAAGCCTGGCTCACGGATGGGGAGGTGCACCCACCTGGTTCTTGACCACATACGTGCTGGGTACGCGTCGACTGGGAGCTGAAACCTGGACAGTAAGGCCCGCTTTCTGGAGTGTGAGCCATGCATCGGGGGCATTGCCACTAGGGAATGACAAACTTCAAGTATCTTGGCAAGCACCGACTTGTGAGGACGGAATACTTGAACTTTCCTCACCCTCCGGGACAAAAGGTGAGGTAGTCATCCCTTTCATTAGCAATACCACGGCTATTACCTTGAATGGAAATGTGATATGGAGAGATGGCATGTCGTTGGTGGACAACGTAGAGAAGCTATCTGATGGAATACATATTCTATCGTTGGAGGGAGGCTCTCACGTGTTGCATGCTCACCAAGACTGTACTGCTCTCTACTTGCCGATAGTGCTCCATGAGCAGTATCACACTCTCGTTGCAGTGCCGTCCCATTGACTTATTTTCTCTTGGGATGAGGGGCGGACGTAACATAATCCACCTAGACATAAGACGAGTCCTTGTCGTTTCCACAGGCCTGTTCCGAGAGTCAAGCGCAGTTTTCACCGCCACACCACACCCGGGGTTTGCAGTTAGCCCGCTACAAGGTTTGCAAACACCGAATCAACCTGATTAGTTTGACTATAACTCATGTCACGTTATGTCATGTCCGACCCTCTTGGGATATTAGGATGTTAGTACACTTACCACACATTTTGCTCTCGAAACAGGCTCAGTGTCGAGCCTTACTTCTTCTGCTAGCCATACTGCTGTTGACTGGCCGCGTTATACAGATGGAGGGCCCCAATATATTGATGGATGACGCTTTTATCTCGTTTCGGTATGCTGTGAATCTGTCCAATGGTTTGGGGTTAGTGTTTAACCCAGGAGAGTGTGTCGAGGGGTACACCAACTTTCTTTGGGCGGTTCTGTTAGCCTGCTGCGATTGGCTTGGAATTGATATTGTGCTATCATCCAAAATACTATCCATGCTGTCTGCCATTGGAACACTAGTCACCCTTTACTTGTTTGGACAACGCGCCTTTGCCGATCATAACTGGCGATTGCTCCTGGCTGCTGTTCCTGTGATGTTATTCGCTGCTATGGGGTCTCAAGCAAGATATGTGGTCTCTGGAATGGAGACTCTGCTGTTCACATTCCTGGTAACTCTTTCCGTTTACATATACCTCTACCACGATACTCCTTTTCTCTCTGGTATTGTGTTTGCCCTTTCGTCCATGGCAAGGCCGGAGGGTCTTTTATACTTCACTCTGGCCCTTGGGTATTGGATTGTTGCACCCCAACTTTTCAACCACCGGAGTTCTTGCCCCAAACGCCTGGCTTTGTTCATGGCTGGGTTTTTACTGCTGTACGGCAGCTTCTTCTCGTGGCGCTACAGCTACTACGGGTATCCCCTGCCCAATACTTTCTACGCCAAGGCCAGTGGCTTTTATTGGGGGCGTATCAAGCGAGGGGGGAAGATATTGCTTCAGGTTATTTCCTGGTGGAGGCTTCAGCCAGCCCTTGCCGTATCCATATCTGCCTTGTTTCCGCTCCGCAAAGACAGGCCCTGGTTACTCTTCTCCGCTATGGTATTCGCGACTTTCTCGTACTTTGTCTTCGTAGGCGGAGATTTCATCGTATGGTTCGGGCCTCGCTTTCTCATTCCGATTTTGCCAATGCTTCTGCTGATGTGTACGGAGGGGTTAAGCAGGATTTCACACATTCGCTTCATAGGGGGGCAGGGCCAGAAGCTCATTCAACTCGTGCTTTTTGCCTATATCTTCATCAACGCATTGTGGTTCTCATGGCCAGGTCGATTTCTCCACAAAGAGTACTTTTCGGCTCAGATGCGGGGATGGACCGAGATGGGACACTGGATCGCGGCAAACACCTCACCAGACGCAACAATCGCTACCGATGCGGCGGGGCTAATTCCTTTCTATTCAGGGCGATACTCCATTGACATGTTTGGCCTCACAGATCTACACATCGCTCACCTTAATTTGCCGATTACAGAGCAGAGTATTGTGGCACATGAAAAATTCGACCCTTACTATATACTGGAGCTTCAGCCAGATTATATCGTTTCTACATGGATGGACGCGCAGGGGAATGCCATATCTGCAGGATTATCCTCGTTTAAGAGCAAATTCAATGAATCTTATGAGTTAATCGCTGTGGCCAAGGTCAAAAAGGGACCGCCACCCGATGGGCAGTGGGTCATTGTTACTTCTAGCTATACACCAGAATTATACCAGCAGGGCTATGTTACTGGACTTTTTCGTCGCAAAGCCACCCCGCAGAAGTAACTGTGTCTCGACAACCAGAAGAGATTTGAACTTCTCCCCAGGAGATGCTATAATAGCCGCTGCTTTGGGTCATGTCCGGAGCAAATCTGGAGAGGGATCTGTCGTTTATTTTGCCAAAACTGCGGACAACTGGGACTCGCCATACGTTGATGTTGGTGTGCGTCGTTGCCGGTCTTACACTGCTTTTGTTCCTGGGCCTGGCCGATTATGGGTACGATGATCCGTTCATCACGTACCGGTACGCGCGAAATCTGATTGAGGGCCGCGGATTCGTTTACAACGTGGGGCTGCGGGTGCAAAGCACGACCACCCCCTTATACACACTGTTGCTGACTCTGCTGGGGCACGTCTGGTCAGATTTGCCCCGCCTGAGCAACCTTCTGAGCGCGGTGAGCCTGGAAACGGGAGCCTTGTTTCTCTACCTGTTGAGCCAACGGCTAGGCCAGCCGGCAGTGGGCGTTGGCGTGGCGCTGCTATTCAGCCTCTCGCCGCTTCTGCTGTCCACCTTTGGCGCTGAGACTTGCTTTTACACGATGCTGGGCCTGGGCGCGTTTTACTTTTACGCCACCGATTGTTTCAACCTCGCCGCCCTCTTTGCCGCCTTGATGACCCTTACCCGCGCCGATGGCATTCTGGTGGCCGTGGCTCTGGGACTACATTATCTAATCGCCCGCCGGCAAATCCCCTGGCGACAGATACTCTTGTATGGGCTGACGATAGCTCCCTGGTACCTTTATGCATGGGCCTTTTTCGGTTCTCCTTTCCCTACCACCCTGTTCACCAAACAGCAACAGGCCACCATGCTGATCAGCGACAGTTTTGGGCAGGGACTCCTGAAACTGTTGCACAACTATGGAAAGGTACCCCTTTATCGCATCCACGCTCTGTTCATCATCCTGGGGGCAGGATGGGTGGCCAGTGCCCGGGCGTGGAAGTGGGGGCCTCTGTTGCTTTGGACGGGCCTGTACCTCTTGGCCTACGTGATCTTGGGCGTCTCGCGGTATTTTTGGTACTATGGCCCGCTGGCTCCCGCCGTCGCCCTGCTTGCGAGTTTGGGCCTGGTGGCATTTTTGCGATGGGCTGCCAGACGTTGGCATCTGGCGCGCCCCTACACACCGGCATTGTTGATCCTGGGACTGCTCCTGTTGCTGGCTCCCCAGGCAAAATCCACGGTGTATCGCCTGCAACACTCAGATCAGCGCGAGGTCGTCTATAAGAAAACAGGCAAATGGTTGGCTGCAAATACGCCTCCAGGTGCAACAGTCGGAGCGCTTGAAGTGGGCATCATTGGCTATTATGCTCGCCGACCCATTATTGGCTTTGCTGGTTTGATCCAACCGGAGGTCGCCAAACAAATAACTCCCGAAACCACGTATGACAACACAACCCTTTGGGCTGTCCAAAACTATCACCCAGACTATCTGGTTATCCCCGGAGGATTGTTCCCTGAGATGATTCAAAGTGAATGGTTCACGGAGGAATATGAGATTGTCAACCAACTGTTCGAAATCGGCTATGCCCTCAATCCTGTGCGCATTTTCTCTAAACGGAGACCATAGCTATGCGTCGTGAGATGGTATCAATCTGGCTTGCCCTTGCCCTGGGTCTGGCCATCGTCGCTTATTCCGTTTTGAATCAGATCCAGATGCCCATCGAAAGTCAGGACACCCACGCCGAACCCGTGGGCCAGATCGTCGGCGGAGAAACGGTGGGGCAGACTTTTCTGGCCCGCTATAACCACCTCCACCGCATTGACGTTTTCATGGCCACCTATGCTCGCCCCAACACGCACGAGGTGATTTTTCACCTGAAGACAGACCCCGGTGCACCTGACGACATCTTCAGACTCTCGTTCAACGCCCGCGAAGTGGAGGACTATGCTTACCGCTCGTTCACCTTCCCGCCCATCCCGGACTCGGCAGGGCGAACGTTTTGCTTTTATGTCGAATCACCGTCGTCGGTCGAAGGGGACGCCATCACGGTTTGGATGCAGCCTCGGGACTTGTATCCTCGAGGCACGATGTTTCGCAGCGGCACGCCGGCAGGAGGGGACCTGCGCTTTCAGGCCTATTATCAAGGTTCCTACCGGGACAAGATGAAGGCTTTGCTGGATCGCCTGGTCGAAAACAAACCTTCCGTTTGGGGTGAAAAGTGGTTCTACGTTCTCCTGGTCACGATGACTGCCAGTAGTGCTGCCTGGCTTCTTTATCAGACAGCCGGACTGCTTTTTGAGGGCAAAGAGAATTGACCGAACCTGCCATCTGTTTCGATAACGTCTCAAAACGATTTCTGCTCCACCGGGAAAAGCCCCGCTCCTTCCAAGAGTTGGCACTGAACCTCCTGCGTCTCAGAGGAAAGGGCCCGCGAGAGGAATTCTGGGCGTTGCGGGAGGTGAGCTTTGAAGTTCAGGCCGGTGAGATGCTGGGCATTGTCGGCCCCAACGGTGCGGGCAAGAGCACGATCCTCAAGCTCATCTCGCGAGTCATTGAACCCACTGCCGGGCAGATCATCACTCATGGCCGAGTGTCGGCACTATTAGAGCTGGGCGTCGGCTTTCACCCTGACCTGACGGGGCGGGAGAACGTCTTTCTGAACGGCTCTATTCTGGGGCTGAGCCGGAGAAAGATCAAACGACGCTTTGACAGCATCGCGGACTTTGCCGGCATAGGCTCATTCATTGATGCGCCGGTGCGCCTTTATTCCTCCGGGATGTACATGCGCCTGGGATTTGCCATTGCCGTCCACTCAGACCCCCAAGTTTTGCTGATCGACGAGGTTCTGGCCGTCGGCGATCACAATTTCCAGACCAAGTGCCTGGACGAAATCCGCGAACTGAGGCGGCAAGGCGTAACTGTGCTTCTAGTCTCTCACGAACTGGAAAAGATTCGCAGCATGTGCGATAGGGCGCTCTGGATTGAGCATGGGCGGATTCAGGCGACCGGCGACGTGGAACGCGTTACCCACGCCTATCTGGACGGCATAGTGGCGCAGGGCACAACCGACTTTGCACCAGTCGACAGAGTTGACGAAGCATATCGCTGGGGCAGTCGTGAGGTAGAGCTGGAGCAGGTCGAATTGCTCAATGCGACAGCCAAGCCACGGCGCGCCTTTGCCACCGGCGAAGAGATGACCGTGCGAATCTACTACCGGGCACACCGGCGCATCGAACGACCTCAATTTGGGCTGGCCATTAACCACGAGAGCGGCACCCACGTCAGCGGCCCCAACAACGTTTTCTCTGGTTATGAAGTAGAAAGCATCGAGGGGCCTGGATACATAGACTACTGTATCCCGACGTTGCCACTGTTGCCAGGTCGTTACCTGGTCACGGCTGCCATCCATGACTACGAGGGACTACACGCTTATGACTTTCGACGCTATTGTGCGGAATTCATCGTTGTGCCCGCTCAGGAGATCAAAGAGCGCTACGGCATACTTCACATTCCTGCGTCGTGGCACCTCACGCCGCAGGACGAGCACAAGAACTGACGGTTACTTGTTAGCAGTTTTCGCCCTCAAGATGAGAGGATGTTCAGAAACAGGCAATGACTTTCCTGATTCTCTGCGTCCTCTGCGACGCCGGCGGTAAACAAATACATCTAGTCGTATCACACAAGGGAGGTTCAGATTTATGGTTAAAGGAGTCCAAGTCATACCGCTAATGGCCCACATGGACGACCGGGGTTACCTCAT
>CAYNKW010000034.1:0-24446 GCA_964397845.1 uncultured Anaerolineae bacterium
TGGCAGTGGGTTGGGTTTGGCTATTGCCAAAGCCATCGTTGAGAATCATGGTGGTCGCATCGAAGCGGAGAGTGTGCTCGGCGAGGGTACACGCTTGTTCTTTACCCTTGTCCTGGCCGAAAATACACATCCGTTCTAGTACTACAACGTGACTTTGTCATTCTGAGGAGCGAAGCGACCCTGTACTGACCGTCCAGGACAGTGCGAAGAATCCCGTTTTCCGGTAACGAATTGCCAGCCAGGAACGAGATTCTTCGCTCCCTTCGGTCGCTCAGAATGACATTTTGGGGAAAGTAACGTTGTAGTGCTAGATCAGTATCCCAAACCCCCGTTTCGTGGTAGAATCATGGCCTCCAAACGCTAACCAGATGAGTGCAGCCGTGGACCTGACCCGAAGCAAATCGGAGGAACTGGTGCTGGAGAACGCACAGCTCATCGTGCTGCAACGGCAAACCCCTGGTCCTCTGGCCCAGGGACAGAGGGCTCAGGACCTGCACCCTTCCCACCGGAGAGTTCATTCGCCGCTTCCTGCAGCACGTGCTGCCCAAGGGGTCTGTTAAGGTGCGCTATTACGGTTTCTTGGCCTCTGGCTGCCACCCGCAACTGGCTGCTCTACGCCAACAGCTTGGCTGTCTCGCCACTGACCAGCCCTTGGATTCCGATGTGGACAGCGAAGATGAGCCAAGCGCCGAGCAGGACTCGTCAGACGTCGCAACATCCAGCAAGGTCGTCTTGTGTCCTTCCTGTGGACAGCCTATGCAGCGCCGGTCCATTCGCCCTGGAGAACAATGTCCCCAAGGGTGCTCTCCTCCTTGACGAGCGACGGAGAATGGTATCGCAGGGAATACAACAGACCCTAATTCAGAGACGGCGGCTGGTGACTTCAGGCGTCCTTATTCCCGCCTGCCTGGTGACTGAGAAACTCGATGTATCGGTGATTCATCGAACCTTTCACCCGCGAGTTGTTCCATCTCTCCAGCCATTGATTGAGATGGAAGTCTTTTACTCCTCGCCACATCTCGCCTCCCTGGGGCAGTCTCTTCCTCAATGCCTCGACGGTGGATGATTTCCCCCAAGAGGCGTTTGCCCTAAATTCCAAATAAGAGTACAATCACAGAAATCGGCTTAGTTCAACATGAGCTTGGCGGTGACTTTTTCAGGGTCGGCCCTTCGGCTTCGCTCAGGACAGGCGTGGCGGCACTTGTCCTGTACCCTTGGTCCTACGGCCCTGTACCCTTTGTCCCTGGGCCCTGTACTTAGGCCGCACCTGTCCTGGACCGACAGGTACAGGGTACAGGACTAAGTGCCAAAGGACCAGGGGCTTGTCGTCCAGGACAAGTGCCAAAGGACGAAGGGCCGACTGCCCGGGATCAAAGAGGGGGCTTGCGGAAACGTGGGTTAAGGGAGTCAGGCTGAGGCCCATCGGGAAACCTGGTGGATAAGTCACTGAACCCCAAGACCAAGCGCGCCGCATTTCTACCCGACCAAATAAACAATTTGCATGAATCTTGACAAGTAGAAATCAAGAGGAGAAAAATAATGAGTGAAAAGATACATAGCATTGAACACGGTTTGCCCGAGTTCACAACTCCGAAGGCCATGTTTCAGGCAGACAGCACCAGGCTGAAGGATTTTAAGACACTTTCTGAACGTATGGCACACTACCAAGTACCAGGTGTTAGTATTGCTGTTATTAATGATTATGAACTCGAGTGGGCAAAGGCGTATGGCATTAGTCAAGCTGTAAGTGATAAAACCATTACTACTAACACAATCTTTCAAGCAGCTTCAACATCCAAATTGATAACCTCAGGAATCGTTCTCCATTTTGTAGAAAAGGGCATCTTGAATTTGGATCAAGATGTCAACAATTATTTGGAATCCTGGCAAATGCAGGAAAACGAATTTACGGAGGAGCGCAAAGTCACTCTGCGGTTGCTTTTAACGCATCAATCTGGTTTACCAGCTACGGATTTTCCTCAGAAGGAAAAGGCAGGTGATCCGACACTTGTTCAGGTACTAAATGGAGAGCTACCCGCAATGAACAAGCCTGCAATCGTTGAATATACTCCGGGTACAAAGTGGCAATACTCAAATCTGGGTTTTGTTGTTATTCAACAGATTCTTGAAGATAGAATGAGTAAACCATATTCACGGATTGCGGAAGAGGTTGTGTTCGAACCGCTCGGTATGGAAAACAGCACTTTTGAGTATCCCCTAAAGCAGGAGCTACAGTCAATGGAAGCGATGCCTCATGATGCAGATGGAATCGCCTGTGAACCTGCGATGACTCCCACGGCGCTGGCACATGGGGGGCTGATGACAACTCCATCTGATTTAGCCATATTTACTATCGAATTGATGCAAGCCTATAAGGGTTTATCGAATCGTTTATTATCAAAAGAAATGACACGCCAAATGTTCCGTAAGGAATTGGACCTGGATCCACAGCTGTTTGGTGTGCCATTAGGCCAAGGTTTGGGCGTTATGCTTTACGGTACAGATGAGAATTTCATTTTCGCTCATCCTGGCAGCAATTTTCCAGGTATGAATTGCTGGCTGTTGGGTAACCCAAATGTAGGAAAAGGTGCGGTCATTATGACGAATGGAGCTATGGGCGAAGTGCTTTGTATGGAGATTATCTCTGCCATCATAAGAGAATATGGGTGGCTAAATGATACTATAGAAAAAAGTAACTACTCAGCCACTATGGGTAGTGTTTAATAGGCGGATACCTACTACGTATTGGAGTACCCAATGCCACCTGGCAAGAAATCCATCGGCTGGACTACAAGATGCAGTGGGTATGAGTGATTTGTACCCTGCATGTTGTGGTGATCAGCCTGAGTAGTTACTAGAAAAAGAGGATTGAAGCAGGGATATTTGCCCAAGTTATGGTCGCCGGGGCGGTCACCCGCCCCGGCGCCACTCCCGAACCGCACGTAACACTCCTTCGGCAGGCTCAGGACAGGTTTCGCGTTATGCGGCTCTCCAGAATACGGGCCATTGTCACTTCGACAAGCCCCTGGTCCCCTGTGTCCTTGGGCCACAGGACCAAGGGCTTTGGCACTTAGTCCTGTACCCTGTACCCTTTGTCCCTGGGCCAAAGGACCAGGGGCCTGTCGGTCCAGGACAGGTGCGGTCTAAGTACAGGGCCCAGGGACAAAGGACTCAGGACAAGGATCAGGATGTTCGCCGAAGGCACGTAAGCATCCCTTCGGCTATGCTCAGGGCAGGCTTGACGCGCAGCCGTACACATTCCAGTAACCTCAGATCACTGCCGTAAAGCAATTTGACCATCAACTGGTGTGTACCCGATAGAAACCCGATGACCTCGAACACCTCTTCTTTGGTCAATACGGTGGGCAAGCACCTGGGCTTTTTAGCGCGCACAGAGTCAATCGGGCCCTCCAGGTCCTTCTTTAGTACGTGCCGATACAGGAACAACAAGGCGCTGAGAGCCCTTGGTCCTCAGGCACTTGTCCTGTGCGGCCAAGCCCTTGGTCCTTTGGCCCAAGCCCCTGGTACTTTGTCCCAGGGACAAAGCGGACAAAGAGTACAGGGCCCAAGGACTTAGGGCCTCACTTCGGCAGGCTCAGTGCAGGGATTTTGGGTGGAGGCGGCGACGTTCTGCTCGACGGCCAGATAGGTCAGAAAGGCTTCGATTTCCCGGCTGCCCATTTCGTTAGGATGGCGCTTGTTGTGGAACAGAATGTAGCGTTTGATCCAGTCTACATAAGCCTGTTCGGTGCGAATGGAACGGTTAGTCCTGTGGCGCTTAGTCCTGGGCGGCCTAAGCACAGGGCCTAACCACAGGGTAGTGTTTGAGCCGAATGACGTCACGGACTTGATCTAGTAGCTTTTTAGGACGTTGCTCCATTTGTGCTTCCAATCCACATCCGAACTTGAATTTCAAAATCTTTTGGAGTATACTTGGTTCATGTGGGGTCTATTTTATCCATTTTGCTCCCTTCTGTCAAGCGGTTTAGGTGGACAAAGTCTCTGTATAAACTGCCTGGGAAGGGGATTAGATGGATAAATGTCTGTCTAATCCGCCAAAGAGGGGTAATAGATGGAAAAGCGTCCACCTAAGCTCCTGATTGACGGTATAGGTGGACAGATATCCATCTATTATATAGTTAGGCGGGCTGTACAATTGCAGGGAGGTTCTTTCAAGTAGAAAAGGTATGAATACTACTATCAACAGAGGCTACGAGGGTGTTCCGCAAGAACAGATGGAACGCTTACTCAGATTCCGGTCTGAGCACCCATGCAAGCAAGTCAACGTCGCTGGTGTACAGTGGCAATACATTTCGTGCGGTAAAGGTACGAAGACGCTGCTATTGTTGACTGGTGGGCTGCGTGTTGCCGAGGCAGCATTTAGCCTCATCCAGATGTTTGAGGATACCTACCGTTTGATTGTACCTACCTACCCACCGTTAGGGACGATGGACGAGATAGTCGATGGGGTTGCCGCTATTCTGGATAAAGAACAGGTACTAGAAGCTTTCGTTCTGGGGCAATCGTATGGTGGAGCAGTTGCCCAGGTATTGGTGCAACGCTATCCGTCGCGAGTGAAGAAGGTCGTTTTGAGCGGTACGGCGCCGTTGATAGGGTTGAAGTGGAAAAAGGTTCTAAACAGGGTACTCTTGGCAGTTGCAACACTGCTTCCTGAACGGGTGGTGATGAGTATCTATAGGAGAGCAATATCTTCAGTGGTAACCGTTCAGGAGTCAGAGCGCGTATTTTGGGAAGCGTACCTTAAGGAACTGTTTAGGCGACATCTGACCAAGGCAGATATATTGAGCCACTTTCAAACTAGTCGAGATGCGCAGTCGAAATACGCATACGCAAAGGGCGAGAAGAGCAGTTGGAGTGGAGACGTACTGGTTATCTGGGGAGAGAGCGATCACCTCAGAACCGAGAGAGGTCGACGGGGAATGTTGGAGATCTATCCCCAGGCTCAGATCCACGTTATCGCAGGAGGGGGACACACCGTGGTCTTGTCAGAGCCAGGGAAGTATGCGGTGACAGTTAGGGGATTTCTTGACAGGAGATGATGAAAGAATTCGCTTTACCCGCCTAACATCCGCTGGAGCTGACCGCGCTATCGCGCGCCGAAATCGAGGCTGTTTTCGTTTCTGTAGTTTGTCCCTGATTGAAGTTGGCGTTGCATAAGCCGCGCGGCATCTCAGCTTCACCGTTAGCGCAGCCTAATGCAAGTGTGATATTCTGGAGAACACAATGGCCGATTTTCACCATAATATTTTCTATTACTACGGAGGCGCTCAGCGCTCAGGTCAGGATCGCGAGCGGCAATTAGAGGACAACACTACCAAAGCACTGATTAACACACTGGACCATTGTAGTCATACAGTCGCGCTCAGGTTCTTGGCCTGGTTGGGCATCGAGGCAACTGAACCAGTCAAATGTGAGTTACAGAAAGCGACTATTAGCAGTGGAGAGATAGGCGGCAAGTCACAACGATTGCTGCTTGGTCTCGTACCATCCAAAGAGGAAGAAAATCCTTGCGCCAACTGGGAAGAATCAGTAGAAGGAGATAGCCTCCCTGATGCCTGGCTCTACGGGGATGATTACGTAGTCCTAATTGAAAGCAAAGTGGTGGGATCTTTCGAACTAGACCAGATGCGGAGACACTTTCAAAAGCTACGAGTGGGCACGGATCAGCAGCCAAAATGTAAGGTATGTACCTGGGCTGAGGTGCATCGGTTCTTTAAGGCCTTGCCTGATGAACTGATGGATGAACTGACGGATAGGGACAAATGGATCGTCGAGCAGTTCACACAATATCTGGAGTGGATCGGTATGGCAGAGTTCACAGGTCTTGAGCAGGGAATGTTCGACTATTTTGTCGCTCATCCTGATGACAGGAGTGAGGATGACAGGCAATGGGTGTGTGGCACGATGCGGTCTTTTGCTGAACAGGTTCTGGGCAGGTTACAGATCCTCAATAGTTCATTCTACCGGGACTATCATGTGGGTCAGCTCCGACTCAAGGACGATCATTGTTGGGTCGCTTTCGGTCCTGGGAATACAGAATTCAAGCTATGGGCTCACCAAACCATATCGCTGTATGCCTACAAGCTCGACGTTTTCGTTAACGTGGAACTGAAGCCTGCGGTTGTTAGACTGAGGAAGAGAATACGCCATGACAAACAAGCGTTCAGAGAGGTTGTATCGAGGCTGCCTGTACCATTCAGCGTCCAATTGGAAGAACGCAAAAAGAAGCAAGCTTCGCAGCATAACTATTACACTATTGCGAAATTGGAAGCAGGCCTTTGTGAAGCTCCCAACTCTGGGCAGTATGGACTCAAAGATCCCAAATTAGGGCAGTATGGATTCGACTACATTGAGAAACTGCTAGAGCAAATACACTTGCCCTATCTATCTGTAAGGAAGTGCATCGACAGAAACCGGGCTCTAGAACTGTCTCAGGGAAGCGGGCACTCTTTGGTTGATGAAGTGGTCGGCATCATGAAAGAGTTTCATCCGTTGGTAGAATTCATTAACGAGGCTCGTCGTCAAGTCGGAGGGACTTGGAGAAATGGGGTCTCGTGAGCGGGGGTACTTGCAAGGAGAAAAGGCCGCGCTAACCCGCGGTTGCAGTCGACTTGGCTAATCGGCGCTTTTTCCAAAGTTCTCACGCGCATTGCGGTTAGCTTTCTAGCGAAGGCGCTCGCCACGCACCCGCCAAGCGGCTGAACCGCAACCGTTAGGCGCACCATAACTTTAGTATCCAAGGAATGCACAATGCAACCTGGGACGGTCTTCAGGCTACTATTTGTCCTTTCCTTCATCGCGATGATGGCGATAAGGCTCTGCTATCAATCCAAGGTTCTTCGTGATAGCAGGAGGCTGGAGATTAAGGAAGGTGCCCCCAGTCTCATCGCGGGGAGCATTGCTGCACTGGTAACTATCGTGTTTGGTGCAGAATACATCGTATCGCCTGGCTTCTTCTGGTTTGCATACGTCCTGCCGTACCCGAACTGGTTGAGGTGGCTTGGTGTGCTGGTCTTGACCAGTGGGATAGTGCTTCTGTGGACCTCTCATCACCATCTGGGTAAGAGTTTCCATTCCCTTATCGTGGCCAAGGAAGGGCACGTTCTTGTCGAGACAGGTCCCTACCGGATGATACGCCATCCCATATACTCGGCATACATCATGAACTACGTGGGTGGGGGTTTATTGGCTGGCAACCTTGTGCTGACCTTCGTTCCGGTAACCATGTTCGCCCTTTTGGTCGCCTTGAGAATGGGAAAGGAAGAACAGGTGCTTTTCGACAGGTTCGGACAACGGTACATCAAGTATATGCGGCGAACAGGAAGGCTGGTTCCGAGATTCAGAGTCTTGTCTGGGGAAGGGAACGAGTGCGCCTAACAAGCGCATGAAGCCGACCACGCTATCGAGGGCACTTTTGAGATTTGTTTCGTTTTTGGTGCGTTTTGGATCAAGTTTGGTCACACTAAGAAAGCCGCGTGGCGGCTTATGCGCCAGCCGTTAGCGCGCTTGAAGTATAGTTGGGTTCGACGGTGAAGCCGCCGCGCGGGTGATGCTGACCGTTAGACGGCCTTTCGAGACATTGATCACTGGGCAAATTGGCCAAGACTCATTTTGGGAGGGAAAGTTATGGAAAGCACGCTGACCTATTTGGAAGCACTTACCCGTGAGACTCACAAGCCAGAGGCCGAAGTCCTGACAATGGCCTTTCAAATCGGTCTACGGCAGTTGTGGCGGGAGCATATCTTGGGGCGACACTTGCGCCGCGAGATTTCCCGAGAAGAGGCCATTGAAGCAGTAGGGATTGATTGGGTGGAGTTGGCGGAGCGCCAACACAAGGCGATGATGAAGGACATGGCGTGGGCACTGAAGGAATAGGAGTCGTGTCTGATGCCGGTCCGCTTGTCCACTTGGCGGAAATTGGGTGTTTATCCCTTCTGTCCGTCTTTGAAAGCCTGCACATACCGGAAGCTGTGTGGTTGGAGACAGTTGGGCAATAGCGGGTTTCGGGGCCAGGTATTTTGGGCCTGGGGAATGTTCAACGGCATACTCTTTCCCAAGCAGAGGTCACGCGGTTCGTAGAGAGGAACAATCTGGAGAAGCTGCATATCGGGGAGCGAGAGTGCTTGTATCTTTGTCGGCAAATAGGCATACCCGTTCTGCTAACGGATGATTTGGCTGTGCGTGAGTCAGCCCAACACCTGCAATTGACACCGGTTGGGTCTTGGGGGGTCGTGGTCAGGGCTTACCGCATGGGACACATCTCGTTGTCTGAGGCGGAGCATCACATTGCTGCTCTGTACGAAACGAGTAGCCTTTTCGTCACCAGAACCATCGTAGAGTTGGCTATTGAGCAACTTCACAGGTATGCCAGGGCCGCCTTCTGAGAAACACCCCTGGGCCCTGGGAACTTTATGTAGACTAAAGAGAGTTGCTGGATGGCTCAGGCGGGGCAAACACAAGCGTAGCGAGGGAAGAAGGCAAGTACTACCCTTGAGATTGGCTTAATAGAGGCGTGTTTTGGTGCAGAAGGGGCAATCATCGGAAAACACAAAGTCCCGTCCTTGGATCAAGCACGGGTCCAGGTCTACTATGGGTTGTGCACCCCCTGGGCTTAGGCCTCGCTGGGCACGACCTTCAGGCCCTTAGTCCTTCGGCCTAAGCCCCTGGTCCCCTGTGTCCTTGGGCCACAGCCCTGGGTCCTTGAGCCCTTCGTCCTTGGGCCGAAGGACCAAGGGCCCCAGGAGCAAGGAGACCAAGGGCTTTGGCCCAGGGACCCTCAGTCCTTGGGCCTGAGGACCAAGGGCAAAGGGGACGAAGGGCCGACCGTCCGGGATCAAAGAGACGGATGATGGCCCTGTCCCCGTTCCGAAAGAGGTGTGGAATCATTTTTCGAATCTCAGAAACATAAAGAAGCTCAGAGAGTCGACCGGAATAGAGATTGTGGTTCTGGATCAAGTTTTCTATCCGAGACAAAGGCGGCAATATATCAGAGAGGTGACTCAAATTCTCGGCCAGCACAGTGCAAGTCCCAAGATCGTGCTTCTTGATCCTGACACGGGTATTGAACCTGTGAGAGCAAAAGCGGAGCATGTGGCAATAGAGGATATTAAGGAGATTTGGGAAGCTCTGAACACCCAGGACTGGCTAGCAGTGTATCAGCACGCCAGTCGAAGGGATGACTGGCGTGAGACTGGAAAGCAGAAGTTCAGACAGGCCTGTGAAGTGGAGCATGTCAAGGCTTTTCTCGGTTGTGAGATTGCCAAAGATGTAGCTGTGTTCGCAGCAAGAAGACGCTAATGTGAGAGGTTCTGGTTTCGAATATCAGAGTGCCGCCCAACAAATCGTTCCACCTGACATTTTTCCGCTTCGCTCCAAAATGCAGGTGAACTCAATCGTTGGGCGGCTGGGTCCATGTAGCACAACTGTAAGCGAGCCTTGCTCTGTGACGGAAACCCATCATGCCCACCTATACGAGGAGGTTACAATGTTTAAGGATAAAACTCACTTTTTCAGTCCCAAGGCTGTGAGCCATGTGTTGGTGGTATCGATTCTGATCGCTTTTGTGACGGCCTGTGCCCCACAACCCGTCGGTGTAACAATAATACCTGCTAGAACTCCTACAATAACCCCCACACCGTTACCCACTAGAACTCCTACCCCTGATTTCGCTTCTTTGCTCCCAAATACGGCCGAACTGTGTAAGGTCAGCTTCTCCAAAGAATTGTCAGGAACGGGCATCCTTCCTGGAAAAATATTCATTCTGATTAAGGTGGTCTACAAAGAAGGCGCCTGGGAGATAAAGCCAACAAGCCGTGTCCCTTATACTATTGATCCTAGTTACCTTAATGCTGGCTCTCCATCTGAGGTGGCTGCTCTGGTTTGTATTAGAGAGAGTAGAAAAAAAGCAGGGAGCTATATGGGTGGGGGGTCAGCTTTTCGGGTTTATTGGGATGTGCGTATAACTAGTTGGCCGGATGGACAGGTGATTGCCTCGAAGGATTTTGCAGGTGGTGATCCTCCAGATAAAACGAGCAGCTCGGGTCATGTTCATGTTTTTCCACCAGGTGACGAGTTCGCGAAATGGCTGAACTCTCTGGTGCTTCCCTCAGTACAACAGGTGATGGTACTCGCGTGTCGCAATCTCGGGGGACCTAGTAACGTGGTTTTCTCCCCAGATGGGAGGCTGCTGGCCTCTGACAACCTGGAGGGGATCAAACTATGGAAGGTGGAAACTGGCCAGGAGTTGGCAGCCCTCACCAGTCATGCAAGCCCTGTCAGCAGCGTGTTTTTTTCCCCAGATGGGAAGCTGCTGGCTTCGGGTAGCCGAGACAAGACGGTGAAGCTATGGGACGTGGGAGCGGGTGAGGAGGTGATAACCCTCGTCGGTCACAAAAGTCATGTACACGGCGTCGCTTTCTCCCCAGATGGGAAGTTGTTGGCCTCAGGTAGCCACGATCAGACGGTGAAGCTGTGGAAGGTGAAAACGGGTAAGGAGGTGGCGACTCTCGTTGGTCACAAAGACGCGGTTTATCGTGTGGCTTTCTCTCCAGATGGAAAGTTGCTGGCCTCCAATAGCCGAGACAAGACGGTGAAGCTATGGGAGGTGGAAACGGGCGAGGAAGTGGCGACTTTGACTGGTTACGGACCTGTATTCTCGCCGGACGGAAAGTTGTTGGCTGCAGGCAGTGGGGATGATATAGTGATATTATGGGAGGTGGAAACCAGAAAGAAAGTGGCAACGCTGGACGGTCACATAGATGGGGTCGATAGTGTGACCTTCTCACCAGACGGAAAGATACTGGCCTCGACTTGTAGAGGCACACGCGTTGGTGATATTACCTTGGTGAAACTATGGGAGGTGGAAACAGGAGAGGAGCTGATGACTATCGAGTCCATACAAGATGTCTCTGCCCCAGCCTTCTCTCCGGACGGCAAACTGTTGTCTGCAGGTAGCCATGACTGGACAGTGAAGCTATGGGAGGTAGAAACAGGTAGGGAGATAGTATCCTTCGTTGGTCATGCAGATGAAGCTTCCAGTGTCGTCTTCTCGCCGGACGGAAAGTTACTGGCCTCAGGTAGTTCAGACAACACAGTGATATTGTGGAGAGTGCCAGTACAGTACTGACCTGCTGAGCGTCCACTTTCCTATGTGGCATTCGACCAGAACCCATGGGGCGAGTATATTCTGAACTGGGGCTTGAAAGCAACATGGGCGACAGCGCAGCAATTGATCTTCCAATGTTTTGAAATTCAGTCCAAAGAGGATCGCTTGTGCCAAATCGGAAACAACATAAACTATGGGAGCATTCGCGAAAACCCGCCGAAGGATCACAAACAGAACCTCATCGCACACTGTGATGGGGGACAAACTCATCCGCGTCATCCAGGGCGTAGGAGCGCAGTAATTCGCGCAGCCGGCGGACGGTGGGTTTCTGAACGTATGTTCTACATTTTATCACAGGTTCCCGTTCTAATCTTTCACCTCAATGAGAACGGAAGCCGTCTGGCCCGCCTCCACTGTCGTGTCCGCCACGTAGAGCCGCCCGTTCACCCGCGTCTTGATCACGTACTCACCCGGCGGCACGTCGCCCAGGGTAAAATTTTCGCCCCACTCGGGGTCGGATGCAACGCCCTCCTCGACATAGTAGGTGCGCGTTTCTTGCCAGCGCTCATCGGGCGTCTCGGCGTGGTGGAACGTCACCAGGATCTGTGGGATGAGATTCCCTTCCGCGTCGACCAGGCGGCCAGCGATGGTGCCAAATCCAGGAGAAGGCGCGAGCCAAAGCTCCGGGTTGCGGGTGTGAGCATAAGTTGGCCCGCCAACGCGCACCTCAAAGTGCAGGTGCGGCCCCAGCGCGATGCCGGTGGCCCCCACCTTGCCCAGCACATCGCCCGTCGCCAGGCGTTGGCCTTCTTCCACCAGTACCTCTGAAAGATGGCCGTAGAGCACGTAGAGCGGTTCCCCTTTGTACTGCCGATCCAATTCCACCATCACTGCGTTGCCGTAAAAGTCTGTCCAGGGACCCACGGCTAGCGTGTGATCGTCTCCTGCGTAGGCGACGACGCCCGACGCAACGGCGACCACTGTGGTGCCGGTGGGGTTGATAATATCCACGCCGTGGTGGATCAGATACTCTTCCTCGCCACCGCGAGTGCCGTAGGGATAGTAATGGGCGATCTGGTTGCTGCCATCGGGGCCGATTGGCCGCCCTAACCAATAGTGATCCTCCGGCGGGAGAGGGGTGGGGGTGACAGTGAGTGTGGGGGTGTGGGAGGGCACAGGCGTAACCGTCGGTGTATGGGTCGGTGTAGCTGTTGGTGTATCAGTTGGTGTAGGAGTCAGTGTGGGGGTGTGGGAGGGTGTAGGACTGGGCGTATTGGTGGGTGTAACGGTGGGCGTAAGGGTGGCAGTGGGTGTGGCAGTATGCGTGGGCGTAAACGTCGCCGTGCCCATCACTTCCAAGGCGGGCAGCGCGCCCCTTCCAGCCGACAACGCACTCACGACTACCGCCAGGCCAATAGCGCCCACAAGCAACCCAGAATTTGAGAGCAGGTGAGGGGGCTCGTTCTCCTTCTCCTTGATGATCACCAGGCATTACCCCTCTGCCAGACGGCTTTCCAATACCTGTTCGAGGGAAAAGTCATCCAGTTGCAGGCAGTAGAGAGCTGCCTCCAGCAAAGCCTGCTGCGGAACCAGGCCGATGATCTCGCTGCTGGCCACGCCGACGCCGTAGCGGGCTGCCTCGCAGCGGATCATTTCCATCACCCGGTGGATGGGCGTGCGGCGGTAGTCGGTGAGGTTCATCGAAACCTGCGCCCGGCCCTCCACGGACAGGCCCAATGCCTTGACATAACTAAATCCGCCGGAAGAACCTCGCACCGCGCGGGCGACCTTTTTGGCCACCGAAACGTCGTCCGTGGTGAGATAGACGTTGAAAGCGATCAGCGGCGATCGCGCGCCGATGATCGTGGCTCCCGCCTTGCCCATTCGTTTGGGGCCAAAGTCCGGCTCGCGGGCGGGGTTGAACGCAATCTCTTGCTTCAATCCTTCGTACTCACCCCGTCGCACGTCCGCCAGGTTGCATCGATCCGGGCTGGTGGCAGCGGCCTCGTACAGGTAGACCGGAACCTCCAATTCAGAGCCGACGCGCGCGCCCAGCCGCGCGGCCATGGCCACGCAATCGTCCATGGTCACACCCTGGATCGGCACAAACGGCACCACGTCCGCTGCGCCGACGCGAGGATGCTCCCCCTGGTGAGCATCCATGTCTATCAATTCGGCGGCCTTGGCAATGCCCTGGAAAGTTGCCTCTTCGACCACCTCCGGCCGGCCGATGAAAGTGACAACGGTGCGGTTGTGGTCGGCGTCCGGTTTCACGTCCAGTACCTTCACTCCGGCCACCCCGCTGATAGCGGCGACGATGGCGTCTATTACCTTTTGCCGCCGCCCCTCACTGAAATTGGGTACACATTCAACGATTTGCTGCCTCATCGAGTATTTCTCCCCTGTCTTCCCCTTCGCTGTACACGGCGATCCCCTCTCGTTTGAGCAGCGCTGCCGTCACCCCATCGCCCGGCCTCAGACGGTGCCAAAAAGTCCCGTCGTAGATTTGCTCCACGCCACAGGATGGGCTGTGCGACTTGAGCACCGCCCGGCGAAGGCCAAAGCGACGAGCAGTCACCAGCGCCGCCCGCGCGCCGGCCAGGTATTGGGTCGTCACATCCTGGCCCTTGGCTGTCACCACGCGAGCGCGGCCGTCGAGCACATCGGCCCCATCACCGCCCTGGATTTCTGCCGGAGGACGGGGCACGGGCAATCCCCCCGCCACTTCGGGGCAGACAGACACGACGCGCCCTTGCGCTGCCAGCGCCTGCAACGCCGGGTGTGGACGCGAACCGCCGTCGTGGGCAGTGCAGATCCCCAGCAGACAGGCGCTCACCAGAAGCGGCGCATCATCCTCCAGCCAACCTCCCAACTCTCCAACCTTTCAACCAATTGATGTCCCATTTTACCATCACCCTGCATTGCTATCAAAGTTTCACTTTGCCTTGCTGATTAGCCCTCTCCGTAGCACTCTACAATCCAGGACAAGAAGGATGCCCACAGTGAGTCATTGCGAATTGATTCTGTTGCTTGCAAGGCCAGCACGTAAAACAGCCCCGGCGACTTTTTCTGTCCACTGGGGCTGTTTCCCGTCTTGCACGGTGCTACAATCGCTCCTCCACTGCCACCGGCAGTGCCACCATACCGCCGATGACCTTGGGGTAAAAGTCGGTGGACTTTTGCGGCATCTTTTCGCCAGCCATGGTGCAGGCCTGCACCTGCTCCATCCGCGTTGGATTCATCACCAGCAGGAACTCCGCCTCCTCCCGATCTACCGCGTCGTATCCCATCTGCGGGTCGCGCAAGTATTCTATGTTCTCCTTGCGCTCCACCGCCTCTTTGTCAATCCCCAGCACGCGCTCGATGAACAGCTCGTGTAACACCGAGACATCGAGCAGGCGCCAGTCGGGGCCGCGGTCCGGCAGAAGTTGCTCAAGCACCGCCGGGTTTCGCAATGTGAGCGTGGCATAAGCCCCGTCGTACAAGCCGAAGCGCGAGTGCAAGGGCTCGGCCTGGGCCAGCGCCGCCTCGAGTGCCGCCCGGTCGGCTAGCGGCATGACCTTGAAGTACTCCTTGGCTCGCTCCAGCACCTCCGCTCTGCTCATCCGCCCATAGGAATGGATCAGCCGGTGGGTGGGGAGGATTACGAGTCCGGGATCGTCCATGCTCACCAGCGTCACCATACAGTAGTTGAAGCCAGCGTTAGGCGGTACGTCGGGATACTTTGCCCGCATCTCGTCCCGACAGTTGAGGGCCGTCTCGTACCGGTGGTGGCCGTCGGCGATGATCAGGTTCCGCTTGGGAGCCATTTCCTCTAGCACCGCCGCGATCACCTCCGAGTCTGTCACTACCCAGAACCGCTGTAGCACGTCGTGCTCGAACATCTCGCGCAACTCGAACCCCTGCTGCCGCTCAATGGCCGTCCCCAGCAACTCGTTGATCCGGTTGCCGGGGTAGAGCATAAAGATGTGGCCAAAGTTGACCTCAGTGGCTCGCAACAAGTTGAGACGGTCCACCTTGGGGCCAGAGTGGGTCCGCTCGTGGGGTAGGATGGTCCCTTCGTCAAAGCGGGACAGTTCCAGCGCAGCGATCAGTCCCTGGCGGGTTCTTGTGCTACCGTCGGGAAGGGTGAAGGTCTGGTGGAGGACGTAGAGAGCTGGTACCTCCTCCAGCATCAGGATGCCTTCCCGCAGCCAGGATTGGTAGTAATCCCCCGCGCGGGTATAGACGTTGTTCTCCTCACTATCGCCTGCCTGTTCCTTCCCCTTGATGATGCGCACGATATTGTAGGGACTCAGGTCGTAGTATTTGTCCTGCAGCCCATGCCGCACCCGGTCGTAGGGCTGGCTGACGACGGCTGAGAGATCGGGAACGTTCGCCGGGTTATAGCGCACGCCCCGGAAAGGTCGGATGATGGCCATTCTTACCTCCTCGTAATTCGTAATTAGCGCCCAGCGACCTCAATGGCGATCTGCGCTACCTCCTCTCCCACCCGCGCCTTGGCCTCCGTCGTTCCTGCGCCGATGTGGGGAGAACCGATCACCTGCGGCAGTTCCATCAGTCGCCGGCCCCGTTCCTCCTTCTCGTCCTCAAAGACGTCCAACGCTGCACCGCTCACCTTGCCGCCCACGATGGCGTCGTAGAGGGCCGCTTCGTCCAGCGTGCCACCGCGTCCGCAGTTGATGACGTAGACCCCATCCTTCATCTTGGCGAACGCCTCCGTGCCGATGATATAGTGGGTCTCGGGTGTGTGGGGGATGTGGAGGGAGACAAAGTCGGAGCGGGCGAGGAGCTCATCCAGCGAGACCTGGGTGGCGCCAGGCATCTTGGTAGGGGTGCGCCGGTAAAAGAGCACCTCCATCCCCAGTGCGGCCGCTTTCCGCGCCACCAGACTGCCAATACGCCCGCAACCAACGAGCCCCAGCGTCTTGCCCGCCAGTTCCGTGCCCTTGCTGAACGTCTTCTTCTCCCACTTGCCAGCCTTCATCGAGGCGGTGACCTGGGGAACTTGGCGGACCAGCGCCAAAAGATAGCCGATGGTCAGTTCCGCCACCGAGTTGGACGAGGCGGCAGGGGTGTTGCGCACATCGATGCCCTTCGATTGGGCATAGTCCACGTCAATGTTATCCAACCCCACACCGCCACGGACGATCAACTTCAGGTTGGCAGCCTTGTCAATCAGGGGGACACGGACCTTGGTGCGGCTGCGGACGGCCATGGCATTATAGTCAGCGATGACCGTCTCCAGATCCTCTGGCGTGATGTCATCCCGCACATCCACTTCGATCCCGGCCTCTCGCATCGCCGCGATCGCTTTAGAGTCTGTTGGATCACAAATCAGCATTCTCATCATTTCCTCCTTGCGGTGTCCTATCTCCTACGTCCGATGTCCTTCATTCGACGTCGGACTTTGGGCTTTACAAATCCAGGATGTCCTCAATCTGCTCCGTGAGCCACTGCAAGTCGGCGATAGTCAAATCGCCCATGTGCGCAACGCGGAAGCACTTCTCCTTGAGGTCTCCGTAGCCGTTGGATATCATCGCACCACGCTTACCCAACTCCTCGTTGAGCCCGGCGACGCTGATGCCTCGCGTGTTCTTGACGTTGGTGACGGTGGGTGAGAGATACCGTTCGTCCGAGTAGAGGGCGAAATGGCGACGGGCCCAATCCTGGACGTGGGCGGCCATCTTTTCGTGCCGCTTCCAGCGGTTCTCCAGCCCCTCGGCCAGGATGTCGTCCATCTGCTTGTTCAGTGCCTGGATGAGGCTGACAGCGGGGGTCGCCGGGGTCTGGTGTTTCTCGTACCTCTTGTCCATTTGAGCGTAGGAGAAGTAGTAGCCGTGGTTGGGTACCTGCAGCGCTCGCTCCCGCGCCCGGTCGCTCACCGCGCAGATCGTCAGCCCCGGCGGGAGAGCGAAGCACTTTTGCACTCCGGACAGGCAGACGTCCAGCCCCCAGGCATCAAACTCGATCTTTGCGCCGGCCATACAACTGACCGCGTCTACCAGGATCAGTACATCGCGGTACTTCTCGTGGACCAGAGCGGCGATCTCTTTGATGGGGTTCATCAAGCCGGTAGAAGTCTCGTTCATCACGACAGTGATCGCGTCATAGTCCCCCTTGGATAGAGCCTCATCCACTTGCTCGGGTGTGGTGGCCTGGCCCATCGGCACCTCCACTTTATCGCAGGGGACGCCGTTAGCAGAGGCGATCTGGTGCCAACGCTTGGAAAAGGCTCCGCAAGCGGTGTTGAGCACCCGCTTGGTGGAGGCCTGGCGAACCGTGCCTTCCATCACGGCGGTGGAGGAGCAGGTGTAGAGATAGACATGCTGCTGAGTGTAAAGGAGTTGCTGGAGTTTGGGAGTTACCTCCGCCTGCAGATTGGCGTACTCCTTCGAACGATGGCCGAGCATCGGTGCAGCCTGGGCCTGAAGGATCTCATCCCGCACATGGGTGGGCCCTGGAATGAACAGTTTCTTGTACATTGTCAACCTCCTATTGAATGTGATAGATGATAAATTGATCATATTGATTGTATTGATTATATTGATCCGGCGGTCTGTTGCAGCACAAGACGACTCCCTCAGACCTGCAGAGCGTCAGGATGGCACGTCCCACCGGAGCCAACACGTGCCAGACAAAACAAGAGACGCACAAACACTATCGCCTGTGCGCCCTCTGCGTATCAGCCTGATAGATTCCTCCCCATCAGCTATCGGGCTTTGCCCTTCGGTGTCGGCACTCAAGCGCTCTCTCCCCTGCATCTCATGGCAGAATGAGACACTTCGCTTTTATTCTACAACACATCACGGCAAAAGTCAACACCTTGACGCTGGAGATTACCCATATCTCGCTGCACCCCACATTTAGTGGGTCTACATAGGCCGTTGAACACCAGATATTGGGGAAGAAGGCCACCCCGGACAAACAAAAAAGGGCAAAAACAGACTTATGGGTAATCTCCACCTTGACGCCGGAGACACGGAGGAGTATAATAACTTGCAACGCAAAACGCAAGGATTCTCCCAGTAGACAAGGGCACCAGTCGTCCATGTTTTACGCCTGTCCAGGTTCATCGTGGTTACTGAAAAAACACAAGCGCAAAGAAGCGCAACAGCTTTTCGAGGAGGAAAAAGCCGATGAAACTTGCTAAAAGAATGAGTCGCCTGAGCACCGAAACAGCTTTTGAGGTCCTTGCCAAGGCCAAAGCTATGGAGGCGCAAGGGCGGCAAGTCGTCCATCTAGGAATTGGCGAGCCAGACTTTGACACACCGGCCAACATCGTCGAGGCCGCCGTCAAGGCACTCCACAGCGGCTACACCCACTACACTCCTTCGGCGGGTTTACCCCAATTTCGGGAGGCCATCGCCAACGAAGTGGCCGGCACCCGGGAAATTGAGGTGCATCCCGATCAGGTGGTGGTGGTGCCGGGTGGCAAGCCGATCATATTTTTTGTCATTCTAGCTCTGTGCGAGGAAGGCGACGAGGTGATCTATCCCAACCCTGGCTTTCCTGTCTATGAGTCCATGATCAACTTTGCCGGCGCCACACCGGTGCCCATTCCCCTGCGCATGGAAAAGGCATTCTCCTTCGACGTAAAGGAGTTCAAGAGCCTGGCCACCGACCGCACCAGGTTGATCATTCTCAACTCGCCGCACAACCCGACCGGTGGTGTGTTGAGCCAGGAAGCCCTGGCTGCTGTGGCCGAGATTGCCATGGAAAAGGACATCATGGTGCTGTCTGACGAGATCTACAGCCGCATTCTATACGAGGGGCGATTTGCCAGCATTGCCACTATCCCCGGTATGGCGAAGCGGACGATCATCCTGGACGGCTTTTCCAAGACCTATGCTATGACCGGCTGGCGGCTGGGCTACGGCGTGATGCCGCGGGAACTGGCGTCGCACATCACGCGGTTGATGATCAACTCTAACTCTTGCACCGCCGGCTTCACGCAGATGGCCGGCATCGAAGGGCTGACCGGCCCCCAGGACGAGAGTTACAAGATGGTAGAAGCCTTCCGCCAGCGCCGCGACGTCATCGTGGATGGACTGAACGATATCCCTGGCTTCAAGTGCCTCAAGCCCAAAGGGGCCTTCTACGTCTTTCCCAACATCGAGGAGACTGGCACAAAGTCCGGGTTCCTGGAAGAGTACTTGCTGGAGGAAGCGGGGGTGGCTACCCTCTCCGGCACCTCGTTCGGCGAGTACGGTGAGGGTTTCCTGCGCCTCTCTTATGCCAATTCGATAGAGAACATCGAGAAGGCATTAGAGTGGATCAAGAAAGCAGTGGCCAAACTCTAGAACCTTCTTGTCTCAAAAAAAACAGACCCCTCACAGCTTTATTGCCTGTGAGGGGTCTGTTGTATCCTGGGCGTCTGGCGATTTTAGAGCAGCAGCGAAACAAGTGTATGCCCTACGCTGGAGGACGCGTTTGCCAGGTCGCGCTCAAGGTGATGTGGTTTAGCGCCAGGGCGATTTCCGTGAGAAAGTAGGTGGCCCGCCGCGCTCGCAGGTCTCCTTTCCATCTCAAGCACGCCGGCCCGCCAGTGCCAAAAATTTTCGAGGCCGCCCCCGGAACTCGGCCCAGGGAGTCTCACCCGACACAAGGGCCCTCAGCGTGCGGTAAAGTACCTGGTTCACGGGCGCTCGCAGCCCGATGCTGCGAGCGCCCGCGACTACTGCACCGTTCAAAAAGTCCACCTCCGATTTGGGCTTGCCCTTGAGCAGGTCCAGGTGCAGCGAGGGCATTTTACCCCCCCGTCCGCCGGCGATGAGCCGGCGAAACAAGGGATGCAGCACTGCAGCCGGCAGCCGGTTCATGCCCCAGGCAAACAGGGGCACCGGATACCCTGGCAAAGACACCGATCGCAGCCCCAGGCCCCGCATGACGGTCAATGCCTCCCGGAAAGCGGCTCGTTCCAGCTCAAACAACGGCCGCCGGGCGTAAAGTTCGCCCGGCGGTATGTCCAGGATGGTGGGCAATGCGTTGCCCAGGATGTTGAGCAGTAGCTTGGACCACTTCATGGCGCGATAGTCGGCGTAAGACAACACCCGACCAAAGCCTGCCTGGTGCAAAGTGACCACGAGTTCGTCCACCGGCGCGCCGGGCGAGACAGCCGCCAGGCCAATTCCGCCTCTTGTCGTCGTCAGGCGAATCAGACCCGGCGACAGGACCTCCACCGCCAGCGTGATGACCGCCGATAGGCGTTGCGCTTGCGGCAGCACTTCTGCCACGAGTTCCTCACCGCCAACGCCGTTTTGCACGAGGAGCAAGAGAGCGCCCCCAGCCACCGCCAGCGCAGCCTGCCGGACAGCCTCCGCCGTGTCGTAGACCTTGGTCGTGCAGACGGCCAGGTCGAAAGCGTCGCCAGCCAGCGTGCGGACGTCAGTCACAGCCGCTAGATTCGACTCGAAGCGGACTTTGCCATCTTTTTCCAGACCCAGGCCCTGCGATCGAACGGCCTCCACCCAGGGTGCGCGAGCCACGAGCGTCACCGCGTGGCCCACCGCCGCCAGCCGGTGGCCGAGTAGCGAGCCGATAGCGCCTGCGCCGATGATGAGAACACGCACTTATAGCGTCTCCAGATAGCGGTTCAGTTCCCAATCGGTCACCTGGATGCGGTATTCGTCCCACTCGGCGCGCTTGGCTCGCATGAAAGCCTCGTAAGTGTGATCGCCCAGCGCCGCCTTGATCACCTCGTCCTTTTCCAGTTCGTCCAACGCCTCCTCCAGTGTACCGGGCAGCGAGGCGATGCCCAACTCGGCCAGCCGCTGGTTGTCAAGGAGATAGACGTCTTCTTCGACGGGGTCGGGCGCCTTCAGGCCGCGCTCAATGCCGTCGAGGCCAGCGGTCAGTATGACAGCGAAGGCCAGGTAAGGGTTGGCGCTAGGATCGGGGCAGCGCAACTCGGCGCGGGTGTCTTGCTCCCGACCGGGTGAATAGCTGGGCACCCGGATCAGCGCCGAGCGATTGATACGCGCCCAGCAGACATAAACAGGCGCTTCGTAGCCCGGAGTGAGTCGCTTGTACGAGTTGACGGTTGGTGCGACGACGGCAGCCAGGGCGCGGGCGTGGGCCAGTTGGCCGGCAATGAACTGGTAAGCCACCGGCGACAGATTGTAGCGATCCTGAAGATCAAAGAGGACGTTGCGCCCTTGCGCGTCAAAGAGACTCTGGTGGGTGTGCATCCCGGAGCCATTTATGCCCAAGATCGGCTTGGGCATAAATGTGGCGTACAGGTCGTAAGCCGCCGCCACTGCTTTGATGGTGTAGCGCAGGGTTATGACATTGTCGGCGGCAGTGAGGGCATCGGCAAAGCGAATGTCAATCTCGTGCTGGGCAGTGGCTACCTCGTGATGTGCCGTCTCGGCCTGCATCCCCAGGCTGGCCAGGGCGTGCATGATGTCGGCTCTCACCTCCGACGCCACGTCCCGCGGCGAAAAGTCAAAATAGCCGCCCACGTCGTGGGGCACCGGGCGGAGCGGAACGTCGGTCGCACCTTCGTAGTCGTTCTTCTCGAAGAGAAAGAACTCTAACTCCGGGCCAGCGTTGTAGGTGTAACCCATCGCTTCTGCCCGTGCCAGTGCCCGCCGCAGCACATACCGCGGATCGCCAGGAAAAGGCTCACCGTTGGGCAGATACACGTCGCAGATAAGGCGCGCCTGCCGGCGGTCGGGTGCGCCCCACGGTAGCACGCTGTACGTATTGGTGTCCAGGTGCAACACCATGTCCGATTCGTAGATGCGGGCAAAGCCTTCAATGGACGAGCCGTCGAACCAGACGCCCCGTTCCATCGCCTCGGCCAACCCAGCCGTCGGGATGGTCACGCTCTTGATGGTGCCCAAAATGTCGGTGAATTGGAGGCTGACGAACTCTACTCCATCCGCCTCGACACGCTCCAGTAGTTCCTTCTGATCCATGAGCTTCCTCCTGAGAAAGGTGTTCTGATTGGATCGGCAAAAACAGAGAGAGCGATTTCTTACCCTGGAGTAAGCCTATCGCTCTCTGAAGAACTAGAGAGAATGTGCCTCAGGCCTATCCCTTTCCTGCCTCGTGTGCCAGGATGATCGCCTCGGCGACCTCCTTCATGGGCTTGCGCGTATTCATGCTCATCTTTTGGATCTTGCGGAAAGCGTCGGCCTCCGTAAGACTTTGTGTGTCCATGAGGATACCTTTAGCACGATCTACAAACTTGCGCGTCTCCAGCGCCTGTTGCAGATCGCCCACTTCTTTCTCCAGCGTCCGGAACTCGGCGAAATGGGCCAGCGCCACCTCGATGGCCGGTGATAGATCCGATTCGCGGAATGGCTTCACCAGATAGCCAACGACACCAGCCTCTTTGGCCCGCTCCACCAGTTCTCTCTGGCTGTAAGCGGTCAACAACAACACTGGTGCGATCTTTTCCTGTGTCAGAATCTCGGCCGCGTCGATGCCATCCATATCTGGCATTTTGATGTCCATAATGACGAGATCGGGCCGCAACTCGCGGGCCAGGTTGACAGCGCTGCGCCCGTCCCCCACTTCGCCGATGACCAGATAGCCCAGATTGGAGAGCATCTCCCTTAGATCCATGCGGATGATGGATTCATCGTCGGCGATGATTATTCTTGTTCGCTCCAACTTGCCTCACCTCCTAGTGGTTGTCTGGGGAAACGGATGATGGCCTTGGTACCCTCCCCATTTCGCAGTTGAAACTTACCTTTAAGATCGTCTTGCACCAGCGTGCGCACGATTTGTAATCCCAGGCTCTCCGCCCCGTCAACAGTAAACCCTTCGGGCAACCCACGTCCATCGTCCACGATGAAAATCTGAACGATATCGTCTGCCTCGCTCAACCGGACGGTGATTGTTCCGCGGCCAGCCTCTCCAAAGGCATGCTCGACGGCGTTCTGAATCAACTCGTTGACAATGATCGCGCAGGTTGTGGCCTGTTGCGCTGGCAAATATAGGCTTGGCCCCTCCAGTCGCAACCGGATGTGTTGTTCGGGACTCAGCACCCCTTGTTGGGTCTGGGTAATGATGCGCTGTGCCAACTCCCGGATGTTTATGATGCGACCATCCGATTCCGACAAAAACTCGTGCACCACCGCGACGCTGAGGATGCGTTGCACGGCCTCTTGCAAGGCCAGCCGCGTCTCTTCGTGAACGCACCGCCGGGATTGGATGCGCAGCAAGGCAGAGATGACCTGAAGGTTGTTCTTCACCCGGTGGTGAATCTCCTGGATCATGGCCGACTTGACCTTGAGTTCCCGCTCCTTGCGGCGCGCCTCGGTCGCGTCGTGAACCATAAGCAACATCCCCACCAGGCGCGGCTCCCGGTCCACCACACCCAGCATCCGGCGGATGGAAAAGATGGGAAAGGGACGGGTTTGGTGCAATAGAAGCACCAGAGCCTTCCGCACCCAGACCCGTTCCTGCTCCTGGGTCTCTTCCTCGGCACAGCAGCCGTCTTCTATAGCTCGTCCCACCAGTTCGCTGTCGGCCGGGCTGATCCCTGGCAGTCGGCGGCCCACCAGGTTTTCCAGTCGCCCCAGGTGACGGTAGAGACCAGTGGCAATGTCGCTGGCATAGATCACACGCTGCTGCGCATCCACCACCAGAATGCCATCGTGCTCGCCGAAAGGGCTCAAAGTGGCAGCCCTGGAAAGCTCTCCGCGCTGTACCATCTCTCGCAGTTGCCGCACGGCAACTTGAAAGGCTTTGCTCCGCCGGCGGTGACGTTCGTGCTCCAACAGGTTAGTCTCAAAGCTCAGAGCGCCGATGGCGCAGCCCTGCTCGTTGCGGATCGGCAGCACCTCTTGGACAATAGGCGCGCCATTGGCAATAAGGCCCAGATCACCGCGAGCCCGGCGGCGCTTCAGCAGGCTGCATAAGACGTGTGGTTCCTCCACTGCTGTGACTCGGCGCCCGGCCAGCCGGTGTAAGGAGATGGGGTGAATGGAGTGAGGAACAGCCTGGGCCACGACGACCGCATGCCTCAAGTCCAGCAAGCAGTAGAGCAACAGGTCAGAGCGGCTGACGTCAGCCACAATGGCCATTCCCCGCTCCACTCGGCGCAGGAACTCGATATCATCCGCTGTAAGGTTCTCACACTGGTAGACCACGTCGTCCATGGCCAGCTCACCGTCGAGGCTGCCTGAAATCAATTGCACACCAGCCTCGTTGATCAGGATGAATTCATCAACCACAGATTAACCCAGAATTCCTAATGATTCCTGGCCCAATCTGCGAGAATCTGTGTTAATCTGTGATGAAATCAAGCGCTCAACAATTTGCCAAAGTCCGGTACAAATAATGGTCGAGGTATGAAGGAGCCTCG